>CALWNE010000046.1 GCA_944382705.1 uncultured Allofournierella sp.
CGTGTAGCCAACCGGCTGCTCAAGCGGGTGCGGGATTTTGCTGCGGTGCTGGCGGACGGCACCATTGACCAGGAAACAGCCCGGCTGGCCCTCAAGCGAATGGACATTGACGAGCTGGGCCTGGATGAGATGGACCGGAGTATGCTGCGGGCCATCATCGAGCTATACAGCGGCGGCCCGGTGGGACTGGAAACCCTGGCGGCTGCGCTGGGCGAGGAATCCATTACGCTGGAAGATGTGTGTGAGCCTTATCTGATGCAGATGGGCTTTTTGACCCGAACCCCCCGGGGCCGCTGTGCCACCCGCCTGGCCTGGACCCATCTGGGGCTGGAGCTGCCCCGTGAACTGGATAGCGGTCAGCAGAGTATGTTTGGGGGCTGATGGGCATGATTGCCCACTTGTTTTGGAGAAGCCAGAAACAAACAAAAAAATTTCATAAAATTTTGCTATTCTAAGTCAGGCTGGCGGCCAACAAGAACCGCAGCCAACTGGAACAGAAAGGGAGAATGACTATGCGTCCTGCCAATGGCTGGCACGATTACGAACTGATTGACGCAACCTGCGGCAACCGTCTGGAGCGGTGGGGCAACACCCTGCTGGTGCGCCCGGACCCCCAGGTGGTATGGAAGAACCCTCAAACCAGCCCTCTGTGGGCCAAGGCAGATGCGGTATACCACCGTTCTGAGCGGGGCGGTGGACAGTGGGAATACCGCCGCCGCCTGCCGGAAAAGTGGAACATCGGTTTTGATGACCTGACCCTGGTGGTAAGCCCCACCGGCTTTAAGCACACCGGCGTATTTCCCGAACAGGCGGGGAACTGGGCATGGTATAAGGAAAAAATTCAGGCAGCAGGCCGCCCCATCCGTGTGCTGAATCTGTTTGGCTACACCGGCGGTGCCACCCTGGCCTGTGCAGCGGCAGGGGCCAGCGTCTGCCATGTGGATGCCTCCAAGGGCATTGTGGCCTGGGCCAGAGAGAATGCGCAGGCCAGCAACCTGGCTCAAAAGCCTATCCGCTGGATTGTGGATGACTGCGCCAAGTTTGTAAGCCGGGAAATCCGCCGCGGCAGCAAGTACGATGCCATTATTATGGACCCGCCCAGCTATGGCCGTGGCCCCGGCGGCGAGGTGTGGAAGCTGGAAGATAATATCTATGATTTGATTGACCTGTGCGCAGGGGTGCTCAGTGAGCAGCCCTTGTTTGTGGCAGTCAACAGCTACACCACCGGCCTTTCCCCGGCGGTTATGGAGTACATTTTAAAAACCACCCTGTGCGGTAAGTACGGCGGCAGCACCAGCTGCGACGAAATCGGTCTGCCGGTGAGCAGCACCGGCGGTGTGGTGCCTTGCGGCGCCACTGCCATCTGGCAGCAGGATTGAAAACAGGCCACTGTGGGCTTTGTGAGGGAGAATACCCATGAATGAAATGATTCAAGCAAACCATGTACAGTTCCGTTACGACCCCGAAACACCCTGGGCGGTGGATGATGCCAGCCTGTGTGTAAAAAAAGGGGAGTTCGTGGCGGTGCTGGGGGCCAATGGCTGTGGCAAGTCCACCCTGGCCAAACATTTCAATGCACTCCTTTTGCCTCAAAAGGGCACGGTACTGGTGGAGCAGATGGACACCGCCAACGAGGAAACTGTCTACGACATCCGCCAGAAGGTGGGCATGGTGCTGCAAAATCCCGACAACCAGATTGTTGCCACTGTGGTGGAGGAGGATGTGGCCTTTGCCCTGGAAAATCTGGGAGTGCCACCCCAGGAGATTCGCCAGCGCATTGACGAAGCCATGAAGATGACCGGAATTTATGCCTACCGGGATAAAGCCCCCCACAAGCTGAGCGGCGGCCAAAAACAGCGGGTGGCCATTGCCGGCGTGGTGGCCATGAGGCCGGATTGCCTGGTGCTGGATGAAGCAACCGCTATGCTGGACCCCCGAGGCCGGGAGCAGGTGATGGAGACCATCCACCGGCTGAACCGGGAGTTTGGCATTACCGTGGTGGCCATTACCCATTATATGGAGGAGGCTGCCCAGGCCGACCGGGTACTGGTAATGAGCCAGGGCCGGGTTGTGATGGAAGGCACCCCCAAAGAGGTGTTCAGCAAAACCCAGCAGGTGCGCAGCCTGCGGCTGGATGTGCCCCAGGCCGCCGAACTGCGGGATGAGCTGGTGAAGGCCGGTCTGCCATTGCCGGAGGGCATTATTACCGAGGAGGAATGTGCCCAGGCCATCTGCCAGCTGCTGTGCGGTACTGCCGACAGCCGCTAAGGCATTGGGCCTTATTTTACCCACAGGGGCATGGCTGCCCTCAAAACATGAAAGTGCCATTTGGCGTGCCAAAGGCGCATTTCCGGCCGTTATGGCCTTGATACAAAGGATGTGAAACCATGGCAGCGATCATAGAGACCCGTCATCTGACCCATATATACAACCAGGGTATGCCGGATGCAACCACAGCACTGGATGATGTGAGCCTTTCCATCGAGGAAGGGGAATTTGTGGGGATTATTGGTGCCACAGGCAGTGGCAAAAGTACCCTCATCAATCATTTTAACGGCATTCTGAAACCCTCCAGCGGCCAGGTGCTGGTGAACGGCCAGGACATCTGGGCTAAGGGTCAGGACATTCGGGCCTTCCGCTTTATGGTGGGCCTGGTGTTCCAGTACCCGGAGTACCAGTTGTTTGAAGAAACCATTTATAAAGATATTGCCTTTGGCCCCAAAAACATGGGTCTGGATGAAGAGGAAATCCACCGCAGGGTGCTGCGGGCTGCGGCCTTTACCGGCTTGACCCAGGAGCAGCTGGAGCGCAACCCCTTTGAGCTGAGCGGCGGCCAAAAGCGCCGGGTGGCCATTGCCGGTGTGCTGGCTATGGAGCCCCGCATTCTGGTGCTGGACGAACCGGCTGCCGGGCTGGACCCGGAAGGCAGAGACATGATTTTGTCCCAGATAAAGCAGTTCCATCGGGAAACCGGCACCACGGTGCTGCTGGTGAGCCACTCCATGGAGGATATTGCAAAATACGCCGACCGTGTGGTGGTAATGAGCCAGAAAAAAATGGCCATGTACGACCGGGTGGATAAGGTGTTTGCTCGTGCCGATGAACTTTTGGAGCTGGGGCTTTCGGTGCCGCAGGTTACCAAAATCTTTTTGAAGCTGCGCCACATGGGGCTGGATCTGCCCCAGGATGTATACACCGTGCCCTACGCCGTAAAAACCATTCTGGAAGCAAAGGCTCGGCTGGAGCAGAGCGGAAAGGAGCCGTTATGCTGAAAGATATTACCATTGGCCAGCATTTTCCGGGCGACTCCATTGTGCACCGCACGGACCCCCGGCTTAAAATCATGTTAGTGGCAGCCTACATTGTGCTGCTGTTTACCCTTAACAATTTTGTGGGGTTGTTCCTGAGCATTTTAGTGCTGGCCTGGCTGTACGGTATGTCCAAAATTCCCCTCAAAGTGGTGGGCAAAAGCATTAAGCCCATTGTGCCGATTCTGGTGTTTACCGCCATTTTAAACCTGTTTTTTATGGGGGGCAGTGGAGAGCCTTGGGTGAAACTTGGCTTTTTGGAAATCTACCGGGAAGGCGTGTTTTATGCAATCTTCATGTGTGTGCGTATTTTGGCATTGATTGCGGGCACAAGCCTTTTAACCTACACCACCAGCCCCATTGTGCTTACCGATGCCATTGAACGGCTGCTCAAGCCCTTTGCGAAGCTGGGAATGCCGGTGCATGAACTGGCTATGATGATGACCATTGCCCTGCGGTTTATTCCCACCCTTATTGAAGAAACCGACAAAATCATGAACGCCCAAAAGGCCCGTGGCGCCATGCTGGACAGCGGCAGCTTAAAGGAGCGCATCAAGGCCATGGCACCCATTTTGATTCCGCTGTTCATCTCGGCCTTTCGCCGGGCTGATGAACTGGCCATGGCGATGGAATGCCGCTGCTATCGGGGCGGTGATGGACGCACCCGGCTGAAGGTGCTGAAGTTTGGCCGCCACGACTGGCTGGTGCTGGGTTTTTGCCTGGTTGCCTTTGGTCTTGTGTGGGCCACCCGTTTTGTGGTGCCGGGGGTGCTATAAGTGAACATTTTGCTGGATTTAAGCTTTGATGGCACCGATTACTGCGGTTTTCAGGTGCAAAAGAATGGCCGTTCGGTCTGCCAAACCCTTCAGGATGCCATGGAGCAGCTGTTGGGCCACCGGCCGGATGTGAAAGGGTGCTCCCGTACTGATGCGGGGGTACACGCCCTGCACTATGCCCTGAATTTTCACAGTGACACCCGCATTCCTCTGGAAAAACTGCCCCTGGCCCTGAACCAGAAGCTGCCCGCCAGCATTCGGGTGAACCAGGCCAAGCAGGTGCCCCAGGAATTCCATGCCCGGTATGCGGCACACGCAAAAACCTATCATTACTATATCTGGAACAGCGCCATTGACAGCCCCTTTGATGCAGGTTACCACTACCGGCTGCCCGGCCTGCTGGACGAAGATGCCATGCAGGCGGCAGCCCAAAAGTTTGTGGGCACCCACGATTTTACCAGCCTGTGTTCCGCAGGCTGCGAGGTGGCCCAACGGGGCAACACGGTGCGAACCATTACCCAGTGCACGGTGAGCCGCCAGGGCCAGCGGGTGTGCATCAGCGTAACGGCGGACGGCTACCTCTACAACATGGTGCGCATTTTGGCAGGTACGCTGGTACTTGCAGGCCAGCATAAGCTGGAACCGGAGCAGGTAACAGAGATTTTGCAGGCCAAAGACCGGAGCAAAGCCGGGCCCACGCTGCCGGCCCAGGGGTTGTTTTTGGCCCAAATTGACTACCCGGAGCAGCCTTGAATCGGCACAAATTCCATAAAGAAAGGCGGGAACACTTGTTGCCCAACCAACCATCCAAAAGCGGGAAGGTGACCCGCATTACCGAACTGCGAGCCCGTCGGAGGGCCCGCTATGTTCGCACCGGCCTGCTGATTGCGGCAGCCCTGGTGCTGCTGGTGCTGTATGCCATGGGGGCCTACGGCAAGCCCATGGCCCTGCTGGGAGACCTGCTGGAATCTGCCAGCATCAGCTTGCAGCCGGGCGCTGGATTTCCCACCAAAACCGGAATTTCAGACCCTTTGCAGATTGAGAGCCTGGCAGGCGGATTTGTGGAGCTTGGCTCCTCCGATGTGGTTGTTGTTTCGTCGGCTGGCAACCAGCTGCGCACCATCGCCCATACATACGCCCGGCCTGCCATTACTGCGGGCAATACCCGGTTTGCACTGTACAGCCGTTCCGGGTATGACCTGCGAGTGGAAAGCCGCACCCGTACCCTATATACCCATGTGTTTTCTCAGCCTATTTTGCTGGCAGAGATGAGCAGCGGCGGCAGTCTGGCTGTGGTTACGGATTCCAACCGATATTTGGCGGAATTGACGGTATACAACATCGCTTTTGAGCCGGTTTACACCTGGTACCCCACCGAAAAGGAGGGAACGCCCAGCAGAGTGGCCTTTGCCGCCGATGGAAAGCGGATGGCAGTGGCCTGCTTAAAAAGCGAGGAAGGCAGCCTTTCCACCAACATCCATTTGCTGGACACCCGCAAAAATGAGATAGAGGTCTCTATTCCTGTGGTGGGCAGTGCTGCCTTGCAGCTGCGTTGGCTGGATAGCCGGTCGCTGCTGGTGATTTTTCAGAACAAAGCCGCCGTATACGATATGAATACGGGGGAGGAAACCGCAGTGTACAGCTATGGAGGCGACCAGCTGGCCAGTGCTTCGGTGAGTGGCCAGAACACCGCCTTGCTGCTGGGCCCGGATCTGGATAAGCTCTCTGCCCGGCTGGTGATTCTGGATGCCAAGATGCAGGAAAAAGCGGTGCAGACGGTTGCAGCTCCCAACACGGGTGTGGTATGCACCCGCTCCGGGGCATATGTATTGAAAAGCCGCTCGGTGATGGCATACAACCTGGCCGGAGAGCAGCTTTGGGAGATGGAGCTGGATACCCAGCCCCTGGCAGTGCTGGACACCCAAAAGCTGTTGGTGTTTGAAAGCGGCTGGGTACGGCAGCTGAAAAAACCTGGTACCCAGGCAGAGGCTGACTGAAACAGAAAAAGAGGGATACCATAATGACGATTGCATTGATTTTTGACCTGATACTGCTGGTGGTGCTGGTGGTGGTAGCCAACAGCTATGCCCGCAAGGGCCTGGTGGCAGGGGTTGTGCAGTTTGTGGGCAGCCTGGCCAGCCTGGCAGGTGCCGTACTGCTCAGCCATCAGGTTTCACCTATGGTGTTTGAGCAATTTTTTGAATCTGGCTTCACCAAAACCATTGAAAGTGCCCTGGCCAGCGGCAGCCAGCTGAGCCTGGACCAGACGGTGGAAAAATACGCAGGCTTTTTGCCGGATGCCCTAAAGCAGAATATTATTGCTTCGGCACAGGAGTTGTTCACCACTGGTGCGCCGGAACTGGCTACCCAGCTGGTGGAACAGGTGATTGCGCCGCTGGTGACCCCCATCATTGCAGTGGTAGTGTTTTTCGTGGCGTTTGCCTTGTGCAAATTCCTGGTGGGGCTGCTGGTGGCTGTGCTCACCAACTTCAACCGTATTCCGCTGGTGGGCAGCTTTAACAAGCTGCTGGGGTTTGCAATGGGCCTTTGTGCCGGTGTGCTGGATTTGTATCTGATTTTGTGCGGGGTGTGGGCCATTATCCTGATTACCGGCGGCTCGCTGGAATGGCTGAACGATGCGACGCTTTCCCACAGTATAGCTTATCAGTTGTTTGGCCAGTTCAACCCCTTTTATCGAATTTAAACCATCCACGCAGGCCCGGCGGCAAACCATGCGGCAGGGCCGGAAAGGAACAAAAATATGCTTTGTGTACGGTGTAAAAAGCGCACGGCCATTGTGTTTGTGCAGCGCATGGAAAATGGCCAGCCAAAACAGGAGGGTTATTGCCTGACCTGTGCCCGGGAACTGGGCATTAAGCCGGTGGACGACTTGATGAAGCAGTTCGGGGTAACAGACAATGATTTGGAAAGCATGGAAGAACGGATGAACAGCTTTATGGAAGAAGCTGGCGAAAACGGTATGCCCATGTTTCCCTTTGGGCCCATGGGGATGGGCATGAACCAGGAGGATGGCGAGGACGCTGGCGACAGCGAGGATGGCTTTATGCCCGGCGGCAGTGCCACCATGCCCTTTGGCTTTGGGGGAGATGCCCAGAAGAAAGAGGAAAAGAAGGAAGGCAAAAAGCATAAGTTCAAG
The DNA here is from genome assembly GCA_944382705.1 of uncultured Allofournierella sp. GTDB lineage: Bacteria > Bacillota > Clostridia > Oscillospirales > Ruminococcaceae > Allofournierella. The sequence continues at coordinate 7,242 of CALWNE010000046.1, forward strand.
TTCCTGGATAAATACTGCGAAAACCTCACCGCCAAGGCCAAGGCCGGCAAGCTGGACGACATCATTGGCCGTGAGCAGGAGATTTACCGCACCATTCAGATTCTGGCCCGCCGCCAGAAAAACAACCCCTGCCTGATTGGCGAGGCCGGTGTGGGCAAAACCGCCATTGCAGAGGGCATTGCCCAGCGCATTGCACGGGATGAGGTTCCCGCCTGCCTCAAAGGTAAGCAGCTGTATCTGTTGGACCTTACCAGCCTGGTGGCTGGCACCCAGTTCCGTGGTCAGTTTGAGCAGCGGGTGAAGGGCCTGATCAGCGAAGTAAAAGCCGCAGGCAATGTGATTTTGTTTATTGACGAGATTCACAGCATCACCGGCGCTGGCGACAGCGAGGGTGCCATGAATGCGGGCAACATCCTGAAGCCCGCCCTCAGCCGCGGCGAGATTCAGGTAATTGGCGCAACCACCTTTGCAGAGTACCGCAAATATATCGAAAAGGACCAGGCACTGGAACGCCGGTTCCAGCCGGTCAAGGTGGGCGAACCCAGCCTGGCGGATGCCATTCAGGTGCTGACCGGCATTAAAAAATACTACGAAAAGCACCACGGTGTTCAGGTGCCCCAGCCCATTGTGAGTGCAGCGGTGAACCTGAGCGAGCGGTATATCTCTGACCGGTTTTTGCCGGATAAGGCCATCGACCTGCTGGACGAAGCCTGTGCCTGCTGCAACCTGCGCCACCCCGAAATCAGCGATCTGACCGCCGCCCGCAAAAAGCTGGAGGAGCTGGAAGCTGAGGAACTGGCCCAGGAGCAAACCCAGGATGGCCCAGACTACGAGCGTCTGGCCCAGGTTAAAACAGAACTGGCCCGTCTGCGGGAGGAGATTCCCACCCTGGAGGAAAAAACCAAGGACATCCAGGTAGAGCTGGAGGATGTGGCAAAGGTCATTGAGCTGTGGACCGGCATTCCTGCGGTAAAAATCAAGCAGAGCGAATTTGCAAAGCTCATGAGCTTGCAGGAAAACCTCAAGCAGCACATCATTGGCCAGGACCAGGCAGTAGAGGCTGTAACCCGTGCCATGAAGCGGGCAAGAGCGGATTTGTCCGGCAAGCGCCGGCCTGCCAGCTTTATCTTTGTGGGCCCCACCGGCGTGGGCAAAACCGAACTGGTCAAGCAGCTGGCCCAGCAGCTGTTTGATACCGTGGATCCCCTCATTCGCATTGATATGAGCGAATATATGGAAAAGCACGCCGTGAGCCGCCTGATTGGTGCACCTCCGGGCTATGTGGGCCACGATGAGGCAGGCCAGCTGACCGAGCAGGTACGCCGCCGGCCTTACAGTGTGGTTTTGTTTGACGAAATCGAAAAGGCTCACCCCGATGTGCTGAACATCCTGCTGCAAATTTTGGATGAAGGCCGCATTACCGACAGCCAGGGCCGGACCGTTAACTTTGAGAATACCGTCATCTGCATGACCAGCAATGCTGGCAGCACCGAAAAAACCGCCGAAACCGGCTTTAACAAAACCGTTGCCCAGATGAATGAAAACAAGGTGATGAAGGCTTTGGGCGATTTTCTGCGGCCGGAATTTTTGGGCCGTGTGGATGAAATTGTGGTGTTCAAGCCCCTGGAGAAGGACAGCTTGTGCCGCATTGCCGGCCTGATGCTGGAAGAATACCGCCAGCCCCTGAAGGACAAGGGTGTGGAACTGCACTACACCCCGGATGTGCTGGAAGCACTGGTGGAAGCCAGCGGCGGCAGCACCTTTGGCGCACGAGACCTGCGCCGCACCATTCGAAAGCAGGTGGAGGACCCCATGGCCGAGCGGTTTGTGGAGGGCTTGCTGGGTACCGCTGTAAACCTGACGGTACAGGACGGCAAGGTGGTAGTGGAATAAATTTGTCTGCCACCGAAACCAACAAATTTTGCCCCCTTTCTTTGTTATACTAACAGCAAAGGAAGGGGGCACCCCATGACGATTCTATTGGTGCTGCTGCTTAGCGCATCGCTGGCTTCGGCTCTGATTTGCTATGCAGGCATTCTGGTTTCCTCTCAGCAGGAAGAACAGGATAAACGGCCCTAAACCACAAGGGCTGTTTTGCGGCAAAAGGCCGATGAAAGCTTTGCTTGAAGAATATTGCCGGATGTAAATTTATAAGGAAATGGGCGGAGATGCACGGGAGTGTATCCCTACCCTAATACACTTTTTTAGAGGGCTTGATTTTGCGCCAACCGTGCGCAAAATCAAGCCCTTTTAGTTAGCAAAGGCGCAAAGAAATTAGCAAAGACGCAAAAAGAAAGGATTTAAAACGCCTGTGAGCACCCAGCATAAAGCAATGAGGGATATAAAGCCAATAAAGCGTTGAGGCTTTGGGAGCACAAGCGGCCCAACGGCATTTATGCCGCTGCCCAGCACTCTGCCTTGCAGCCGCAACCAAGTTACCCAGCTGTCAAAACTGCAAACCGGTCACTATGCACCAACAGGAGAATGGCTCGACTGCAATGGCCTATTATGGTATACTGAATAGAATTTACTTGATAGGGGAGAGCAGGTGTTTGGTTATGGAGCAGCAGGCCAAGGGAGACAAACGCATTTCGGTGGGGCTTTTGGCCCATGTAGATGCAGGCAAAACAACCCTGACGGAAGGGCTTTTGTACTGTGCGGGAACCATTAAAACCCTGGGACGGGTGGATCACCAAAATGCCTTTTTGGATACCGACTCCATGGAACGGGAACGGGGTATTACCATTTTTACCAAACAGGCAGTGATGCAGCGGCCCGGCGTGGAGATTACCCTGCTGGACACCCCTGGCCATGTGGATTTTTCCGGCGAGATGGAGCGCACGCTCCAGGTGCTGGATTATGCAGTGCTGGTGATTAGTGGAACGGACGGCGTGCAGAGCCATACCCGTACCGTTTGGAAACTGCTGGAACGCCATGGGGTGCCGGTGATTTTGTTTGTAAACAAGATGGATTTGCCGGCGGCGGACCAGGGCAGAGTGTTGGCGCAGCTGCGCAGCCAGCTTTCGGAACAGTGCTTTCCGCTGCTGGCCCCTCAGCAGGAGTGGGCGGAACAGCTGGCCGTGGAGAGCGAACAGGCCATGGAAGAATATCTGGAGCAGGGTGCCATCAGCCAGGAGACCTTAAAGGAGATGATGGCCCGGCGGCAGGCCTTTGCCTGCCTGTTTGGCTCCGCCCTCAAGCTGGAAGGGGTCAAGGAGCTGTTGAATACGCTGGAAACCCTCACCTGCTGCAAGGCGTGGCCCGGTGAATTTGGAGCCAGAGTATATAAAATTGGCCGGGACAGCCAGGGTGCACGGCTCACCTACCTGAAAATCACAGGGGGCTGCCTTTCGGTCAAGGAACTGGTGCAAACCGGCGACCAGCCGGACCAGCGGGAAAAGGTGGATCAGATACGGCTGTATTCCGCCGAAAAATTTCAGCTGCTGCGCCAGGCCCCGGCAGGTACAGTCTGCGCAGTAACCGGCCTGCAAAACACCTGGGCAGGCCAGGGGCTGGGCATAGAGCCTTCCGGGGCAGAAGCAGTGCTGGCACCGGTGCAAAGCTGCCGACTGCTGCTGCCCCAGGGCAGCGATGTGCACCAGGTGCTGCGCCAGCTGGCCCCCTTGCAGGAGGAAGAACCCCAGCTGCATCTGGTTTGGAATGAACAGCTGGGGGAAATCTGCCTTCAGATGATGGGCGAGGTGCAGCTGGATGTACTGAAGCAAAAAATCTTTCAGCGGTTTGGTTTGGCGGTGGGGTTTGCTCCCGGCAACATCCTGTACAAAGAAACCATTGCCGCCCCGGTGGAAGGGGTGGGCCACTTTGAACCACTGCGCCATTACGCCGAGGTCCATCTGCTGCTGGAACCCGGCCCGGCGGGCTCCGGCCTGCAATGGGAGAGCGTTTGCTCCCAGGACGAGCTGGCCGGCAACTGGCAGCGGCTGATACTTAGCCATCTGGCAGAAAAGGAGCACCGGGGCGTACTGACCGCAAGCCCCCTGACCGATGTGAAAATTACCCTTTTGTGCGGCCGTGCCCACGAAAAGCACACCGAAGGAGGGGATTTTCGCCAGGCCACCTACCGGGCGGTACGGCAAGGCCTGATGAAGGCGGAAAGCGTGCTGCTGGAGCCCTGGTACGAATTCCGGCTGGAGCTGCCTGTCCCCTCGGTGGGGCGGGCCATGGCGGACCTTCAGCGGATGGGGGCAGAGTTTGCCCCGCCGGAACAAAGCCAGGACAGGGCAGTTCTGACCGGATTTGCCCCGGTAAGCGAGATGCGGGGGTATGGTCTGGAATTAACCGGGTACACCCGTGGCGAGGGTCAGCTTTCCTGCATCCCTGCCGGGTATCGGCCCTGCCACAACACCCAGCAGGTGCTGGAGCAGGTGGGCTACGACCCGGAACGGGATGTGCAGGACCCGGCGGACTCGGTCTTTTGTGCCCATGGGGCAGGTTACACCGTACCCTGGAACCAGGTGGACAAGGCTGCCCATCTGCCAATGGATACCTGGCGCAAAAAGCCAGAGCCGGAACCAGCACCCCGTGCACCCATGCAGCGGCTGCCCGGCAGCCGTCCCGGCTCGCTGGAGGAAGATAAGGAGCTGGAAGCGCTCTTTGCCCGCACCTATGGGGCACCCAAAGGGCCTCAGCTGTTCCGGCCGGTAAGCCAAAAACCCCAGGAATACCAGTACCAGGAAGCCGGGCCGGAGTATCTGCTGGTGGATGGCTACAACCTGCTGTTTGCCTGGGATGAGCTTAAAGAAATGGCGGCAGCAAGCCTGGAAGCGGCCCGCCAGGCACTGGCAGACATCCTGTGCAATTACCAGGGCTTCCGCCGGTGCCAGGTAATTTTGGTATTTGATGCCTACAAGGTGAAGCACGGCACAGGCCATGTGGAGCGTTACCATAACATCCACATTGTGTATACCAAAGAGGCGGAAACCGCAGATATGTACATTGAAAAAGCCACCTACCAGCTGGCCGACCGGCGGCGGGTGCGGGTGGTCACCTCCGATGCAGCGGAGCAGCTGATTATTCTGGGACATGGTGCCCTGCGGATATCGGCCAGAGCCTTTCGGGAGGAAGTGGAACACACCAATGGTCAGATCCGCCAGCTGCTGAACCAGCACAACCGATAGAATGCAAGCAAGGCAGAAGCACCTGTAAAAGGGTGCTTCTGCCTTGTGGCTTTGTAAAAAGAATTTGGTTAGTGCTGGGTACGGCGCAGCACCCATTTTACCACTTCTGTAATGGGAATCATCAAAAGGGAAAGCCCCAGCGAGAAGCCGTATTCACGCAGGGTAATGGCATCAAACCCAAAGGCCGCTGCGGCCCAGGGCAAAAACAGCACGCCCCAGGTAAGCAGCAGACTGCCCGCCATGGCAGCCCATAGGTACAGATTGCTGCTGTGCAGATGCAAAATACTGCCCCGCTGGCTGCGCATATTAAAGCTATGAAAAATTTCTGCCATGCTCATGGTCAAAAAGGCCATGGAGGTGCCAATGCCGTTTTGTGCCACCTGCCAGTACCCGGTGTCCAGCCGTACACCCAAAAAGTAGGCAAACAGGGTGAGTGCAGTGACCAAAAGACCCTGCCACGAAACATCAAATGCCAGCCCGTGGGCAAAAATTCCCTCTCTGGGGTTTCGGGGCTGCCGTTCCATCAGGCCCGGTTCTGCCTGTTCCATGCCCAAAGCCAGGGCAGGGAAGCAGTCGGTAATCAGGTTAATCCACAGCAGGTGCACCGGCCGCAGCAGGGTAATGCCCATAAGAGTAGCGGCAAAGATGCTGATTACCTCGCTCATATTGGAGGCCAGCAGGAATTGAATGGATTTGCGGATGTTGTCGTAAATGCGGCGACCTTCCTCCACAGCGCACACAATGGTGGCAAAGTTATCATCTGCCAACACCATATCTGCCACATTTTTAGTAACATCAGTGCCGGTAATGCCCATGCCAATGCCAATGTGGGCGGTTTTCAGGCTGGGGGCGTCGTTTACGCCATCGCCGGTCATGGCGGTAACACAGCCCCGGGATTTCCAGGCTTCCACAATGCGCACCTTGTGCTGGGGCTGAACCCGTGCATAGACCGAATAGCGGTGTACCTGCTGGGTCAGTTCTTCCTGGCTCATCCGGTCCAGCTGGGCACCGGTCACCACCTGGCTTCCGGCAGGCAGAATGCCCAGCTCCCGGCCGATGGCGGCGGCGGTATCCGGGTGGTCACCGGTAATCATAACCGGGCGGATGCCGGCGGCTTTGCACTGCCGGATGGCAGGGGCCGCCTGAGGGCGTACCGGATCCATCAGACCCACCAGACCAACAAAGACCATCTGCTGCTCGGCGTTCTGGCTGGAGAGGGGATGGGGCAGACTGGGCCAGCTGCGGCGGGCAGCTGCCAGCACCCGCAGAGCCTGGCTGGCCATCTGGTGATTTTGGGCCAGAATCTGCTGGCGCACAGCAGGGGTCAGGGGCTCCACAGTGCCGTCATGGAGCCAGTGGGTGCACCGTTCCAGCAGTACATCCGGCGCACCCTTGGTGCATTGCAGGATGCTGCCCCCACTGCGGTGGAAGGTGGACATACATTTGCGCTGGCTGTCAAAAGGCAGCTCTCCCACACGGGGGCTGGCCCCTTGCAGGCTGGCCTTGGGGTGGCCCAGCTGGGCGGCGTATTCCACCAGGGCCAATTCGGTGGCCTCACCCTGAGGGGTTCCGTCTGCGGCAAACAGTACATCGGTGCAAAGAGCCAAGGTTTGGGCCAGGGGCAGCGTGTCGCCCCAGTGGCGGCGTACCTGCATCTTGTTTTGGGTCAGGGTGCCGGTTTTATCCGAACAGATGACCTGGGCACAGCCCAGCGTTTCCACGGCGGTCAAACGGCGGATAACAGCCCCCTGGCGGCTCATGTTGGTAACGCCCACCGACAGCACAATGGTTACCACCGCTGCCAGACCCTCCGGGATAGCGGCCACGGCCAGGCTTACCGCCACCAAAAAGGTGGAAAGAACGGTTTCCAGCGAGTACTCACCGGCGCGCCACAGCCCAAAGCCAAACAAAAACAGGCAGATTGCCAGCACAACGCCGCTTAGGGTTCTGCTCAAACCGGCCAGTTTTTGCTGCAAGGGTGTTTTGCCCTGGGCGGTATCCGCCAACACCCCGGCGATATGGCCCATCTGGGTGTCCATGCCGGTGGCGGTTACAAGCAGGGTGCCCCGGCCATACCGCACGGTGCTGCCCATGTAAGCCATGCAGGTGCGATCCCCCAGAGGCACGGTGCTGCTTAGTGCCTGGGTGGATTTTTCCGCCGGAACACTCTCTCCCGTAAGGGCAGATTCTTCGATTTTAAGGCTGACAGCTTCCAGCAGGCGGCCGTCTGCCGGTACCGCATCCCCGGCGGTTAACAGAACAATGTCGCCTGGTACCAGCTGGCTGCTGGGCAGGTGCAGCAGCTGGCCGCCCCGGCGCAGGGTGCTTTGGGCTGCAGTAAGCTGCTGAAGGGCCTGGATGGCCTGTTCCGCCTTGTTTTCTTGCACCACCCCCAGCAGGGCGTTAATGACGACCACGGCCAAAATAATCAGGCCGTCCCAGATGCTTTCGCCTGCACACAAAGAGGTAAGGCCGGAAACAGCAGCGGCGGCCAGCAGCACCACAATCATGGGGTCGGCCATCTGCTGCAAAAACCGTTGAAACAGCGACTCCCGTTCGGCTTCACGGAGCTTGTTTGGCCCGTATTGGTTCAGCCGCTGGGCGGCCTGGGCTGCGGTGAGTCCCTGGGTGCTGGACCCCAGAGCGGACAGGGCCTGCCCGGGGCTTTGTTGGTACACTTCCATGATAGTTCTCCTTTCGCGTAGTCCTTGTAGCCCATTAGTACGCAGTGGGGCGGCAGGATATGCACCTGGCGCAGGGAGGCAAGAAAGTTTGCCCGGAGATTGCCGGAATTTGTTGCTTTTCAGCGGTGCAGTGCTGTGGTATAATGACCAAAGTTCAAAAAATCATCCCACAGCATAGCAAACAAGCGGTGCGCCGGCCATTGTATTGGAAGGCGAGAAAAAACAGATGCAGGCAGTGGCTGCCTGGGAGAGGAGAAAACCATTATGTGGGAGACCTTGCAAAGCAGTTTGGTGTATCTGCTGGTGCTGGCCCTTGGATATGGGGCCAAGCGTGCCGGGCTGTTCAAGAAGGAGTCTGCGGGGTTTTTGTCCGTGCTGATTATGGACATCACCCTGCCCTGTGCAATTTTGAATACCATCGGGGGCAGTCCCTTTCATTGGTCGCTGCTGCTTATTACGGCCTGTGCCGTGGCGCTTAACTGCCTGCTGCTGGCGGCGGCGGTGCTGACCAGCGCAAAGCAGCCAGCCGGAGAAAGAATTTTAAGCATTCTCAACAGCAATACCTTCAACAACGGCAATTTTGCCATTCCGTTTTTGTCCGGTATGGTCAGTGCCGAAGGATTTTCTGCCATGTGTATGTACGATATGGGCAGTGCCATCATGACCTTTGGGCCAAACCTGGCCCTGGTACAAAAGGTGCTGGCCCGGCCGGGGTCATCCACCGGGCCGGTGCAGGTGGCAAAACGGCTGCTGACCACCCCCACCTTTGTGGCCTATCTGGTGATGCTGGGCATGAATGCCCTGGGCTGGAACTTGCCGCCCTTGGTGGATGGGGTCGTTTCCATGGGGGCGGCGGCCAACCCCTTTTTGGCCATGCTCTGTGTGGGAATCCTGTTTGAGCTGCGGCTGCCCCGTTCCGGCGGGCGGCTGATTGCACGCTGCCTGGCACTTCGGTATGGGATATGTACCCTGTTTGCCCTGGGGCTGTGGCTGTTTTTGCCCGCAGACCCGCAGGTGGTGCGCACCCTGGTTGTTATGACCTTTGCCCCCATTGCCAGCTGTGCGGTTATGCTTACGGTGGACAGTGGGGGAGATGGCAGCATGGCGGCGGTGCTTAACTCCCTGAGTATGGTTATCAGCATTGCAGTGATGCTGGTTTTGCTGGTGCTGCTGCCCCTGCCGGTGCGCTGAGGGGCAGCATACAGCCAAAATGTGCACTGCAAAAAATACAGGAATGTGAGAGAAACATGAAAAAACAACGAACCATAGAAAATGACCTGGGGCGGGACCCAATCCCCCAGCTGGTGCTGCGCATTGCCCTGCCCAGTATGCTGGCTCAGTTTGTGAGCGTGCTGTACAGCGTAGTGGACCGTATGTACATTGGAAATATTCCTCAGGTGGGCAGCCTGGCACTGGCAGGTGCCGGGGTATGCGGCCCGGTGGTAACCATGATTGGCTCGGTGGCTTTTTTGGTGGGCATTGGCGGCTCACCGCTGCTGAGCATCCGGATGGGACAGAAGGACCAGCAGGGGGCAAAAACCGTGCTGGCCAGCAGCTTTGCCTTGTTAAGCGTGCTCAGCCTGGTACTGATGGTGCTGGCACTGGCCACCCGGGAACAGGCGCTTTTGCTGTTTGGTGCCAGCGAAAGTACCCTGCCGTATGCCATGCGGTATTACACCATCTATCTGCTGGGTACCCCGGCGGCTTTGCTGGCCACCGGCATGAACCAGTTTATCATCTGCCAGGGCTTTGCCAAAAAGGGAATGCAGTCGGTGATGCTGGGGGCAGTGCTCAATATTTTGCTGGACCCAGTGTTTATTTTTGGGTTCAATATGGGGGTGGCCGGTGCGGCGTTGGCCACCATTTTAAGCCAGCTGGGCAGCTGTGTGTTTGCACTGAAATTTTTGTTCAGCAAGGTGCCGCCCGTTCCCATTACCTTTGGAGGGTACAATGGGGCCATTATAGCCAGGATACTGGCCATGGGCTTTACCCCATTTATGATTATTGCCTTTGACAACATGATGATTATTGCCCTGAACGCCCTGCTTCAGCAGTATGGGGGAGCACAGCAGGGGGATTTGCTGGTGGTGGCGGCCACTATTGCCCAAAGCTTTATGCTGGTGGTCACCATGCCGCTGGGCGGCATTACCGGCGGTACCGGCTCCATTTTGGGCTACAATTATGGCGCAGGCAGGCCGGACCGCATCTTGCAGGCGCAAAAGCTGATTTTTGCCTTGGGGATGGTGTACACCGGCATTATGTGGCTGGCAGCACAGCTGATTCCCCACCTGTTTGTGCAGATTTTCAGCCAGGATCCCCAGGTTATGCCTCTGGCAATTAAGGCGATCCGCATCAGTGCATCGGTGATTGTGCCGCTGGCGATCCAGTATGAAGTGGTGGATGGATTTGCCGGCATGGGTATGATGCGCTACTCGCTGCCCCTTTCCTTTTTTAGAAAGCTGGTTTACTTTGTGGCGCTGTTTTTGCTGCCCAGGTTCTTTGGGGCCGAAAGCCTGTTTTATGCCGAGCCAATTTCAGATGTGCTTGGCCCGCTGTTTTCGCTGGTGGTATATCTGCGGTGCATCCGCTGGGTGGTGGGAAAACCCGCCCCCACGGCTGCAAAGGATTAAAGGAAGCTGCCCGGCTGCTGGATGCTTTTGCAAAACCCAGCAAGCCGGGCAGTTGCTGTAAGGCAGGGATATGCCGCTGAACGGCTGAATTTTGCAGACTTTTTGAAGCAAAGAACCAGAACAAACTGGTGGAATTTCGTAAGGAATACCGAATTTGGAGTTTCGTTCTCAAAATTTATCCTTTTAGGTATACAAGGAATGCTGCTTTCGGTATAATTGTAAAATGCAATGGAATAGGATTTGAAAAGGGTAAAGGAGATGGCCCCACAATAGGGCCATTCCAGACCCAAGTCTGCCTGTTCAACAAGGAAAGGAGCATGGATTCCACATGGAAGTATGCCGCACACAAGCGTTGTTTGATTTAAGCCATACCCTGGCAGCCCCCCTGTTGGAGCAGGTGGAATGGCCTTGGCAGGCTTTGGAAACTTTGGGTGACTTTTTAAGCAAGCTGGGCCCCCAGCTGCCCCAGGAAGAATACAAGGAAATTGCACCCCAGGTATGGGTGGCCGACAGTGCTGTTGTTGCGCCCTCGGCCAGTGTGCAGGGCCCCTGCATCATTGGGCCTGGGGCGGAGATTCGCCATTGCGCTTACATCCGGGGCAACGCCCTGGTGGGTGCCGGTGCCGTGGTGGGCAATAGTGTAGAGCTGAAAAACTGCATTTTGTTTGACCAGGCTCAGGTACCCCATTTCAATTATGTGGGAGATTCCATCTTGGGCTATAAGGCACATCTGGGCGCTGGTGCCGTAACCAGCAACCTGAAAAGTGACCGTTCCTTGGTGGTGATTCGTCAGGGCGAGGAGCGTCTGCCCACCGGCCGCAAAAAGCTGGGTGCCCTGGTGGGCGATGAGGCAGAAGTAGGCTGCAACAGTGTTTTGTGCCCCGGCAGTGTGCTGGGCCGCAGCAGCCAGGTGTATCCCACCAGCTGCGTGCGTGGTGTGGTGCCTGCTCATCATATTTATAAAGATGCCCAGCGGGTGGTACCCCGCTGCACGGAATAAGGAGTGTAAACACAATGGGAAGACTGTTTGGAACCGACGGCGTGCGTGGCATTGCCGGTAAGGATATTACTTGTGAACTGGCCATGGCCATTGGCCGTGCCGCTGCTGTGGTGCTGGCCTATGGCCGCCGTCGCCGCCCCCTGGTGGTGGTAGGTAAGGATACCCGCATCTCCAGCGATATGCTGGGCTCTGCACTGGCTGCCGGCCTGTGCTCGGTGGGTGCGGATGTGATTGATTTGGGCGTGGTACCCACCCCTGCTGTGGCCTATCTGGTGGGCCGCTACAAGGCAGATGCAGGCGTGATGATTTCCGCCAGCCACAACCCCTACGAATTCAACGGCATTAAAATCTTCAACGGCGAGGGCTTTAAGCTGCCCGATGAGCTGGAGGAGCAGATTGAGCGGCTGATTGAGGCAGGGGAGTTTATCTATGCCCAGAACGAACAGCTGGGTCAGATTACCCACTGCACCACCGCTGCCCGTGACTACATTGAACACCTGAAAACCACCATTCCCTACTCTCTGGAAGGGCTGAACATTGCAGTGGACTGCGCCAATGGTTCGGCCAGTGTTACCGCCCGCACCCTGTTTGAGGAGCTGGGCGCCAATGCAGTGGTAATGTGCGACCAGCCGGACGGCGTAAACATCAACGAGGGCTGCGGTTCCACCCATCTGGAAAAATTGCAGGAGTATGTGCGCACCCATGGCATGGATGCAGGCGTAGCCTTTGACGGCGACGCAGACCGCTGCCTGTTTGTGGATGAAAAGGGCAATGTGGTGGATGGTGACTTTATCATGGCCGTTTGCGGCCTGGATATGCAGCAGCGGGGCAAGCTGCGCCGCTCCACCATCGTGGGTACTGTGCTCACCAACCTGGGCTTTGTGCAGTTCTGCGAGCGCAACGGCATGAAGTTTGCCGCCACCAAGGTGGGCGACCGCTATGTGCTGGAGGAGATGGAGCTGGAAGGCTATACTCTGGGCGGCGAGCAGAGCGGCCATGTGATTTTCCGTGAATTTGCCACCACCGGCGACGGTCAGCTGACCGCCATTCAGCTGCTGTGCCTGATGAAACGCTGCGGCAAGCCCCTGTCGGAACTGACCAGCGTGATGCAGCGTCTGCCCCAGGTGATGGTGAATGTAAAGGTAAGCGCTGCCGGTAAGCTGGAGTTCTACAACAACGATGCCATCAAGCAGGCCATCCACCAGGCAAAGGAAAAACTGGGCGATACCGGCAGGGTTCTGGTGCGGGTAAGCGGCACCGAGCCTTTGATTCGTGTGATGGCCGAAGGCGAGAGCCTGGAGCAGATTCAGCCCATTGCAGATGAGCTGGCCGCCCTTGTGAAAAAAGAGCTGGCCTAAGGCTTTTTTTAGCATGGCCGCAAGCAGAGCAAAAGGCAGCCATTGATAAATTGCAATGATAAAACCCGTGGCAAAGGCCCCTGTTGGAGGGCGGTTCTGCCACGGGTTTTTGATTGTGTAACAGGAATAGCAGAAGCAAAGCCCCCGGATGAGCCGATTCTCGCTGTGAGAGTGGGCACCATCCAGGGGCTTTTGCATTTAATGGGGAAGTTATTCTTCGCTGTTATCCTCCAGGGTTTTGATGCGGAAAGCAAAGTAGTACAGGTGGAACAGCCAGACCAAAGCCAGTACAATGCGGCCCACAGGAACCTGGTTCATCATAACAAATCCAATGCCCATGGTTAAGGTAACGGTGAGCATGATGTTCCGCTTGGTTTTGCGAGTCATGGCCCGCTGCTCCCGAAAGCTTTTGAAGTTGTTTTGATACAGCTTGGTGCTCAAAAACCAATCATTCAAACGACGGGAACCCTTTGCAAAGAAAAAGCAGGTGCCCAGCAAAAAGGGAGTGGCGGGAAGCAGGGGCAGTGCGGCACCCAGTGCGCTGAGTGCCAGGCAAACCAGGCCCAAGGCAATGTAAAGATATTTCATAACAAATCTCCTCCTTGTAATGGGTCGGGCCAGGTGCCCGCAAATATACTCAGTTCAAGCCTCAGCTCAAGCGGCCGTGTTCCACGCTGTAAGTGGTATCGGCAATGCGCATGGTAGAAGCCCGGTGGCTTACCAGCACCACCGTTTTGCCCGCCCGCTGCTGATGCAGGCTTTTAAGAATGACAGCTTCGTTCAGGCTATCCAGGTTGCTGGTGGGCTCGTCCAGCAGAATGAGGGGTGCATCGTGCAAAAATGCCCGTGCAATGCCCAGTCGCTGCCGCTCGCCGCCGGAAAGTGTGTCGCCCAGTTCACCAACAGGCGTATCATACCCCTTGGGCAGGCTCATGATGAATTCATGCACCGATGCCTTTTTGCAGGCTTCTACCACCTGCTCATGGGAAGCGTCCGGGCGGGCGATTTTTACATTTGCTTCAATGCTGTCGTGAAATAGGTAGGTTTCCTGGGTAACATAGCTTTCCATATCCCGCAGGGCGGTGGTGCGAATGCTGCGTATATTCTGGCCGGAAATTTCCACAGATCCCTGGGAAACATCCCAAAACCGCATAAGCAGTTTCAGCAGGGTAGACTTGCCGCTGCCGCTGCGCCCGGTAATGCCCACAATCTTGTTTTGGGGCAGAGTGAGGCTAATGTCCTTGAGGATGGATTCCTGCTGATAAGCAAAGTTTACCTGGCTGCAGGCGGCACCGGTAAAGGCGGGGGTGCTGCCGGTGGTGTTTTCCTCCACAATGGGGGCTTCGTCCAACACATCCAGCACCCGGTTGCCAGCGGCAAAGGTCTGTTGCAGGGTGCTGCCCAGATTGGCCAGGGCCACCACCGGCCCAAAGGAGCTCATGAGAGCAATCAGGGAAATAAACAGGCCGTCAAAGCCCACGGCACTCTGTTCCAGCAGCAGGCTTGCAAGGGCCAGCATGGTCATGGAGCAAACCAGAATCAGCGCACCGGTGAAGGCGGTGGCGGTACCCAGGGCAGATTTCATCTGTTCCTCTTTTTTCAGCAGCTGTCGGGTCTGCTGGTCCATCTGCTCCATACGGCGGGCGCCTGCATCGTATTGAATCAGTTCGGCCAAGCCCCGCAGGCTATCCAGCACAAAGGAACTGAGAGCACCGGACTGGGTGCGATATTCCAGGCCCCGGCTGCCGCCGGTTTTGGCAGCTGCCACCGGCACAACAACGCCCACCAGGGCAAAAGAGATGGCCGCCCACAGCCCCAGAATCCAATGATACTGGCCGATGAACAGGGTCATGATAACCGACATAATGGCCGCAATGGCAATGGGGGAGATGGTGTGGGCATAAAAGACTTCCAGCAGCTCGATATCCGAGGTGATGACGGAAATCAAATCGCCTTTGTCCCGCCCTTCCAGCTTGGCGGGAGCCAGCCGGCGCAGTGCACCAAAGACTTTATCTCGAATTAAGGCCAGCAGCTTAAAGGCAATAAAGTGGTTGCAGGCTTGCTCGGCATAGCGAAGCAGACCACGGGCCACAGCAAACAGGCCCATGCAGGTAAACAGGGTGGCCAAGGTAGGGGTGGGGCCAAGGGCCAGCACCCGAATCATGGCAAAGCCTGCAAAAATTGTGATGAACTGAGCACATAAAAAGCCTGCCACACCCATGGCGATGGCGGTAATCATAAAGCCCAGCAGGGGGGTTACAAGGCCAATCAGCCGGCCCATGATAACCAGGTCAGAGCGTTTTTTCATGCCAAATCCTCCGGAGAGATACTGTATTGTTCCAAAGCTTGCTGGTTGTTCCACAAAGCCTGGTAAACGGGGCACTGCTCCAGCAGCTGGCTGTGGGTGCCTTTGCCCACAATGCGGCCCTTTTGCAGGGTGTAAATGCACTGGGCCTGGGTCACATTGGCCAGCCGGTGGGAAATCAGCAGAACCGCTTTATGCTTTGCCAGCTGGTGCACCAATTCCATGATGCGGTTTTCGCTTTCCACATCAATGTTGGAGGTAGCCTCGTCAAAGATGTAAATGGGGCTGTCGTGCAGCAGGGCACGGGCCAATGCCAGCCTCTGGCACTGACCGCCAGAAAGGTTGGCGGCCTTTTCGGTCAAAGGAGTTTCCAGGCCCTGCTGGCTGCGCAGAAAATCGGCCAGTTTTACCTGTTCCAGCACCTGCCAAAGCTGTTGGTCGGTGGCTTGCGGTGCAGCCATGCGCAGATTTTCGGCCACAGTGCCCTTAAATAGCCGGGCGGCAAAGCCCACGGTGGTGATGTTTTTCATCAGGCTGGCGCTGTTCAGCTGGGTAAGCTCCTGCCCGCCAATGGTAATACTGCCGGTGTAGCCCTCCAGCCGGCCTGCCAGCAAGCTGGCAATGGTGGATTTTCCGCAGCCGGATTCGCCCACCAAGGCCACCAAGCCCTGCTGGGGCAGTTCCAAATCCACCTTGTGGAGAATCTGGCGGTTTTCTTCGTAGCCAAATTCCACCTGATGCAGAACCACCGGGCAGTGAGCCGGGTCAATTTGTGCAGTGCGAACTTCCGGTTCCGGCAGGTCCAGCAGATGGAACATTTTTTCGGTGGCTGCCATGCCGTTCATGGCAATGTGGAAGAAGGAGCCCAGCAGACGCATGGGCAGAAAGAAATCCGCCGAAAGCATTACAATGGCAAAACAGCCAAACAGGTTGATACGGCCGGCAGCGAACTGCTGGGCAGCCACTACCATGCCAAGGGCTGCACCGCCATAGGCCACCAGGTCCATGATGGTAATGGAGTTAAGCTGCATGGTGAGCACCTTCATGGTAATGCGGCGGAAATGCTCGGCATCCCGGTTCATCTCCTGGTGCTTGAGGGCATCGCTCTGGTAGATTTTGAGGGTGGTCAGACCCTGGAGATTTTCCAGGAAGTGGTCGCCCAGGGCGGTGTATTGGCCCCAGTAGCGGCTCAAAAGTTTTTTGGCAAAGGTTTGTACTGCTGCAATGGAAATGGGAATCAGCGGCACGCACACCAAAAGCACCAAAGCTGCTCGCATACTGATGGGCGCCAGCACCGCAAATAGAGTGATGGGTGCCAGCATACTGTAAAAGAATTGAGGCAAATAGGAGCCAAAGTAGGTTTCCAGCTGTTCCACACCCTCTACCGTGACCTGTACTACCTGCGAGGTGGAAATCTGGCTGGAATAGCCAGGGCCAAGACGGAGCAGTTTTTCAAAAATGGTGCGGCGCAAAACCTGTTTTACATTTTGCGAAGCCAGGTAACTGCACCGGGTAGCCTGCTTGGCACAGAAAAAGCGTATAACAATCATGGCGGCAGCAATGGCCAATACCAGCGGCAGGTTGGCAGGTTCTCCTGCTGCCAGCTTGGTGAGGTAGTCTGCTACTGTTAAAATCAGCAGGATGTTGGCCAGCAAAGCAGCCCACTGAAATGCCACATTCCGGCCGATGTGCCGTTTGGATTCGCTGACCATACCAATCAGCCGTTTGTTAATCATCAAGGGGTGAATCCTCCTTATCTCATTTTTCAAGTTAGCTTGTGCTAACAAAGTCATTTATTTCTACCACATCGGTAGGTAAATGTCAAGATTCACAAAAAATTTTTGAAATATTTTGAAGAATTGACGAGGAATCGAAATGTAAAATAGAGAAAAAACAAAACAGCAGGCAGCTTTGGTCGGTTGGCCAGAGCTGCCTGCTGTGGAATGATACAAAAATTATTGGTAACTTTTTTTCAGAGTGAAGCCTCGGCCATGGACCTGGCTCACCGAGTCGATGATAATAAAAGCGTCGGGATCAGCTTGCTGCACCAGCTGGTTCAGCTTTGCCAGCTCCCGGTTGGTGGTGATGGTAAGAATTACATCGGTTTCTTCCTTAGCATAGCCGGTTTGGGCGTGCAGCAGGGTGCAGCCACGGTCCAACATCTGAAGGATAATGGAACGAATCTGTTCGCTTTGTTTGCTGATAATCTTAACCTGAACACGGGACTTCCCCACAAGAACCATCCGGTCCAGCACGGTGGTGTAAAGCAGCACCAGCAGAATGCCATACAGAATTTGCTCCCGATTGCGTGCAAAGGACATCTGCACCACCAAAATCAAAAAATCCAGCCCATACATACCCACCGAAACAGGTACTCCCCAAAACTTATTGGCAATGATGGGGGGGATATCCATGCCGCCGCTGGAAGCACCGGCACCGATGATTAAGCCAATGCCCACGCCAACCATTACGCCGGCGCAGATGGTGGCCAGCATAGGGTCCTTCGTCATGGAATCAATTCCTGGAATGCAGCCAAACAAATGCAGAAAAATAGGGTAACAAAAGGTGGATAGCGCTGTGTTAAAAGCAAACCAGCGGCCCATAATCAGCGCACCCAGGCAGAACATGATAATGTTGGATACCAGCACAAAAGAGGAAACCGGAATGCCCCAGAAATGCTGGCCGATGAGAGCCAGACCGGTGGTGCCGCCGCTGATAAGGCCGCAGGGCAGAATGAACATTACCACTGCCAGGGAATAAATAGCATTGCCTGCAATTACTAGCCCTATGGTGCGCAATTTCTGGCTGTCTGCAAGGTGTTTCATAAGAAAGAGCCGCCTTTCTTGCCTCCGCCCGCCCTAAGGGCCGATGGCTCTCGTTTTGCCCACAAGAGAAAAACAGTAGCCGTGGCGAGGCATTTTTTAAAAGTGTACAAATAAAAGTATACACAAAAGGGCGGGGTTTTGGCAAGTTGCCAGAAAAACTTTAGAATTCTGACCATATAGACCAACTAAATAATGTAAAGCCTTTGTGGGATTGTGCAATTTTTTGCAAAAGATAGGCGCTGTGTTTTTTGAGATGAGAACACAGCGCCACAATAATTTGGGAATATTCAGGATGATTTTTTAGCAGGTGTATTTAATTAGAGTACAAATTAAACCGGCTGCGGGTAGGCTCTGGGCCCAAAAATGCCGGTGCCAACCCGCACAATGGTAGCTCCATGGCGGATGGCGGCTTCAAAATCTCCGCTCATGCCCATGGATAGAATCTCCATACGGCTGCGCTGCAAGGGCATATTCTGGCACTGCACAAACAGCTGATGCATCCGGGCAAACCAGACTTCCTGCTGCTGGAACTCCTCACACCGGGGCGGAATGCACATAAGCCCCAGCACCTGCAGGTTGGGCTGTGCATCTGCCAGGGCCAGCAAATCGGGCAGTTCCTGGGGGGCTATGCCGCTTTTGGTTGCCTCGCCCCCAATGTTTACCTCCAGCAGGATGTTCTGGCACAGCTGCTGCCGGGCGGCTTCCTTTTGAATAGCCAGCAGCAGTTTTTGCGAATCCACCGATTCAATCACCTGGGCCCGGCCCACAACCTGGCGCACCTTGTTGGTTTGCAGATGCCCAATGAAATGCAGGGGATAGCTGCCATAGGCCCCGGCCTCGTGTTTTTGCACCAGTTCCTGCACCCGGTTTTCGCCAAACAGGTCAATGGCGGTGCCCTGTGCAGCCTGTACCGTGGCAGCGGAGCGGGTTTTGCTGGCTGCGCACAGCTGCACCGTGGAAGGGCTGCGGCCACAGGCTGCACAGGCGGCATCCATTCGTTTGCGGATTTCCAGGGCTTTTGCGGCTAACAGTTCGTGTTCTTGCATTATGCCAATCCCTCCTGATAAACGGCACGGGGGCCGCCAATGTAACGGGGGCGGGTACGGGCGGCCACCAGGCTGGCCTGGCCAATTTGCTGAATGTTTAGACGCACCGGCACGGCCACCCGTTTCAGATGCATACCAATGAGGGTGCTGCCGATGTCCAGCCCGGCATCCGCCTGGATGCTTTCCAATGCAACGGGATGTTCAAACTGCTGCCAGCAAACCGTGGCAAAGCTGCCCCCGGCCTTGGGCTGGGGCATCACATTCACCACTTCGGCCCCTACCCGCACAGCGGCAGCTTCCAGAATGAGGGCACGGTTGAGGTGCTCGCAGCATTGAGCAGCCAAAAAGACCCCCGCCTGGTGCAGCACCGGGGCAATGCCTTGGTAAACGGCCTGTGCAGCCTCTAGACTGGAGCATTTGCCGATGGTCTGGCCAATGATTTCGCTGGAGGAACAGCCCACAACCAGAATGCTGCCGGGCTTGAGATTGGCAGCAGCCAGCAGCTCGGCGGCAGCCTGGGCGGCCTGGGCTTGAATATGGGAAAGGTTGGTCATACAAAACACCTCGCTTGGTTGGAATTGGAGTGGTTGGTGGAAAAACAGACCATTCCCGCACAGCATGGGAGCAGGGAATGGTCTGTTGGTGCGGCAGTTACAGCTGCTTTTGGCGCAGGTAAAATGCCTTGATTTTTTCAAAACTGACTGGATGGAGATTGTGCTCCAGGCGGCAGGCATCCTCTTTTGCAATGTCCTCAGGCACACCCAAATCCATTAGAAGTTGACTAATCAGGGTGTGCCGCTCGTAAATCGTTTCGGCAATGTGGCGGCCGGACTGGGTAAGGGTAATCATTCCACCGTCATCCACCTGAACATAGCCGTTTTCCCGCAGCTTTTTCATGGCGGTGGAAACGCTGGGTTTTGAAAAATCCATCTCGTTGGCAGTGTCGATGGAGCGGACGCTGCCGTTGCGTTTGAACAACACCAAAATGGTTTCCAGGTAATCTTCGGCAGATTCCATGATTTTCACAGGAAAAAACAGCTCCTTTCGGCAACGGGGAACGGCGAGGCCAGGGCCTGCATTCCCCAAAATCTATGCTAATATTGTAGCATAACGGCTGCAAAGTTTCAACCAAACCCACAAGGGCTGGCTGCACGCAAAAAAATCCCCTGGGACTTTTGCAAAAGCCACAGGGGAGCTAAAAGGTCAGCGAAGCATAGCGCTTTGATTAACCACCGGCATACTGTACAAAAACAGCACATCCTGGTTGGTAAAGGTGATGTACTGGGGTACAAGGCCGCTTACCATATACCGCAAATCAATCAGGGTGATGGTGCGGTAGGTCTGGCACAAAAGAGGAGCCAGACTGCTGGCAAAGGAATCCCGAAAAATAACCAGCTCCCGGTCGGTGGAAGCATCCGGATTTTGAATGGTCACAAAGGGAGTGGTGCCGGACAAAAACACATCGTAGGGGTTTTTGCCGGTGAGTTTTTCTGGAGTGTATACAGTTGTGTCCTCCAATACAGCATGGTGCACCTGCGCCTGCTCTGTAAAAGTGCTGGTGAGGTAAACCAGATTCTCCTGGCCGGGTTCAATCTTTACATACCAGCTGGCGGTGCCGATAAAATCCGGCACAACCTGGGGCTGCCAGCCTTCCAGCGTGGCCGAAAATCCCATGGCATCGCCCAAGGTATCCAGCACTGGCTGCAAGGTTTCCTGCCGCCAGTGAGGGTCGGTTTTATAGTAGCTGCCAAGGCTAAGGCTACCGGTAAGGTCAATGTGCACAAAGGACTGGGGAAGCTGGGCTTGAACCTGCGCCGTCATGGCATCGTAATCCAGCCGGGGCCAGCCCTCATCGGGCAGGTAATGGGCTTTGTCCGGCACAATGGCCCAATAACACTGGTTGTCCGGCGTGAGCAGATCCTGAGAAAGCTGGGTTAGCTTGGCGGAAAAATTATTCACGCTGCGTTCATCCAAAGGCCCGTGGTACTGTACCCAGTAGCCCTGCTGCTGATACATTCCATTTTCGTCCGGGGTATGGAGGCTGCGCTGGTGTGCCAGCCAGCCGGCTGCCAGGCAGCCAAGCAGGGCAACCGCGCCAGCGCAGACCAATCCCTTACGGAACAGCAACGACCGAGGAGTCATTGGCAGCGGCTTCGCCATCCATGGGAGCTTCCTGGGCGAATTCCTCGTTCTTTACTACGGTAACCTTATCCTCGCCCATCTGAGCGGTAAAGCTGTTCAGCAGGGGCTGGGCAAAGTCGTTCTGGCTCATAACCAGCAGCACCACATCGCCGGAGTAAGCAACGATGACCCGCTCGGCGCCAACACACAGCCACTTCATGGGGTTGGCTTTTTCGGCAACGGACTCTGCCAGAGCAGCGGCGTCATCGGCACTTTTGGCCTGCAGCAGCACCACAGAGTGTGCAATGCTGGTAACGGCAGCGTCGGCAGCAATGCCTGCGCTGAATTCATCGGCGGAAACACCGGTCATATATTCGGCATTGTCTGCGGTGAGTACGGTGTACTGGGATGCGCTGTCTTCCGCAGCGGGCATGGGCTTGAGCATCATGGGCAGCTCCACATCGGTGTACATCTTATCCATGATGGCGTCCAGCGTGCTGGTATTTACAGCGGAATTGTCGCTGTCAGCCTGGGAGGTGCTGGCGGAAATGCTGGAGGACATACTGCTGGAAGTGCTGGAGGAAGTGCTGGTGGAACCAGAGTTGCTGTTGCCACAGCCAGCCAGCATGGAAACCGCCAGGATGGCGGCCAGTGCGATGGACAGTTTTTTCATGTGTGATTCTCCTTTTTCATTGCTTGAACAACCAGCCAAAACGGCAGGATGCAGTGAGGGAAGGCCAATCCTGTGCGGCGGTTCCCTTTTGGCTAGTATGCCATTTTGCCCCTGCCGGTATTCCTGTGGGAATGCGGCGGATTTCACCCTATATACAAATCAGCTGCCCATATTATTGCAAAGGTATGCAAAAAAATAATTGGAGACAGAAAAAAACGAAAATACATTGCTACTTTATCACTGCAAAAAAGTGTGGTATAATGGAAAAATCAGCACTTGCCCAGCGCAGTGAATCTGGCTGGCAGTGAAAGTATAAAGATTAAGGAGAGCCCCCATGCGTCTTTCAGAGTTGTTTCAAAGCAAGCCCTGCGTTTTTTCCATCGAGGTATTCCCGCCCCGCAAAAATGGAGCGAAGCCCGAGGATTTGTACCCGGTGCTGGAGCAGATGGCCCAGCTGCGGCCGGATTATATGAGTGTTACCTATGGAGCTGGCGGCGGCCCTGCCGGTATGAGTACGGTACAGATTGCAGCGCATTTAAAACGCATGGGCATTGAACCCCTGGCTCATCTCACCTGCGTGAATTCCTGCCGGGAACAGGTGGACCAGGTAGCTGCCTGTTTGCAGGAAAAAGGTGTGGAAAATGTACTGGCCCTGCGGGGTGACATCTGCCCCGATCTGCCTCGGCAGACGGAGTTTTCTCATGCCAGCGACCTGGCGGCTTACCTGAAGCAGGGCCGGGATTTTTATCTGGCAGGTGCCTGCTACCCCGAAGGCCATGTGGAAAGCAGCAGCTTGCAGCAGGATGTGGAACAGTTGAAGTATAAGCTGGAAGCAGGGGTAGAGCACCTGGTTACCCAGCTGTTTTTTGACAATAGCAAATACTATCGTTTTATGAATATGCTGCGCAAAAGCGGTGTGCAGGTGCCAGTGCAGGCAGGTGTAATGCCTATTGTTTCGGCCCGGCAGGTGCAGCGCACCCTGGCATTGAGTAGCGCCAGCCTGCCGCCCCAGTTTACTAAGCTGCTGGCCCGCTACGATGGAGATGAACAGGGAATGTTTGATGCAGGCATCGACTATGCCATTGGGCAGCTGCGTGATTTGATTGAAGGCGGCGCAGATGGAGTGCACCTTTACGCCATGAATGACCCTGTGGTGGCCCGTCGGGTGTACGAAGGCATCGAGGACCTGCTGCCCGCAGGCAAAGGGCTGTGATGCGGCCCCATCCCCCGGCACTGGACCGGCAGGAGACCCTCCGGTACCTGGGTGCGGGGGGAACTGTTGATCCTGCGTTGCAGGCGCTGTTAGACCGGGCCGAGCAGGAGCTTTTGCAGCAGTCGGTGATTCGGGCGGCTGCTCGTCAGCTTCCCCTCAACCAGTTGGAACCGCTGCTGCAGGGGCAGGACATTGAAGCCCACCTCAAGGGCTGTACCAGGGGCCTGCTGCTGGCGGTCACGCTGGGTGCAGGGCTGGACGCTGCTCTGCGCCGTGCCCTGGCAGTGGAGCCGGTGTACGGCGTGGTGCTGGATGCGGCGGCCTCTGCCTATGTGGAGCAGGCTGCCCAGGAATGGGAGCAGGAGCTGCGCAGCCAGGTGGCCGGGCAGGGGCTGTATATGACCGGGCGGTTTTCGCCGGGGTATGGCGACTGGCCCCTTACCGTACAGCCGAGCTTTTTGCAGTGGATGGATGCGAGCCGTCAGGCTGGACTGTCCACATCAGAAAGCTGTATGTTGGTGCCGGGCAAAAGTGTGACTGCCCTCTGTGGCATAGCCGATCACCCGGTACAAGGCCAACTGGCGGGCTGTGCCCACTGCGCCCTGCGCGAAACCTGTACCAAAAGAAAGGAAGGAAATCCCTGTGTGTAACCAACGACCTCTGTTTGAATCAAACCGCTGCCAGCGTATGGATGGCGCCATGGGCACCATGTTACAGCAGGCGGGCCTTACCCCTGGCGAGCATCCGGATGTATGGAATATTACCCATCCCCAGCAGGTGCAGGCCATTCACAAGGCTTATCTGGCGGCAGGCACAAACCTGCTGAGTACCAATACCTTTGGGGCAAACTGCAAAAAGCTGGCCGGTACCGGGTATACGGTGGCCCAGGTGATTGAGGCCGCAGTGGACTGTGCCCGCAAGGCCAGTGAGGGGACAGGGGCACGGATTTTGTTGGATGTGGGGCCGCTGGGAGAGATGCTTCAGCCGTTGGGAACGCTGCCCTTTGAGGAAGCCTGCAACGCCTTTAAAGAGGTGGTGCAGGCCGGTGCCCGGGCCGGAGTGGATGCCATTTATTTTGAAACCATGACCGACCTGGCAGAGGTGAAGGCGGCGCTGGTGGCTGCGAAGGAAACCTGTGACCTGCCGGTGATGGTTTCCATGAGTTTTGAGCAGAACGGCCGCACCTTTGTGGGCTGCCCGGCGGAAAGCTTTGGCCTGATGGCCCAGGGGCTGGGTGCAGCGGCAGTGGGCATTAACTGCTCGCTGGGGCCGGCGGAAATTCTGCCTACCGCCCGTCGGCTGGCAGAAAGCTGTACCCTGCCGGTGTTTATTAAAGCCAATGCTGGTTTGCCGGACCCTTTGACCGGGGCATACAGCATGGATGCTGCCACCTTTGCCCAGCAAATGGAGGAATACCTGCCTCTGGGGCTTGCGGCTATGGGTGGCTGCTGCGGAACTTCGCCGGAGTACATTCAGGCATTGGGAAGCCTGGCTGACCGGATGGTGCCCCGTACCCCCAGTGATGCTCCTCTGCCGGGGCGGGTGTGCTCTGGTATGCAGGTGGTGACCGTGCGCCCCGGTACCGTGATTGGCGAGCGCATTAACCCCACCGGCAAAAAGAAGATGAAGGAAGCTCTGCGCACTGGCGATTTGGGCTATCTGCTGGGACAGGCGGTGGAACAGGCCCAGGCCGGGGCGCAGATTTTGGATGTGAATGTGGGTCTGCCGGAAATTGACGAGGTGGAGATGATGCGCCGGGCCGTTGTGGCCATTCAGGGAGTAACCGAGCTGCCCTTGCAGCTGGACTCCACCCAGCCGGAGGTTTTGGAAGCAGGTTTGCGGGTATACACCGGCAAGCCCATTGTAAACTCGGTGAACGCAGAGCCGGCGGTGCTGCAAGCCATTTTGCCTTTGTGCAAAAAATACGGCGCAGCCGTGGTAGGTTTGACCCTGGGGGATGGGGGGATTCCTTCTAAGGCGGAGGAACGGTTTGAGCTGGCCCGCAGCATCTGGCAGGCCTGCCAGCAGGCGGGAATCCCCAAAGAGGATGTATACATTGACTGCCTTACCCTCACAGCCAGTGCCCAGCAGGAGGATGTATGGGAAACCGTGAAGGCGGTGCGTTTGGTAAAGGAAGAACTGGGCCTTAAAACAGTTCTGGGTGTTTCAAACATTTCCTTTGGTTTGCCCCAGCGGCCTCAGTTAAACACTGCATTTTTGAGCACAGCACTGGCCAACGGCCTGGATGCACCCATCATGAACCCCAACGAGCCTTCTATGATGGCAGCAGTGAGGGCGTTCCGGGTGTTTACCGCTCAGGATGCCCATGCCCAGGAGTATATTGAGGCCTACGGCAACCAACCGGCTGCATCGGCTGCACCAGCAGCAGAGCCAGGCCAGCCCATGTCCCTGACCGAAGCAGTGTTCAAGGGGCTGGAAAGCCAGGCCCGCCAGGCTGCTATCGAGGCTCTGGCTACAACTGCCCCGGAAGAACTGGTGAACCAGGTGCTGATTCCCGCATTGGACGAGGTGGGCGATGCCTTTGAAAAGGGTACCTGCTTTTTGCCCCAGCTGCTGCAATCTGCCACCGCCGCCCAGGCTGCCTTTGAGCAGGTGCAGCTGGCCATTCAGCGGCAGGGCTTTGAGGGGGCAAAAAAAGGCCCCATTATAATTGCCACAGTAAAGGGCGATATTCACGACATTGGAAAAAATATCGTGAAGGTGATCTTGGATAACTACGGGTATCAGGTGATTGACCTGGGCAGGGATGTGCCGCCGGAACAGGTGGTGGATGCGGTTCGGCGCACCGGCGCCCCACTGGTTGGCTTGAGCGCCCTCATGACCACCACGCTGCCTTCCATGGCGCAAACGGTGGAGCAGCTGCGGCAGGCTGGCCTGAGCTGTAAGGTGATGGTGGGCGGCGCTGTGCTGACGCCGGAATATGCCCAAACCATTGGAGCGGATTATTATGTGCGGGATGCCAAGGCCTCGGTGGATGTGGCAAAACAGCTGCTGGGTTAAAGAGGTGTGGGCGTAATCGAGAGTGTTTCTTTTTTTTGTGAATATCCGGTGAAAAAAACGACATTGCTTGACTTTGGAAAAAATTAACGCCATTATAATAAGAGAGCAAGTGTTGTTGTTTTAAACACAAGGCTCTGTTTGGCGACTGTCCAAACAGGCCCCTGCCGATTTGAGGATGCGGCAGAATTGATTATGCAAAAAGGTGAGAGAGATGAAATTATTGTCCATTGCGGTACCTTGCTACAACTCTCAGGAGTATATGAGGCACTGCATCGATACACTGCTGACTGGCGGCGAGGAAGTGGAAATTCTGGTGGTGAACGACGGCTCTAAGGATGAAACTGCCGCCATTGCCGATGAATACGCTGCGGCATTCCCCAGTATTGTGCGGGCCATTCACCAGGAAAACGGCGGTCATGGTTCGGCAGTTATGGCTGGTTTGAAGAATGCCACCGGCCAGTACTTTAAGGTGGTGGACAGTGATGACTGGGTCAATGAGGAGGCCCTGGGCAAGGTGCTGTTTACCCTGCGGAAATTTATGACCGAAAACACCCCGGTGGATTTGCTGGTTAGCAACTTTGTGTACGATAAGGTGGGTATGCGGCACAAAAAGGTAATGCGGTACGCCAATGTGCTGCCGGAACAGCAGATTCTCAGTTGGGATGATGTGGGCCGTTTGCGCCGCAGCCAGTACATTATGATGCATGCGGTTACCTATCGCACCCAGCTGCTGCGGGACAGCGGGCTGGATTTACCCAAACATACCTTCTATGTGGATAACCTGTTTGTGTATGTGCCCATGCAGTATGTAAAGAGCATTTACTACCTGAATGTGGATTTTTACCACTACTTCATTGGCCGCAACGACCAGTCTGTAAACGAAAGCGTTATGATTAAGCGCATTGACCAGCAGATTAAGGTTAACAAGATGATGCAGCAGCAGGTGGATTTAAAATCCATCTCCAACAAGCGGCTGCGCCAGTATCTGTACAACTACTTTGAAATCATTACAGTAGTATCCTCGGTACTTATGATTCGCAGCGGCACCAAAGAAAACCTGGAGAAAAAGCGGGAGCTGTGGGACTACCTGAAGAAGGCAGATCCCTGGCTGTATTACCGGCTGCGCCGTGGTTTTATGGGGGCTGTGCTCACCATGGATAACCCCATGGCGCATGGGTTTGCCATGGGCTGCTACAAAATTACCCAAAAGCTGTTTGGCTTTAACTGACAAAACAACACAAAACCGCCCGGTCATAGTTTGCACACTGACCGGGCGGTTTTGTACTGCTGTCAAAGCAGATGTTATTGCCGCTGCTCCAGCATTTGCTGGCGCAATCGGCTTACAGCGGCTTTTTCGATGCGGCTGATATAGCTGCGGCTGATGCCCAGCATCTGCGCTACCTCCTGCTGGGTAAGGGGAGGCTGGCCGGAAAGGCCGTACCGCAGCAGAATTACCTGCCGGTCCCGGCCGCTGAGCTGTTCCACCATCTGCCGCAGCAGGCGCTGTTCCTCCTGGCATTCGTAGGACTCATCCAGCACAAAGCTGTCCGGCACCACATCCAATACGGTAAGACCGCCGCCCTCGCTGCCGGTTTCGATGGGCTCCTGCATGGAAACCGTGACAGGTGCTTTTTTCTCCCGGCGGAAACTCATAAGAATCTCGTTTTCGATGCAGCGGGATGCGTAGGTGGAAAAACGAATCTGCTTGGTGCTGTCAAAGCTGTTTACCGCTTTGATAAGCCCAATGGTGCCGATGCTGATTAAATCTTCTGCATCGCCGGGGATGGCACAGTATTTTTTGGCGATGTGTGCCACCAGGCGCAGATTGTGCTTGATAATCCTGTCTCGTGCGGTCATATCCCCCTGGCGCAGAGCGGCAAAGGCTTCCACCTCCTGCCGTGGCGTAAGTGGTTTGGGAAAGCTGCTGCTTTCCAGATGCAGGGCCAGATAGAGCACCTGACCCACCAAAAAGTTAAAAAAGATGCCGAACAACTCAAAACCCCCTTTTGCTGTTTGCATAACAGATGCCTTTTTAATGGGTATGCGGTTTTTCGTAAATGTATGCGGTTTTTGCCAGAACCAGCACCGCCGCAGCTACTTGCGGGATTTTGCAAAATACAGTATGATTAGTGATAATTAGTGGTAAATCAAATAAAACAAAAAGGGATTGCTGCTGCTTTGCATCCAAAGCGGCGGAGCGTTTAGCTGCTGGGGATTGTGGAAACAGTGGCTGCTTTTGGAATCTAAAAGGGAAGTGACAAAATGAAAACTCCTGTATTATACATGGTGATTCCCTGCTACAACGAGCAGGAAGTGCTGCCAGTAACCAGCGGCATGTTTTTGGAAAAATTGAACTGCTTGATTGAGCGGGGGCGCATTGCGCCTGAAAGCAGGGTAGTTTTTGTGAACGATGGTTCCAAGGACGATACCTGGCAGATGATTCAGAATCTGGCCCAGAGCGATGAGCATTTTGAGGGCATCTGCCTTTCCCGCAACCGGGGGCACCAGAATGCGCTTTTGGGCGGCCTGATGACGGTGAAGGATCGCTGTGATATCACCATCAGCATCGATTGCGATGGACAGGACGACATCAACGCCATGGATGCCATGGTGGAAGCCTACTGGGAAGGCTGTGATGTGGTATACGGAGTGCGTTCCAAGCGGGATACGGACACCTTTTTTAAGCGGTTTACCGCAGAAGGTTTTTACAAGCTGATGAACTGGATGGGGGCACAGGTGGTGTTCAACCATGCAGATTATCGCCTGCTCAGCAGCCGTGCTCTCCATGAATTGGCCTGCTTTGAGGAAGTAAATATCTTTTTGCGGGGCATGGTGCCGCTGGTGGGCTTTAAAAGCACCAGCGTATACTACGAACGGGCCGAGCGCATGGCGGGCGAAAGCCATTATCCCCTTAAAAAGATGCTGGCCCTTGCCTTTGACGGAATCACCAGCCTGTCGGTGAAGCCAATCCGGATTATTACAGGATTTGGGGCATTCATCTCTCTGGTCAGCTTTTTGGGCGTGATCTGGGCGGTGATTCAGGGGTTGCTGGGTCATGCGGTAGCAGGATGGGCTTCCACCACCAGCATTGTGTGCTTTATGGGGGGCATTCAGCTGCTGTGCCTGGGTGTGATTGGTGAGTATATTGGCAAAATTTATATGGAAACCAAGCATCGGCCCCGCTTTGTAATTCAGGAATGCACCTGGCAGGATAAACATGAGCCTTGTTAACACAAAAGAACCCGGCGGTCTGCCGGGTTCTTTTGTGTGTGAAACAGCCCGGGACCAGCTTAAAGAGCAAGAAAAGCTGTTCGCAGGGGGAAAGGACACCCTTGCCAGCTCCAAAAAGCAGGGAGCTTGGGGCAAAAGGTAAGCAAATTCTGTGATTTTGTTGCGGAATTTGGAGAAATAGAGTATGATAAGATATGATTATAATCCGTTAGTGCGACCATTTTTATCCCTCTTTCAAGGGAATCCGGTTTAAATCCACAAGTGGAGCCAAATGGCCCATGGGAGGGTGAGGCATCCGGAAGACAATGAGCGTATATAAAACAATTTGAAAGTACAATAAAACAAAACCGAAACAAAGGAGTAAAGCAATGAAAAAACAGTATGATTATCTGATTGTTGGCGCTGGCTTGTACGGTGCCGTATTCGCACAGGAACTGACCAAGGCAGGCAAAAGCTGCCTTGTAATTGATAAGCGGGACCATATTGCAGGCAACATCCGCACCTATGAGCTGGAGGGCATTCAGGTGCACCAGTACGGCGCACACATCTTTCATACCAACAACAAGGAGGTGTGGGACTACCTGAGCCAGTTTGCCACCTTCAACCGGTATACCAACAGCCCTGTGGCCAACTACAAGGGCGAGCTGTACAACCTGCCCTTCAACATGAACACCTTCAATAAGATGTGGGGCGTTATCACCCCTGCACAGGCAGAGGCTGAAATTGAGAAGCAGCGCAAGGCTACCTACACCGAAAACCCCAAAAATCTGGAGGAGCAGGCCATCAACCTGGTGGGTGTGGATATCTACGAAAAGCTGATTAAGGGCTACACCGAAAAGCAGTGGGGTCGTCCCTGCACCGAGCTGCCTGCTTTTATTATCAAGCGGCTGCCGGTTCGGTTTACCTACGATAACAACTACTTCAATGCATTGTATCAGGGTATTCCTGTGGGCGGTTACACTGCCATGGTGGAAAAAATGCTGGAAGGCGTGGAAGTGCGCCTGGGCCAGGATTACCTGGCAGACAAAGAAGCTTGGGATGCTTTGGCAGAAAAGGTGGTTTACACCGGCCCCATCGATGCTTATTTTGCCTATAAGCTGGGTGTGCTGGAGTATCGCAGTGTGCGGTTTGAGACCGAAGTGCTGAACGAAAGCAACTACCAGGGCAATGCAGTGGTAAACTACACCGATGCCGAAACTCCCTATACCCGCATCATTGAGTACAAGCACTTTGAGTTTGGCACCCAGGAAAAAACCGTCGTCAGCCGGGAGTACAGCGCCGAGTGGAAGCTGGGCGATGAGCCTTACTACCCTGTGAATGACGAAAAGAACAGTGCCCTGTATGCCCAATATAAGGCGCTGGCTGATGCACAGCCCAATGTAATTTTTGGCGGCCGCCTGGGCGAGTACCAGTACTATGATATGGATAAGGTCGTGGAAGTGGCACTGGCCAAGGTGCGTGCTCAGCTGGCCTGAGAAAAGGAACATTTTATGGAACGAATAGCAGCTGTGGTGGTTACCTATAACCGAAAAGAATTGCTTTTGCAGTGTATTAACCAGCTGTTGGCCCAGCAGCAGGTGCAGTGTGATGTGCTGGTGGTGGATAATGCCAGCACCGATGATACCCGGCAGGCTGTGGAGCAGCTGGAGCATCCCCGGCTTTTTTATAGAAATACCGGAAAAAACCTGGGCGGAGCCGGCGGATTCAACGCAGGAATGCGGTGGGCTGTGGAAGCGGGCTACGACTATGTTTGGATTATGGATGACGATACCCTGCCCCAAGCAGATGCCTTGGCACAGCTTTGGAGTGCCCACCAACGGCTGCAAGGCAACTATGGCTTTTTGTCCAGCGTTGTTTTGTGGAAGGATGGTAAGGAATGCCGCATGAACCGGCAAAAAATCAAAAAATCCTACTACGACCATCTGGAACTGTTGCAGCACAGCCTGATTGAAATTGAACAGGCTACCTTTGTTTCGCTGTTCTTTCCTGCCGCAGTTGTGCAGCGAGTGGGCTTGCCCATTGCGGAGTATTTTATATGGGGCGATGATATTGAGTATACCCGGCGCATCAGCGTGCGCCAGGGAATGCCCTGCTATCTGGTGGGCAGCAGCATTGTTACCCACCTTATGCAGAACAACACAGGCTCCAATATAGCAACGGATGTGCCGGAGCGGATTGACCGCTACCGGTTTGCATTCCGCAACGAGAACTACACCTATCGGCAGGAGGGTTTGGCCGGTGTGTGCTATTATCTGGCAAAATGCGGCTTGAATCTGGTGCGCATTGCAACCCAGGCAAAGAACCACCGCTGCAAACGCATGGGGGTTGTTCTTTCCAGCATGGTGAAAGGAACCTTTTTTAATCCTGCCATTGAATATCCTGCAAATGTTGCACACGCTGCACACCAAAACTATGCAACGCAGTGTTAATATTTGAAATTGATTCATCAACGAGGAGAACCAAACGATGCACTTCAATAAAAGAAAATACTTGGCGGCAATCTTGAGTATGGCTTTTGCTATGTCGCTGCTGCTTAATAGTTTTTCTGTTCAAACTTTTGCGCTGGACAGTTTGGCTGAACATGAGGGTTCTGCTCAGGAGCAGGAGGGTGAAATGTCTGTTCCCGCACAGGATGAAGCCTCGCAGCCCCAGGCAGCAGCAGAGGATTTGACAGAGCAAGATGAAGCTCAGTTGCAGTTGAAAATGCAGATTGCCGACCTGCTGGAACAAAGTGCGCAGGTGGGCCAGATGACCGAGCAGGAATTGGAAACTATACAGGAGCAGATTCAGGCAGTAACGGTACAGCCGCTGGCCCAGCAAGAGGAGGCGGAGCCGGATTTGGAGCTGGAAACCATGCTGGAACAGCTTGCAAATGCACAGGCAGCTGTGGAAGATATGAGCATGGCTTACCAGGCCCAGCGAGAGGGCTGGCTGGACCAGCTGCCCCAAACCGGCAAAGAGAACAGCTGGCGCTACCAGAATGGTGAGCGTTTGGAGCAGAATGCTCCGGCTGAGATTATGACTCTGAGCCTGACAGAAGGCGTGAATGTTTTTAATTCCAATGGATATTGGGGAATTGATGTAAGCCATCACCAGGGCGAAGTGAACTGGGAGGCTGTAAAAGCAGCCGGAATTGACTTTGCAGTTATTCGCTGCGGTTATGGCGACGACCTTGTCAGCCAGGATGACCGGCAGTGGCATCGGAATGTATCGGAATGTGAACGGCTGGGCATTCCCTACGGTGTTTACCTGTACTCCTATGCAACGGATACCAACATGGCTGCATCCGAAGCAGCCCACACCCTGCGCTTGCTGGAGGGTCACAACCCCGATTTGCCGGTATTCTATGACATGGAAGAAAACCGGCAGCTGGTGCTGGGGGTTGCTGGCCTGGCTGAACTGGCCCGTACATACTGCGATACATTGGTAGCAGCCGGCTACGATGTGGGCGTATATGCCAGCTTGAACTGGTGGCAGTACTACCTCACAGACCCTGTGTTTGAAAACTGGTATCGCTGGATTGCAGAGTGGCGGTCCTCATGCACCTACACCGGCCGGTACGAGATGTGGCAATATACCGATTGCGGAACCATCAGCGGAATCAACGGCGTGGTGGACATGAACTATTGGTACGAGCCCATTGGAGTGAAGGAAGATGGACTGTACAAGGACCAGATTACAGGGGAATGGCACTACTACAAGGACGGCAAAATCGCTCGCGATTACACCGGTTTGGTAAAGTACCAGTCGGGCAGCTATTACTATGTGGATAAGGGTGTTATCGATTGGGGCTACACCGGCATTGCCCAGTATAACCAGGGCGGTTATTACTATGTAAAAAGCGGTAAGCTGGACTGGGGTTATAGCGGTATGGCTTCTGGCTGCGGCATGACCGGTTACATCGCAAAAGGCCGGTTGGACACCAGCAAAAACGGCTTAATCAAGGTAGGCAGCACCTGGTATAATTTTGAAAAGGGCGCTGTGCTTCAGAATTACACCGGCCTTGTAAAATACAAGTCCGGCAGTTATTACTATGTAAACAAGGGCATCATCGATTGGGGCCACACCGGCATTGCCCAGTACAATCAGGGTGGCTACTACTATGTAAAAAGCGGCAAGCTGGATTGGAGTTACAGCGGCATGGCCACTGGCTGCGGCATGACCGCCTACATTGCAAAAGGCCGGTTGGATACCAGCAAAAACGGCCTGGTTAAAGTAAGCGGTGTTTGGTATAACTTTGAAAAGGGTGTGGCAAACACCAGCCACACGGGCCTTGCCCCCTACCAGTCCGGCAGTTATTACTATGTGAATAAGGGGCAGCTGAACTACAGCTATACCGGCATGGCAACAGGCTATGGCTTAACAGGCTATGTGGTCAACGGCCGGTTGGATACCTCCAAAAATGGACTTTTGAAGGTGGGCAATGACTGGTACAACTTTAAGAAAGGCCTTGTGGATACCCAGTACACCGGCCTTGTGCGGTACCAGTCCGGCAGCTACTACTATGTAAACGAAGGCGTTTTGGACCGCAGCTATACCGGAATTACCCGCTATCAGCAGGGCGGTTACTACTATGTGAAAAACGGCAAACTGGACCGGAGCTATACCGGCCTGGCAACTGGCCAGGGAAAAACCGGTTACATCGTGAAAGGCTGCTTGGACAGCAGCAAAAACGGTGCGCACCAGATTAACAATACCTGGTACACCTTCCAGAATGGATGGGTTGTTTGAGTTAATCCGGTAAAAAAGAAGCTACTTACCAGTAACATGAACAGTAATACGAACATTGCACACGCAAGGGGAGTTAAAACATGAAGATTGCAGTCGCAGGCACCGGCTATGTGGGCCTTTCCAATGCTATTTTGCTGGCACAAAACAACACTGTATTTGCGGTGGATGTTGTGCAGGAAAAAGTGGACATGATCAATCGTAAGCAGAGCCCGATTGTGGATAAGGAAATTGAGGAATACCTTAGCACGAAATCCCTTGATCTGCACGCTACCACCGATGCACAGCTGGCTTACAGCGATGCAGAATTTGTGATTGTATCCACCCCCACGAACTATGACCCGGTAAAGAATTATTTCGATACCAGCAGCGTGGAGGCGGTTATTGGCCTGGTAATGAAGTACAATCCCCAGGCCACCATTGTGATTAAGAGCACTGTGCCTGTGGGCTATACCGAAAAGATTCGCAAAGAATTCCAAAACGACAACATCCTTTTTAGCCCTGAGTTTTTGCGGGAGGGCAAAGCCCTGCTGGACAACCTCTATCCCAGCCGCATTGTGGTAGGCACCCCCAAAGAGGATGCCCGGATGCAGCAGAAGGCAAAACAGATTGCCGGACTGTTGGCACAGGGAGCCCTCAAAACCGATATCCCTCAGCTGTTTCCTGGCTTGACAGAAGCAGAGGCCATTAAGCTGTTTGCCAATACCTACCTGGCTTTGCGTGTGGCCTATTTCAACGAGCTGGATACCTATGCGGAAATTTCCGGCCTGTCCACCAAAGAAATTATCGAGGGTATGGGCTTTGACCCCCGCATTGGCGACCACTACAACAACCCCAGCTTTGGTTATGGTGGATACTGCCTGCCCAAAGATACCAAGCAGCTGCTGGCAAACTACGAGGGTATCCCCGAAAATCTCATTCATGCCATTGTTGTGGCCAACGATACCCGCAAGGAGTTTATTGCACAGCAAATTCTCAAGCGGTCCCCCCGTCATGTGGGCGTGTATCGGCTGACCATGAAAGCAAACAGCGATAATTTCCGCCAGTCCTCCATTCAGGATGTAATCCATAAATTGCAGGCAGCTGGCGTGGAAATTGTGGTATATGAACCCACCCTGCACACCCAGGAATTTGAGGGGCACCGGGTAGTCAATGACTTGGAAACCTTCAAGCAGCTTTCCGATGTTATTGTGGCAAACCGGTACAGCCCAGAGCTGGAGGATGTGCTGGATAAGGTATATACCAGAGATCTTTACTTTAGAGATTGATTGAAAGACAAACAAACACAGAGGAGCTTAAAAATGCCAAAAGTATCGGTTGTATTGCCTTGCTATAATGTGGAGCAGTATCTGCGGGAATGTCTGGACAGTGCCATTGCACAGACCCTGGAGGACATTGAGATTATCTGCGTAAACGATGGTTCCACCGACGGTTCTCTGGCCATTATGAATGAATATGCCCAGAAGGATAGCCGAGTGAAGGTAATCGACAAGAAAAATGCGGGCTACGGTGACAGCATGAACCGGGG
Organism: uncultured Allofournierella sp.; assembly: GCA_944382705.1. Taxonomy (GTDB): domain Bacteria; phylum Bacillota; class Clostridia; order Oscillospirales; family Ruminococcaceae; genus Allofournierella. The sequence goes on from CALWNE010000046.1 coordinate 42,743, forward strand.
TATGGACCTGGCCACCGGAGAATACATTGCAATTTTGGAAACGGACGATTTCATCAAACCCAATATGTACGAGGTACTGTACGGCCTGGCAAAAAAGAACGACCTGGATGTAATCAAGTCGGATTATGAAATTTTTGTAGGCGAGGGAAATGATCGTACCTACACCTATATGCAGACCTGCAAAAAGAAAAACCAGTACTATAAGGTGTTTAAGCCCGAGGATGACCTGGATGTTTTTAATGCCCGCATGAACACCTGGACGGGCCTGTACAAGCGCAGCTTTTTGCAGCAGCACCACATCCGCCACAACGAAACACCCGGTGCTTCTTACCAAGACAACGGATTCTGGTTTCAGACCTTCTTATGGGCTGACCGGGTAATGTTTGTGGACCGTGCATTCTATCAGCTGCGCAGAGATAACCCCAACTCGTCGGTGCATAACAGGGCTAAGGTGTTCTGCATCTTTGAAGAATACGCATTCATCGAGAAGATTCTGCGCAGCGACGCCCAGAAAGAGCAGAAGCTAATCAAGATTTTTCAGAAGAAAAAATTTGATAACTGCCTTTACCACTATGGCCGGGTGGGCGATGAATTCAAGATGGAATTTTTGCGCCGCATGAGCGATGAGTTCAAGGAAGCACGGGCACGGGGAGAGCTGGATGCCAGCCTGTTTTTTGGCAGCGGGTACCCCAATTTGTGCGACATTATGGACCGAACCGAAGCGTTCTATCTCAACAGTGCCGCCCAAAACAAGGCCAAAACCCCTGAGCAGGAAATTGCACTGCTGCAAAGCAGATGCCGTGGCTTGCAGCAGGAGCTGAACCAAATCAAGGCTTCCCGTTCCTACAAAATTGGCCGAGCCATCACATTTTTGCCCCGTAAGCTGCGGGGCGGTGTGGACTGCCTGAAAGATAATGGGCTGCAGTACACCGTTCGACACGGGTGGGAAAAAATTTGCAATAAAATTTTTAGGTAAGCCAAGCCTACCAAAGGAGAAACTATATGTCAATCAAGGTGTCGGTCATTATTCCGGTATACAATGCAGCGGAATATCTGCGGGAATGCCTGGATGGTGTGCTGCGGCAAACCCTAAAGGAAATTGAAGTGATTTGTGTAGACGATGGTTCCAGCGATGAAAGCTGGACCATCTTGCAGGCCTACCAAAACCAGGATGCCCGTGTGAAAGCAGTTCAGCAGGCAAACGCAGGGGCGGGTGCGGCCCGCAACCACGGAATGCAGTATGCAACAGGAGAATACCTTTCCTTTTTGGATGCGGATGATTTTTATGAGCCGGATATGCTAGAGACGGCCTATCGGGCTGCCAAGCAGGCTGAGGCAGAAATTGTTGTGTTTGCTTGCGACCTTTACGAGCACAAAAGCCAAAAGTATCATGCGTATCCCTACTCCATCCGGGAAAGCCTGCTGCCTGCGCAGCAGCCCTTTTCTGCACAGGATGTAAGCCGGGATGTATTTAAGCTGTTTGTGGGCTGGGCTTGGGACAAATTGTTTAAGGCAAGCTTTGTGCAGCAAAAAGGACTTCGCTTTCAGGAACAGCGCACCACCAACGATATGCTCTTTGTGTTTAGCGCAGTGGTAGCTGCACAGCGCATTGTGACGCTGCCGCAGGTGCTGGTGCATCACCGCAGAGATGCAGGCACCCTTTCTGTTACCAGAGAAAAGAGCTGGATGTGCTTTTACAATGCCCTGGTGGCACTGCGCCAGCAGCTGCGTGACTGGAATTTGTACCAGCGGTTTGAGCAGGATTTCATCAATTACAGCGTGCATTTTTCCTTGTGGAATTTGAATACCCTGGCAGAGCCAACAAAAACCACGCTGCACAACAAACTGCGGGAAGAGTGGTTCCAGGAGCTGGGCATTACCGAGCACCCCATGGAATACTTTTATAACCGCAAGGAATACCTGGATTACCGCAGAGTGTACGAACACCCTGTAGGATGGGAGCCCACCGCAGAAGAGCGCCGGGCCGAAGCCAAGCTTCAGGAATATCCCCTGTGGAAGCGGGGTGTAATCTGCTTGAAAGAAAATGGGCTGAGCTACACCTTGCGGAACATTGCACAAAAGCTACGCAAAAAATTAAAACTCGGTAAAAAGAATGGCTGAAATCAAACCAAGAAATCAGGCGTTGGATGTACTGCGCATTGCGGCAACCGTTCTGGTGCCGCTGACCCATGTACTGAACAAAAACTACACCGCTTCCGATGGTTCCATGCGGGAAGCGGTAGCTATGCTCAATAGCCTGTGTATTATTGCGGTACCCTGCTTTTTTATGATTACCGGGTATTTTACCCACATAGGCCAGAGCTACATAAAAAAGCTGAAACGGACAGCGGTTTCCATCCTGCTGCCCACACTGCTGGCAGTGGTTGTATACCAGGCGCTTTGGGCCTGGGTAACAGGGACTGCAACCCTAAAAGAAAGCGTACTGGGTGCGGACTACAGGCAGATGTGGCGGGAGATAACGCTGTGGAACATCAAAAGTCTGCCTGGCTGCACGGTATTTTGGTACATTACCGATTATGTGCGGTTAATGCTGCTGTTCCCCGTAACGGCGCTTATGTGCACCGATACGCCCTCCGCCAAACGGGCCAGATGGGCTGTGATTGGGCTGGTGCTGGCATCGTACCTGCTGAAGGATGTGCAGCAGTTTGCAGCGTTTGAGGGCAAACTTTACGAGCCCTTTGATCGTGCGGTGGTATATTTCCTTATTGGATATGAACTGAAGACCATTCGGTGGAATAAAGTTTCCGGCAGGGCACTGTTGCTGCTGTCGGCAGTTAGCATTGGTGCGATGTATGTTTTAACCAAGCTGCTCTATTACTCTGCCGGAAGCTTTTCGGACTATTTCTTTCATTACACAACATCGGTGTGCGTAGTGGCGTCTGCAAGTGTATTTGCGCTAACACTGAAAGCAAACGATAAAGGACTATTTCAGCGCAAAAGCAGAATTCGGAATGTATTATCGGATGCTTCCTTTTATGTATATCTCGTTCATAACATTGTATTGCACGGGATGCTAAAGCGCACCTGGCTGGGCCGGCAAACCGCTTTTGGGTGGCTGCTGGTGCAATGGATTGTGGTGGTATGCCTGTCCTTTGCGATGGCCATTGCAATACGCCGCTTGCAGAAATGGCTTGGGAACATCCTGCGCCCGGCCAAACCCGATAAAGGAGAGAAGCAAAGGAATGTTTGCAAAACTGAATTATAAAATTGAAAGCAATCGCTTTTTATTTGAAGAACTGGTAAAAAGAGATTTTAAGCAAAAATACAAGCGCACGGTACTGGGCATGGCCTGGAGCGTTCTTTCTCCATTGCTTACCTTGTTGGTGATGAGCCTGGTCTTTACTCAGTTTTTTGGCCGCTCCATGGCTCATTACAGCATCTATCTGTTTTGTGGAAACCTGGTTTTTTCTTATTATCGGGAGTCCACTTCTGGCGGAATGACCGCTTTGATGAACAATGCTAAAATTTTTACCAAGGTAAATGTGCCCAAATATTTGTTTTTGCTTTCTAAAAATATTTCCTGCCTAATCAACTTTGGTCTCACATTGGTGATTTTTTTCGTGTTTGTGTGGTTGGATGGGGTGAAATTTGGCTGGCATTTTTTGTCGCTGATTTATCCCATCTGCTGCCTGGTGTTGTTTAACATTGGCATGGGATTGGTTTTATCTGCAATGTTTGTGTTCTTTCGGGATGTAACCTATCTTTACGATGTTTTCACCATGCTGCTGATGTATATGTCTGCTATTTTTTACACAGTAGATGCCTATTCTCCTGCGGTGCAAAAGCTGTTTTGCCTCAATCCTGTTTACTGTTACATCCGGTATTTTCGGACGGTTGTTTTGGAAGGACATCTGCCATCTGTCTGGTTCCATCTGCTGTGCACATTCTACGCAGTGCTGATGCTCATTGTTGGCGGGTTCATTTACAAGAAAAACAATCATAAATTCCTTTATTATGTGTAAAGGGGAGGAGCACCATGATTACAGTACAGGCAAATGGTGTATCCATTCGGTACATCACAGGCGATTTTAAGGACATTGGATTAAAAGAATATGTAATGCGCCGCATTAAAGGTGACTACCATGTAAATGAATTTTGGGCCGATAAGGACATTACCTTTACATTGGAGCAGGGGGATATGCTGGGCATCATTGGTTCCAACGGTGCCGGTAAATCCACCTTACTGAAGGCGATTTCCGGCATTATGGTGCCCACCAAAGGCAGCATGAAAATCAATGGCAGCATTGCGGCGCTGCTGGAGCTTGCCAGCGGATTTGACAGTGAGCTAACCGTGCGGGAAAATACCTACCTGCGTGGTGCCATGCTGGGGTATACCCGTGCGTTTATGGATGAAAAGTACGAGGAAATCATTGAATTTGCAGAATTGAAGGATTTCCAGGAGCGGCCCTTTAAGCATCTTTCCAGTGGTATGAAAAGCCGTCTTGCTTTTTCCATTGCCTGCTTGGTCAGCCCGGATATTCTCATTTTGGATGAGGTTCTCAGCGTGGGCGATGGTGCATTCCGCAAAAAAAGCGGCGACAAGATGAAGGAAATCCTTGGCAGCGGCGTAACGGGCATTCTGGTTTCCCATTCGCTGGAGCAGGTTCGGGAGATGTGCAATAAGATTTTGTGGTTGGACCATGGCCGGCAGGTTGCCTTTACCGACAATGTAACGCTGTATTGCGATGCTTACGAGGAGTTTTTGGCCACAAAAAAACTGCCCAAGAATGAGCAGGACATTAAAAAATTGGCTCAGGACTGGCAGGCCCGCAAGAAAGCAGAGCGTGAAAAAGCAGAACAGAGCGAAGCCCAAAGGCTCCAAGCAATATTGGAAAAGGGAGAGGAATCCTCTGCAGTTCAGGCAGCATTGGCCATTATCAAAAATAAACGGCCAGAACTTTTGAAAGAGTAACAAAACATTCCGTTCCATAGCAAACAAACGAGCCGGCACAGGGTATTTTGGTGCCGGTTTGTTTTTTTATGGGGCACCATCCAGATTTAAGAGGGGAATTTTATGATTTTTTATTTTTCGGGTACGGGAAATTCTCGCTGGGCTGCACAGCAGCTGGCCCATGCAACGGGAGATAGAATCCATTGCATTACACAAAAGCCCCTTCCGGATTTGCAGAACGAACGGCAGATTGGCTTGGTGTTCCCGATTTATGCCTGGGGTGCGCCTGAGGCGGTAAGGCAATTTGCCGGGCAGTTGCCCGCCAGCAACGCTTTTCGGTTTGCGGTGGCAACCTGTGGTGCAGATGCAGGATACGCCTTAAAGAAGCTGGCAAGCGTCTACCATCAACAGAGCAGTTACAGCCTGGTAATGCCCAGCAATTATATTTTGGGGGAGGATGTGGAGGAAAAAGCATCCGTGCAGCACAAGTTGCAGGCTGCCCGCCAGCAGATACAGCAGATGGCAATGGAAGTAAGCAAGCAAATGCCGGTATACCAGGTGGAGGAAGGTTTTTGTCCCTGGCTGAAATCCACGGTGGTGAACTGGGGGTTTCAAAAATTTGGGCGCAGCACTGCCTCCTTTTATGCGACTGATTGCTGCATTGGCTGCGGTATGTGTGCTGCAAACTGCCCTGCAAAAACTATCTCTTTGCAGGAGGGCAAGCCTTGTTGGGGCAAAGAATGTTGGCAGTGTTTGCGCTGTATCAATTACTGCCCCCGGCAGGCCATTCAGTATGGAGAAAAAACCAAAAAACGGGGCCGCTACACCCTGGAACAATACCAGCAGTGAAAACTGCTTTTGGTAAGAGTTGAGGGTACAGACCTGGCTGACAGGCAGCGCTGTAATCCGCTGCACAGCGTTCCCAGTAAAGGGGATGGATGTGGAGTACCACTAGAATCGAACGCATTAAGAAACAATGAAAGGGCTTGTTGTCTGCAATTCACAGACAACAAGCCCTTTCGGCTGCTTAAACAATCTCCACCTTAAAATAGTGTTTAATTTTGCGGGCAGCGCAGAACGGGATTGATGTGATGTTTTTTTGATGAAACCGCAGTTATTTACCCGCCAAAAGAAGCTGCTGTTCGATGAGCTGGCTGGCAAGGGTAAAAGCCTGAATGCGCCGCTGGGCCAGCGTAATTTGGGATTTGCAACGGCTGGGCTGCTCCTTGCTTTGCAGGGTGTGCAGGGTTTGATGCAGTTTGTGTATGGTGGAGTCGACTTGGCGTTTGGCTTCGGTGAGTTCCTGTTGTGTGTAGTTCATGCAGTGGTTCTCCTGAATAGCGTGAAAGAAGTTTAAAGGCGGGAAAGCAGACAGCAGAACCATGGGCGGCAAAACTGACTGTTTACCCGCAACAGCAGAGAACAGTATAGCATAAGCGGGGAGGATAATCCATCCTCGACACAATGCGGCGGCGGTTTTTTAAAAGATATGCTACACTATTGTGCAGTGAAAACCACGAAAGGAGTGAGCTGCCGGATGGCAGATTTGCTGGATTATCTGCGCTGGCGGGGAGATTTAACCTTACAGCAGGACCCCTTTGGCGAGGTAGATGCCTTGGTCTTGGCGCGGATTTCGTACCTGCCCTTTAAACGGGTGTTTGCCCGCTGTACCCAGCCGCCCGTCTCTTTAAAAAAGGCGGTAGCCCGGCTTAAAGCAGCGCACCGCCAAAGCCCATGCCTCAGCCGCGAGGATGAGCGGTTGGTGGAACTGCTGGGCCAAAGCCCTCGGTTTTACACCATGGGGATTGGGTGCCATGTGGACATACTGAGAGAAAAACAGCAGATGCAGTTTTCTGCCAGTACCTTTTGGCTGGGAGATGGGCGGCTGTATATCGCCTTTCGAGGAACAGATGACACCTTGATTGGCTGGAAGGAAAATTTCAACATGACCTTTATCTGCCCGGTGCCTTCCCAGAAAGCGGCGGTGCGGTATCTGCACTGGGTAGCAGAGCGCACCAGGGAGCCGCTTTTGCTGGGCGGGCACTCAAAAGGCGGAAACCTGGCCATGTTTGCAGCTTCTTTTTGCAGTCAATCCATCTGCCGCCGCATTCAGATAATACACAATTTTGATGGGCCTGGGTTTGATTGCACCATTCTGGAAAGGGAGGGGTATAAACAGATGTGCGGGCGGATGCAGACCTATCTGCCCCAGGCTTCGGTGGTGGGGCTGATGTTCCAGCATGGGGAGCCGTACAGGGTAGTGCAGAGCAGCCAAACCACAGAATACTTGCAGCACGACATTGGTTCCTGGATGGTGGATCGAAACCGATTTTGTTACAAAAATGAGCTGAGCAACGGCAGCAGACTGGTAGACCGAACCCTGAAAGGCTGGCTGGAGGAGATGGACACCCGCCAGCGTCAGTTGTTTGTGGATACCATTTACCAGGTGCTTGCCCAAAGTAAGCTGCAACGATTTTTGGCACCAGAGCAGGATTGGGGCCTGGTTATAAAAAATCTGGTTTGCACCATAGGTAAATTGGATGGGGAAACCCGAAAGGCGGTATCCCGCTGTGGAGTGCTGCTGGTAAAGAACATCCATAAAAACATAGGGCTTTTTGGGCCTTGAGTGCGGGTTATCCCTTGGCTTAAAAAGTGCGTGCCGAAGCCGGGGAAAGCCAGGAGATTGTAAACGATGAAAGCTTAGAATGGTTGCCCTTTGCCTGAATTCATGATACACTAGAAGCAAACTACAGGGAGGGCGTGACTATGTCAACCAAAGAACGGCTGCTGAATTTGCTGGAGCAGCACAGGGGCAGTTATTGTTCGGGCCAGCAGATTGCCCAGGAACTGGGTATCTCCCGTGCAGCGGTGTGGAAAGCCGTGAAAGCCTTGGAACAGCAGGGCTATGCCATTGATGCAGTATCCAACAGGGGGTATTGCCTGGCCCAGTGGACCGATGTGCTCTCTGCCCAGGGGATTCGTCGGCATCTGCCTGCTGAGTTGGAAGGGCTTGAGGTGCTGGTGGAACATACAGTGGATTCCACCAACAGCCAGCTGCGCCGTCAGGCCAACGAGGGTGCGCCGGAGGGCCGGGTGCTGGTGGCCAGCCAGCAAACCCAAGGCAGGGGCCGACTGGGCCGAAATTTCTTTTCCCCCAAGGATACAGGGATTTACATGAGTATTCTGCTGCGGCCCCAAGGATGGGATGCACAGCGGGCAGGCAGCCTTACCACCATGGCAGCAGTGGCGGTATGCCGGGCTATCCGCCAGGTGAGCGGACGACAGGCGCAAATCAAATGGGTGAATGATGTTTATCTAGAAGGCAAAAAGGTGTGCGGTATTCTTACCGAGGGCGGGATAAACCTGGAAAATGGTCAGCTGGACTATGCCGTGCTGGGAGTTGGCATTAATGCCTACGCCCCCCCAGAAGGTTTTCCGCAGGAATTGCAGTCTTTGGCAGGGGCGGTATTTACCCAAACAGAAAGCGATGGAAAAAACCGTTTGGCAGCAGCTTTTTTGCAGGAGTTTTACAGCCTGTATCAGCATGGTGACCCCCAGGCCCATGTGGAGGAATACCGGACAAACAGCCTGGTAATTGGCCGAAAGGTGAATCTGGTACAGCCCGGCGGCAGCCGTTTGGCCAAGGTGCTGGATATTGATGAGGAGTGCAGGCTGGTGGTGGAGTACCCGGATGGAACCCATGAGCGGGTGAGTACCGGAGAAATCAGTTTGCGTTTGGCAGATTGACTGGCACAGAAGGCATTTAACTAACAGACAGCAAAAGCCCCACCGAAGCAGGAGTGCAGACGGTGGGGCTTTGTTGTTTGCGGTGCAAGGGTGTACCCATGCCTGCAAACAGAGAACTATGGAAAGGTAAGTAACAAAACAAGGGGAAAAACTAGCCTCGGCGCACCAAGACGCAGAACTTTACCGGGCGGCGCCACCTGGTACCTGCCTGCTGCGTGCAGCAGTGTGTGCCGAAGGAAGAATCAGTTCCGTTTGATGGACAAAATCTCATTGGCCAAATCGGACTGAATGGGGAATTCACTCCCGATGTAGCTGGCCAGAAAGGTTTTCATGCTATTGCGGCTGTACCGGTTTCCGTGGATAATCTGGCCCAAACGGCGAACGGTTTTTTCCACCGTGTCGTTAATCAGGATATAGTCATACTGCTCGGCACAGAGCACCTCCTCCTGTGCGGTGCTCAACTGCTCCTGAATCTGCGCTTCGCTCCGTGTGCTGCCTTGGCGCAGCCGCTGCTCCAGCTCGCTCCAGGAGGGGGGCATGATGAAAATCAAGGTAGCATCCGGGCAGAAGGTGCGTACCTTCATGGCACCAATGACATCAATGTCCAAAATCACATTGCGGCCGGCTTTGCGCAGACTTTCCACTGCATTGCGGGGAGTGCCGTAGCCAATGCCGTTCTTGTAGCCGTATTCCAGCAGTTGATTGGTGCGAATCAGCCGGTCGAATTCATCGTGGGTTACAAAATAGTGGTCGTCGCCGTCTTCTTCATCTGGGCGCTGGGGGCGGGTGGTAACGGTAACGCACTTACAGGCGTTGGGGTGCTGGGCGATGTATTCGCGAATTACGGTGCTTTTGCCCACGCCATTGGGGCCGGAGATGATGACCAACTGGCCATATTCTGCGATTTTATCAAAATAGGATTTGTTGTTGCTCGTCATAATGGGAAACCACCTTTCTTAGATAACTGGGAGTATGGGTCCCTGTACCTATATTATGATACTTGATTTGTGAAAAGTCAATAAAATATTTTTTAAAATAGAATAATATTAGAGTGAAAAGCATATAAAATCGCTGGAAATAATGCGTCCAACCAGCTTAAAACAAACAGAAAAACACCCGCAAACCCCAGGGGGCATTGCGGGTGTTTTGATACGGTGCGTGGAAAGTTTGCCTTAGGCAAGGGGGAGAGGGCTTCCGTTCAGGATAGCCTGGCACAGGTGCGGGCCCTGGTAGCGCAGGGTGAGCAGAAAGAAGGGTTGCCCCTGCGCCAACAGTTTTAAGAAGATTCGGTCACCTTCCCAGAGGGGAAGCTCCGGAACCTGGCTTTTGTGCACCCACTGAAGCTGACCTTCGGCACAGTCCTGTACAGTGCCGGAAAAACCACAGCTGGTAAACAGGTGCATATATTCCGTAGGCCATTCATCGGAAACAAAGGTTACAATCCCCCGGCACTGCCAGCTGTTCAGGGTAAGACCTGTTTCTTCGGTTACTTCTCGCCGCAGACATTCGTCTGGGCTCTCTCCGGGTTCAAATTTGCCGCCCACGCCAATCCACTTGCCTGCGTTAGGGTCCTGGTTCTTTTTGGTGCGGTGCAGCATCAAATAACAATCGTTTTGCTCAATGTAGCATAGGGTAGTGTTCATGCTTGTTGCCCTCTGACAGTTATACAGGCGCTTTGCCAAATACAATGCCCACCAGCTTGCGTTTTACACGCTTTAAAAAAGACTTTGTGGAGCGAACGGAAGCTTTGGCAAGAGAAACGGATAAACGCAGTATGTACCGGCCTCCACGCCAAAGGATACGCAGAATGGATTTGGCAGAGGACTTGATGCAGCGCAGACCTCGTTTGAAAAAGCAGAGGAACTGTACGCCCTTGCGATAAAAGAAGGAGCAGCCTTTTTCCAGCCACAACAAAATCTGAAGCAACAGGCAGAGGAAGGTGGGTTTTCCGGCCGTAAGGAGCAATTGGTTTTGCTGCTTCAAACGCAGGGTTTCCTGCTGCAATTCTTTAATTTGCAAGCCCCGCTCGGCATTTTCGTCGTAGGTTTTTTGGAGCTTGGCCCGCAATTCCTTGAGCTGAATGCCCCGCTCGGCTTTTTCGTCGTAGGTTTTTTGCAGTTTGGCCCGCAATTCCTTGAGCTGAACGCCTCGCTCAGCCTTTTCATCGTAGGTTTTTTGCAGCAGTTTCTGTTTTTGGAAACAATCCACTCGAAAGGAAGCAGGTGCAATTACAAGGGTGGAAAATTCCATGGCCTCCGTCAGAGGCAGGTAGCAGTACAAAAAGTTTTCTGCAAAGGACAAATTTGCATAAATGCGAATGGCATTTTGCAGCAAACGATGCATGAAATGCCGCACATAGTAAGACTGGGTATCGCTCCAGTTGGTCTGGTTTTCAAATCGATGCACCAGCTCAGTATAAGACCGATAGTATCCATAGCTGTGAGCAAAGCTAGCCTGCTGGGTCATGATTGAATTTTTACGGTATCTCCGCTTGAAGTAGCAGTTGGGTACCCAGGCGGTTTTGGGGGCACAGCACATGGAAATGCAGGTAAAGAAGTTATCCTCATGCAGGATGCGGGGAATAAACCAGAGATTCAGCTCCTGCCAGTAGCTGCGGCGGATAAACTGCAAGCAGCAGGAGGAATAGAGCTCGCGGTTTGATTCCATTGCGGCCAGCATATCAATACCGGGGCGGGCCTGGGAATAATCGTTCCGGCGGTGGTATAAATGGATGTTGTTGCGCACAAACTGCTCCTCTACCTCGGGGTCATCGCTGAAGCAATCCGCATCAAAGTAAATAATGGACAAATCCTCGGCGCAGGCCTTGCGGTACAATTCCTCCAGTGCTTCACTGCTGAGGATATCGTCTCCATCCATAAAATAAATATATTCACCACAGGCTTCCTTCAGGCCATGGTTGCGGGCAACGGAAAGTCCGCTGTTCTTTTGGGAGATTACCGTAAACCGGCTATCACGCCGGGCGTAATCCAGGGCGATTTCCAGGCTTTGGTCCTCGGAACCATCGTTCACACAAATAATTTGAATGTTTTTGAGGGTTTGGTTGACAATGCTGTCCAAACAGGGCTTGAGGTACTCTCCGATGTTATAGATAGGGACAATTACAGATACAGCATAGGGTTGATTGGTGCATCTTTGCAAGCACTCATATACAGTGGAATACTGCTTCAGCAAGCCGTTTTGCCGGACAGTATCCATCTGTAAGACCAGATCTTTAATTTTTTTATAGTTTTCCGAAAAATCGGCGTAAAACTCCGCCGGTTCATTTAAGAGATCCTTCCATAGAAAATCCAGTTCTGCCAGCGCAGAAAGGATTTTTTGACGAGGGATGATTTCTGTCATGGTGTTCAGGTTGAACAGGATGCCGGAGAAAAACAGCTTGCAATAACTCTTTTTCAGCAGAGGGAACAACTGGTGCTGCTGAAGAGTGTGATAGATGGCCGCATAGGCTTGCACAAAGCAGCATGGATTCTTTGCTTTACCGCTTTGGATATTGCCGCCTTGCCCGATTCGGTAATTGGTGAAGGGAAGGTTTACCCAGGTGATGCGCTCCGCCAATGCCAGGGCGCACATGGTAAAATAGACATCGTTGGAGTTTTGCAGCGGCTGAAATTGTAGTTGTTGAGCCAGAATAAAGGAACGGCGGAACGCTTTGGTCCAGGGAGCAGGGGTGGTGATGGTAAGCAGGTTGTCCGGCAAATCGTTTCGATTGAATACGGTGCGCTCGCCAATTAAATCTTTGCGCAGGTAGCTGGGCATATCCCGATATTCCTGTTTGACATGATGATAGGTGCGGCCGCCAAACAAAACCACATCAGCATCCTGCTGCGTGGCTTGCTCATAGACAGCTTGGAGCATTTGGGGTTCAAAAAAATCGTCGGAATCCAAAAAGATTACATACTCGCCCTGGGCAACTTCCAGGCCCTTGTTGCGGGCAACGCCTGCGTACAGGTTTTTTTGTTTGATAACACGAATTCGGGAATCCTTGTTCTGGTACTGTTCCAGCAGCTCTAAAGAACCATCGGTGGAGCCATCGTCCACACAGATAATCTCAAAGTTTTGAAGGGTTTGCGCAAGGATGCTGTCAAGGCATTGGCCAAGATAGGGTGCAGTGTTATACACGGGAAGAATAACAGAAACATTTAGCTGCATTGAAAGATTCCGTCCTTTTTGTGTTTTTGGGAGTTACCGCTCACCTGACCGCAGATAACGCCTCGGTACAGGATGATTTCCGCATGGGTAAACTACATGAAGAATTGCCGGTTCAAATACACTTGAATCGGCAATCTGCTCAGTTCTTATTTAAAGTTAATTATAATGTTTTTTGTCAGATAAAGTCAAGATAGAACGACCTGACCAAAGATTAATAGGACTGCTTACTGGTCGTACCAATAGGTGCGATCCATGCTTCGGTATTGCAGCGCTTCTGCCAGGTGTGCAGCTTGGATTTGGGGGCTGCCTGCCAAATCGGCAATGGTGCGGCTTACCTTCAGGATGCGATCGTAGGCACGGGCGGAAAGGCCCAGACTGTCGAAAGCTTTGTGAAGCATGGCGGCGGCGGTGCTGTCCAGCTGGCATACCTGCCGAATTCCCCGGCTGGTAAGGTGAGCGTTGCACAAAACCCCGGTGGTCTCGTACCGCTGCTGCTGGATGGCACGGGCAGCCATGACCCGCTCCAGGATAGCCTGGCTGGACTCTCCTGCCTGGCTGCTGCTAATTTCCTCGTACAGAACCGGGCTAACCTCCACATGCAGGTCGATGCGGTCCAACAAAGGGCCGGAGATACGCTGGCGATACCGATCCACCGCACTGGGGGTACAGGTGCAGGCCCGTGTGGGATGACCGAAATACCCGCATTTACAGGGGTTCATGGCGGCCAGCAGCAAAAACTGGCTGGGATAGGTGGCACTGCCGCTGGCCCGGCTGATGGTAACCACCCCATCCTCCACCGGTTGGCGCAGCACCTCCAGGGTATCCCGGCTGAATTCCGGAAGTTCATCCAAAAACAGCACTCCGTTGTGGGCAAGGCTCACCTCACCGGGGCGGATGTGCGCACCGCCGCCAGCCAGGGCGGCACAGCTTACGCTATGATGCGGGCTGCGGAAGGGCCGGCAGGTGAGCAGACCGGAACCGGAAGGAAGCAAGCCGGCTACAGAATAAATTTTAGTGGTATCCACGGCTTCCTGCCGGGTAAGGGGCGGAAGGATGCCCGGCATTCGCTTGGCAAGCATGGATTTGCCGGTGCCCGGAGGGCCCAACAGCAGCACATTGTGCATACCCGCAGCGGCAATTTCCAGTGCCCGGCGGGCTGCCAGCTGGCCCTTTACATCGGCAAAATCCGGCACATCCAGGGCCGAGCCAGCAAAGAAATCCGGACAGGGGACCGGCTGCAAAGGTTTTTCTCCCGTGAGGTGCTCCACCACTTCCCGGGCAGTATTGGCGGCATAAACGGTGAGGCTGCCTGCACTGGCGGCTTCTGCTGCATTTTGGGCAGGCACAAACAGCTGGGTAATGCCCGCCTCGGCCGCCGCAAGGGCCATGGGCAGAATGCCGGTGATGGGCCGCAGACTGCCATCCAGCGAAAGCTCGCCCACAAAGGCCAGGTGGTCTGGCAAGGGGGCCAGCTGGCCAGCGGCGCACAGCAGGGCAAGAAAAACCGGCAGGTCATATACGGGGCCGGTTTTGCGCAGATGCGCCGGGGCCAGATTAACGGTAATACGGCTGGCTGGCCAGGCAAACCCAAGGTTCTTGATGGCGCTGCGCACCCGGTCGGCTGCTTCTTTTACGGCGCTGTCTGGAAGGCCCACGATGGAAAATTGCGGCAATCCGCCGCTGATGTCCGCTTCGGCAGTTACAGCAAAGCCGGAAAGACCATTTACTCCAAAACTTTGTATCTTTGCAAACATGGCAAAACTCCTGTTCCCCTGCCCGTTTCAGGGCAGATACGGTACCTTTTGGTTAATTAAAGTATAACGCCCCTTGCCAATGTACACAAGGGCAAAGGGCAGGGAATAAAAAGGATTGCATCGTTTGAACAGGGCGGCCCGCTGCACCGGAACAGCAGCCGATAAAAAACAAAACAGCAGCGGGAGCTGGCCAGGTGACTTGCACAAATAAAAACGCTATATTATAATGCAACTATACGGACTGAAAAATAACAATCTGCCACGGTCCGCATTTATGAAGATTTTGCCCCCAAACCAAAATTTATCAAGGAGCAGGTGTTTGCAATGTACAAAAGTGAATACGAGCGCTGGTTGGCATATGAGCTGGATGATGCTGATTTGAAGCCCGAATTAGAATCGGTGAAGGATAACGATGAGGCCATTCAGGACCGATTTGCGGTGTCGCTGCAATTCGGTACCGCAGGTTTGCGTGGCGTGATTGGTGCAGGTACCAATCGCATGAATGTTTATGTAGTGCGTCAGGCAACCCAGGGCTTGGCCAACTGGGTTAAAACCCAGGGGGGAAGCCAGACTGTGGCCATCAGCTACGACAGCCGCATCAAAAGTGATGTGTTTGCAAAGGCAGCCGCTGAGGTGCTGGCAGCCAATGGAGTAAAAGTGCGGATTTACTCTGCCCTCATGCCCGTTCCGGCTTTGAGCTTTGCCACCCGCTATTACGGCTGCAACGCAGGCATTATGATTACTGCAAGCCACAACCCCGCCAAGTACAACGGCTACAAGGCCTATGGTCCCGATGGCTGCCAGATGACCGACGAAGCCGCCGCTGTGGTGTATGATGAGATTCAAAAAACCGATGTACTCACCGGTGCAAAGTCCATCTCCTTTGAGGAGGGCGTGGCACAGGGATTGATTCAGTATGTGGGTGAGGACTGCTGCGAGGCCCTGTATAAAGCCATCGAAAGCCGCAGCGTGCGCCCCGGCCTGTGCGAGACCGCCGGCCTCAAGCTGGTGTACAGCCCCCTGAATGGCAGCGGCCTGGTGCCCGTTACCCGTGTACTGGCGGACATTGGCATTACGGATGTTACCATTGTGCCGGAACAGAAGGACCCGGACGGCAATTTCCCCACCTGCCCCTATCCCAACCCGGAAATCTTTGAGGCGCTGCGCTTGGGCCTTGAACTGGCCGAAAAAGAGGGCGCAGACCTGATGCTGGCCACCGACCCCGATGCAGACCGTGTGGGCATTGCTGTGCGCTGCAAGGACGGCAGCTACCAGCTGCTCAGCGGCAATGAGGTGGGTGTACTGCTGCTGGATTATATCTGCAAGGCCCGCATCGAAAAGGGCACCATGCCCCAGAATCCTGTTATGGTAAAGAGCATTGTATCCACTCCTTTGGCGGATGTGGTAGCTGCTCACTATGGCGTAGAGTGCCGGAATGTGCTCACCGGGTTTAAGTGGATTGGCGACCAGATTGCCCAGCTGGAGGCTGCCGGCGAAGTGGAACGCTTTGTGTTTGGCTTTGAGGAGAGCTATGGTTACCTGGCTGGCTCCTATGTGCGGGATAAGGATGCCATTGTTGGCAGTATGCTGATTTGCGAGATGGCTGCCTACTACCGCAGCATCGGTTCTTCCATTAAGGAGGAGCTGGAGCGTATCTACGCAACCTTCGGCCGCTATCTGAACCTGGTGGACAGCTTTGAGTTCCCGGGTCTGTCGGGCATGGATAAGATGGCAGGCATTATGCAGCGGCTGCGGCAGGAACCTTTGAAAGAGATTGCAGGATACAAGGTGCAGTGCGTGGAAGATTATAAAGCACGCACAATCACGGATTTGACCACTGGCCAGGTGAGTGCCATCCAGCTGCCTGCATCCAATGTGCTGATTTACCGTTTGGGGGGTGGCGCAAGCGTAGTGGTGCGCCCCAGTGGCACCGAGCCCAAAATCAAAACCTACTTCACCACTCTAGGCAAGAATCTGGAAGAAGCCCAGCAGCAGAAAGACGCACTGGCTCAGGCACTTGAACCAGTGCTGGCATAAGAATTGCAGCGTTTGCTGTAAAATAGCCTTTCACGGGCAGCTCCTTAGGGGCTGCCCGCTTTTGTTAATGGATTTTGCAGAAAAAAGATTTTTTAAAAATACAAGGTTTGTGCCTATTGCTAAAAAATGGTCAAAACAGGTTTGAAATATTGCAGATAACAAAAGAGTGTGATATAATCTGACACGATAATAACATGAAACATGTAGTAGGGAAGTTCTGGAAACCCTGTTTGCGAATGAATTGCGAATTTTAATTATGCATTTTCAATGATGCAATTTTGCTGTGCAGCAGCCAGTGTGTTTAGAAAGAAATTCGTGTGTTTTGTGTTTTCGCTTTAATAATAGAACATTCAGCAAAGACAAACTTACCAAATACTGATTTTTTTAATTATGGAATAAAAATGATAAACAGCACGCTGGCTGTTGAGTGAATTCAGGGGGTCGAAGAATGGAACAGGAATACGAGAGCATTGACTTGCGGGAAATATTTTTTCTGCTGAAAAATAATGCAATCAGCATTGTGGCAAGCACATTGGTGTGTGCAATTGTGGGTTTTTTGGTCACAACCTTCCTGATTACGCCTCAGTACGAAGCAAGTGCAACCATGATTGTAAACTCCCAGCAAAATCAGGCCAATGCTAACATTACCAACGATATGATTACCACCTCCAAGAATCTGGTCAATACATATGGCATTGTTATCAAAAGCGATACGGTGCTTCAGCAGGTGATTGATGCGCTGAATTTGGATATGACCTACGAGGAGATGCGCAACCGGGTGCAGGTGTCCGCCGTGGATTCCACCCAGGTAATGCGTATTGCGGTACAGGATGCAAATCCCGCACAGGCCAAGGCAATTGTGGGCAAGATTGTGGAAATTGCGCCGGATATTGTTCGGGATGCCGTGGAGGCAGGTTCAGTAAAGGTGATTTCCGATGCTCGGGTAGGTGAGAATCCGGTTTCTCCCAACAAGATGATGAACACGGCAATTGCCGGTCTTCTTGGCTTGGTACTGAGCGTTGGCGTTGTGTTCCTGCGGGAGATGATGAACAACACCTTCAAGACTGACGATGACATTCAAAAGCATCTGGGCTTTACAGTGCTGGGTGTAATTCCTTATGTAAACTTGGAGGATGAAGGATGAGCTTTAAATTGCCTGGCTTTGGAAGTAAAAAAAGCAATCGAAAGAACAAGACTCATTCCATTGCCCGTAAGTTGCAGATTATCTCTAAGGATGCGCCGTTCCAGTATGTGGAGGCTTACAAAACCCTGCGTACCAACATCAATTTTATTGCGGCCAGCAGCGGCTGCAAAAAGATTGCAATCACCAGTTCTATCCCTGGTGAGGGAAAAAGCAATGTGGCAGTTAATCTGTGTGTAACATTGGCAGAAAGCGGCAAGAAGGTTTTGCTGATTGATTGCGACCTTCGCAAGCCGGTGGTACATAAGTATCTGCGAATCAACCGTAAGGCTTTGGGACTTACCAATATTTTGAGCGGTGAGGCTAAGCCGACAGATGTCATTGTGCGGTTCAGCGACCTGAACATTGATGTAATTACTGCCGGTGTAGTTCCGCCTAACCCTGCCGAATTGTTGGGCAGCGCCCGTATGGCAAACTTGCTGGAAAGCTTGAGTGACCAGTACGATTACATCATTATTGATACTCCCCCGGCTTCGGTTGTAACCGACGCTGTGGTAATCAGTGCAATTGTGGACGGCATTCTGTTTGTGGTAAGCCATGCCAATGCCACCGTAGAATCTGCGGAGCTGGCAAAGAAGAATCTGGAGGCTGCCAATGCCAACATCATTGGTGCGGTACTGAACGGATTTGATCTTAAGAGCGCCAGTAAGGATACCGGCTATTATTACTCCTACGAGTACGGTTACTACAAGTAACAGCAAATAGCTGTTTGCAAAGCTTTGTTGATATAAAAGGAGTGGACTCATGACCGATTTGCATTGCCACATTCTGCCTGGCATTGATGATGGGGCACAAAATGTTCAGGAGTCTCTGGAGCTGATTCGCCGCCAGATGGCGCAGGGGGTAAATCAGATTGCGCTTACCCCCCACTTTAATGCAGAGCGCATTACGGTGGACGAGTTTGTTCACAAGCGGGCCGCTGCTTACGAAGTGCTGCAGCAGGCAGTGAAGGCCGAAGGCTTGGATGTTGCTTTTAAGCTGGGGGCGGAAGTGTTTTTTAGCTCCAACTTAGTAGAGCTGGATTTGGACCCCCTTGTACTGGAAGGTACCGACTATTTGCTGGTGGAGTTTTCTCCCACCTTTTACCCCACATGGGCCAAGGATGTTTTTTATCAGCTTGGTCTGCAGGGAATTACTCCGCTGCTGGCTCATGTGGAACGGTACCCCTATATGCTTAGTGATCCCACCCGTTTGTTTGACCTAGTAAATGCCGGGGCGGTAACACAGGTGAATGCCAGCAGTCTGCTGCGCAGTGGTTCACGGCAGGCCATGGTCCGAAAGTTCTTTAAATGGAACCTGGTTCATGTGCTTTCCACCGATACCCACTCGATGGATAAGCGGCCTCCGCTCATGAGCGATGCTCTGCGCAAAGTGGAGGAATGGGAAGGCAGCCAGATGGTTCGCTATCTGGAAAAAAACGGTGCCGCTGTGTTCCGTGGCGATGAGCCTTCGTTAAGAGATGCCACAAAGCCCAAACATTTGTTTGGACGATGGTTTTAACCCTGATATAACACGAAATTCGTGTTATATATATAATATTTTTGAGAAAGGAGAACGACACCAATGAAGAAAGTAGTTTCTACCGTTGCAGCTCTGGCTCTGGCTGGCGTTATGGCCACCTCTGCTTTTGCTGCTACCACTGCTGAGCTGCAGGAAGTTGCCAACAAGTACAAGGGCACTCTGGCAGGCTACGGCGTAACCGCACAGGAGGTTGACAGCCTGGTCAACGCTCTGGATGCTTCCAAGGTTGATGCCGCTCGTGCAGAGAAGGCTGTTCGGGATCTGGAAGCTCTGGTGAACAACAAGACCCTGAATGCTGCTGATGTTCAGAAGAACCTGGACAACGCTGTGGCTGAGCTGAAGGCTGCTCTGGGCGGTCAGGTTGAGATTGACTACGGCATGATCGATGTTAACGCTGACGGCAAGGTTACCCTGCCCAACGGCGTTAAGGTTACCGTTAATGGTATAACCGCTGACACCAATCCCGTAGCATTCGAGGCTGAAGGCGCTGCTGCTACCACCACCCCTGCTACTGGCAACAACGGTGTTATCAAGACCACTGGTCTGAACACTGCTGGTGTAGCTGCTATGGGTCTGGCTGTGGTTTCCGCTCTGGGCGTGGCTGCAGTTAAGGCTAAGAAGGGCGAGTAATCATCCTTCGTATGGCAAATGATGTGTTTGCCACATAATTTGCTGACAAACAAGGAAAGGACCCCTGGGTGCTAACTTTCCTTGTTTTTTGTGTATATAAGGACAGTTTTGTCTGGTCTGATTTATGGAAAGCGAAAGATGTTTTCTGTTAAGCCAAAAAAGATGTACTGACAGACCTGTTTTGGGGAAATGTAGTGCTGGAGACTGGAACCGGTATTACATCCCCAAAGGCGATTTGCAAGATGATTTGGCAATGCCAGAGGGCAGATGCAGCAAAACTGTATTAACATAAATAAGTGTACAACAAACGACTTGTAGCCAAGGAAATTGGTTTGCAGAGGTTGCTTCATGTGGCAGCGTTGCCCGATAGAAAGGGGCTTCTGGTGTTCCGTTTAAGCAAACGGCATGAGGTAATTTGGAAAGGAGCGTTTTATGGCGGTTTACCATAATCCACACAAAGGCAATGAGCGAACCCTGCGCACAGCGCAGACAAGCGGAACTCGCACACGGACATCGAGAGCGGGGCAGAATGACCCTACACCTCAGCGGAAAAAGGTCTCGCCCGCCCGCAAATTCATGGTTTTTGTGGGAACTCCCATCCTGTTCTGTGCATTGACCATGGCTGTGCTGACGGTGGCTGTGGAGCCTACTGCACGGCCTTATTTAGGGCTGGCAAGCTATTTGTTTGATGCCCAATTGGAGGATACACAAAATACAAATCTCTATGAGCAGTTGGGGCAGGATTTGAAAAATGCCACCGTGATTCCTTTCAGTGAACTGGTGTACCCCAATAAGGGAGACCAGTATGGCCATATCAGCATTGCGGGCACCAGTGTAGATGCCCCGCTGTACTACGGAGATTCCACCAAAGAGCTGAACCGTGGTGTAGCCACTTACGCCGATTCCTCCGGTGCGGGCATTCCCGGCGAAGGGGAAACCGTTTTGCTGGCGGCCCATAACAATACCTTTTTTAATGGGTTGCAGGATGTAAAAGTAGGCGACTTGGTAACGATTGATACCCATTACGGAACCTACACCTACCGGGTTACTGATATGAAGGTGGCGGATCACCAGGATGACACTACCTATGATTTTAGCCGTACCGATGAAAACCTGATTATGTATACCTGCTACCCCTTCGATGCGCTGGGCTTTACCCCCGAACGCTACTTTGTGTATGCAGAGTATGTGTCCGGCCCCGTAATTGATAAGCAGAGCTAAGGAGGAACTAGGCAATGAAGCAAACCTATAAAAAGCAGGGCGTTTTTTTTTCGGCTGTATTAGCATGGGTGCTTAGCTTGCTGCTTGTTTTACTATCAGTAGTTGGAGTTGTTGCACTTACTATTTGTAATAAAGGGTATCTTCAGCAGCAGGTTTTGAAAAGCGGTTACAGTGCTCAGGCACTGGAGAACCTGAAAGAAAACTATACCAGCTATGGCAGTGCAGGCGGTATGTCCAGCGAGGTGATGACGAGCTTTATAACGGCAGAGCAGATTCAGCAGGACTTGTTCCGCTCCATTGATGAGTTTTATAAGGGCAACCGAGAAAAGTTGCAGCACCCCGAAGTGGGCCAGGCTGCTAAGGTTGCCATGGCTGCAAGCCTGGAAGAACGAGGCATTAAGATTACGGATGAAATTGACAGTGCCTTGGAGCAGATGGCGCAGCTTTGCCAGACGGACTACGAAAACTATGTGCGCATTTCGCTGGCCAGCCTAGTGGCGGCCTATATGCCCAAGCTCACAAAGCTGGCCTGGGTGGCAGCAGGAGTGGTGGCAGGCGTTACTTTAATTGCCCTGATTTTGGTGTTGAGTGTGCAACGCACAGCGCCAGCTCGTCTGCGTTGGTGCATCAATGCTTTTTCCGGTGCGGCACTGTTCTGCGTGCTGGTTCCCATCTTGTTTAGAATCTTTGTAAAGATGGAAAATCTGCGGTTAAGCCCAGCATCCTTTAAAAACCTTCTGGTTTCGTATACTAATAGCATGGTGAATGTGTTTTTCTACTTTGGGTTAATTTATGCGCTGGTTGTGGTTGCCATGGCACTTGCCTGGCGTGCCGCTTTCAATCGCAGCAAACAGGCCTACCAGGCACGGAAGGCAATGGAATACTAACAGCAAGCCGGAATGCGGTGGCATAAATAGGCTGACTGCAACAATGAGCCTGCTTCAGTGTGGGCCTTGGAAGAATACAGAAAAGGAAGCAGTTTAGTATGGCTCATGAGATGAACTATTTTACAAAAGAAGAAGTAAAGCGGATGGAAAATGCAGAGGCTGGGGTTCAGCGACAGCAGCAAGAAGCAGAAGAAACACGCCAACTTTTTCATGGAGTATCCAGGCAGTTTGCAATGGTGCTTTGGGGTGTGGCAGTGGTTGCTTTGGTAGCATTGGTGGTTTTGCTGAGCATGAGCATGGCCGGCAAAGGCAGCAAGCAGAATGGAGAGCAAAACCCAGGAATGGGCTTGGAGATGGCTGCCGACCAGGATGCTCAATCTCAGGAGGTTTTGCCTCAGCAAGATCCTGAAGAAGAACAAGCCCAAATGCAAGAGTCACAAGAGATCCAAGGCCCCAATGTAACCGCTGAGGATTGGTTTGTGGTGCTGGCAGGCCCTGGTACCCCCTTGCCAGATGGATTTGAACCGGAGACGGCTGTTATCAACGATGCGGGCTTTGAGATGGACGCAAGAGTGGTGGAAGCCTTTCAGGCAATGGATGCGGCAGCCCGTCGGGCGGGCATCCAGATGCAGGTGATTTCCGGCTACCGTGGCCCCGAGCGCCAGCAAAGCTTTTACGAACAAGAGCTGAGCAACGCCGAAAGCCAGGGCCTTGCTGGAGCAGAAGCGGAACAGGCTGCCCAGCGCATTGAGCAAAAGGCCTATGAATCGGACCACAACACCGGCCTGGGTGTGGATTTGCTGCCGGAAGACGACCTGCACAAGAACCAGAACTCCATCTCGGAGAGCAGAGAGTTTGCCTGGTTGCAGCAGAATGCCGCCGACTACGGTTTTGTGCTGCGCTACCCAGAAGACAAGCAGGACATTACTGGCGTGGAGTTCAAGCCCTGGCACTGGCGTTATGTGGGGGTAGAGCTGGCTCAGTTTATGGTGGAGAACAACCTGACTTTGGAAGAGTACTGGCAACAGTATCTGAGCTGAAACGAACCGGTGCTATCCACAAATGGTACGGAATCATACCGGCTGGCCCGGTGAGATGGAGCAGCGCTGCTTTGCCAGAAGTTTTGCGGCAAGTTTGATTGCCTGCAAGCCGGGCAGAAAAAATGCCGCAGGAAGCGAATCTGGGCGAAAAAATACTTGCCTTTTGCAAAAAGCTATGGTATAGTAGATAGGCAATCGTTCCGATGGCTGCTCCATACGCACAGGATGGCGTATGCTGGTAGCCTCCTATTGAAGGTTGTGATGGGCACATGGCTCAAGCATGGCCCCAAAAGTCATTAACCGAAAGAGGTGAAAAGAATGAAACAGGGTATCCATCCCAACTATGTGGAGTGCACCATCACCTGCGCCTGCGGCGAAGTGATTAAGACCCATTCCACCAAGCCCGCTATCCATGTGGAAGTTTGCTCCAAGTGCCATCCTTTCTACACTGGTAAGCAGAAGCTGGTTGACACCGGCGGACGCGTTGATCGCTTCAACCGTCGTTTCGGTCTCAAGAAGTAAAATCAAATGCCAAAAAGGCGGTTTGTTACAAACCGCCTTTTTTGTTGTCTTTTCTTTTATGATGCAGGATTGCCCTCCTTCATGGCCAGTATTGGAAATGAACCGGGCAAAATCCAAGCCTTGCAGCACAGGCGTGCCGCCCTGCCTGTTAGAGAAGCAGGCCTGTGCAGCAAGTCGTATCCAGTTCAGAAAGGAGCCGTTCCATGCAGGATTACCGAACCCTACAGGGCACCAGTGTGGCTGAAATTGAGGAAAAACGCAGCCGCTTTATTGCCAGTGCCAGCTTTGCCGATACCGAGGAAAAGGCCCTGGCCTTTTTAGAGCAGACTCGGGCAGCCAACCGAACGGCTCGGCACAATGTTTATGCCTATGTACTGCGGCAGGATGGCCGAATGCGTTATTCGGACGATGGAGAGCCGGCCAAAACTGCTGGACTGCCGGTGCTGGAAGCCATTCAGCACGCAGGACTTACCGACTGCATTGTGGTGGTAACCCGTTACTTTGGCGGCACTCTGTTGGGAACCGGCGGATTGGTAAGAGCTTATACCGAAAGCGCCTCGCAAGCTTTGCAAGCTGCCAAAATTGTGACGGTTCGCAGCTGTGTAACGGTGGAGGTAACAGTGGATTACAGCTTGTATGAACGAGCAATGCTGTTGTTTGCAGAGGTAGGGGCTCGCATGGAGGAGCCGGTATTCACCGACCAGGTTTTTTTGAAGGGGACCATGCCCCAGGGAGCCGAAGCGCCCTTACTGCCTGCATTTCAGGAACTGACCAGGGGTGCAGTGGTTCCGGTGGTATCCCAGCCCTTTTATACGCCTTTTTAAAAAATTTTTTCTCTTTTGAAAGTGTTTTAGCTCCTGTTCTCGTATATAGTATACAGATGGCTTTTTTGCTGCAAAATTTCTGAAAAAGGGGGCAGGCAGAATGGAAACCATTCGGGAACACACCCAGCAGATTGAACAGCAGATTCTGGCACCCAGCGCAGCCCACAGTGCTGCCAGCCGGGGCAGGATGCGCCCAGAGGAACCTTGTCCCATCCGAACCTGCTACCAGCAGGATCGGGATAGAATCATTCACTGTAAATCCTTTCGGCGGCTCAAGCAAAAGACTCAGGTGTTTCTTTCGCCGGAAGGGGATCATTACCGCACTAGGCTTACCCATACCCTGGAGGTCAGCCAGATTGCCCGCACCATTGCCAGGGCACTGCGCCTGAATGAGGACCTTACCGAAGCCATTGCTCTGGGCCACGATTTAGGGCATACCCCCTTTGGACATGCGGGAGAGCGGGCGTTGAACCAGCTTAGTCCCCACGGCTTTCGACATTACCAGCAGAGTTTGCGGGTTGTGGATTGCCTGGAGCGGGAGTTTCAGGGCCTCAATCTTACCTGGGAGGTACGCAATGGCATTATCTGCCACACAAAAGGGGCCTGGCCTGCAACGCTGGAGGGGTGTGCGGTACGCTATGCCGACCGCATCGCCTACATGAACCATGATATTGAGGATGCCATCACTGCGGGGGTACTGCGGCAGGAACAGCTGCCACAGGAAGTGCGCCAGGTGCTGGGCGAGACCAAAAGCCAGCGCATTGCCACGCTGCTTTCGGACATGATTGCCAATGGAGTAGAGTGGGGCCTGCACTTCAGCCCGGCTGTGGACCAGGCCTATAACACACTGCATAGTTTTATGTATGCAACGGTGTATGTGGATAAGGTGGCCAAAAAGGAAGAAGATAAGGTGGATAACATCATCGGTGCGTTGTATGAGCATTACAGCAACCAGCCGGCGCTTCTGCCCGAAGGCTTTTTGGCCATTGCATACCGGGAAGGCATTGATCGCGGTGTGATGGACTACATCAGCGGCATGAGCGATGCTTATGCAGTGCGTGTGTTTGAGGAATTGTTTGTGCCCCGAAAATGGCATATTTTGTGAAGAAGGTGACAGCAATGGGTATGGGATATGGAATGGAATTTCAAATAATTCCCTGGATTATTCGGCTGGGCGGATTGCTGGTTGTGGGAGTGCTGGTTTTTAACATCCTGGCCGGTTTGGTGCGGTGGTGCAAAAACAATGCATCCCCTATACTTACCATGGAGGCTCAGGTAGTGGCAAAGCGGGAATGGTGCAGCCACAACCGCCAGACACGCTACTTTGCTACCTTTGAGGTGGAAAACGGAAAGAGGATGGAGCTTGCTCTTTCTGGCAGGGAATATGGTTTGCTGACCCAGGGAGACATGGGTACGCTAACGGTTCAGGGAACCCGCTATAAGGGGTTTGAACGGCGCTGAATGGAGCCCTGTTTATATTTTGGTAAAAGAAAGGAGAGGGTGCAGTGATTCCCCACGAATATCTGGAAGAACTGGTGCGTCGGTGTGATATCACCGATGTGGTTGGCAGTTATGTACAGCTGCGCCATCGGGGCCGTACCCCCACGGGATTGTGCCCCTTTCACAGCGAAAAAACCCCCTCCTTTGTGGTATACCCGGACACCCAGAGCTTTTATTGCTTTGGCTGCGGAGCGGGTGGCGATGTAATTACCTTTATTAAAAAAATCAACAATCTGGATTATGTGGAAGCAGTGAAATATCTGGCGGGCCGTGCCGGTATGCCCCTGCCAGAGGAGGACGACCAGGTAGGGCGGCTGAGAAGCCGGGTGCTGGCCATCAACAAGGAGGCCGCCCGCTTTTACTTTGAGCAGCTGAACGGAACCACACCCCAAGCCCAGCAGGCCAGAAGTTACTGGCGAGGGCGGGGGTTGAGCGATGCCACCATCCGGCGGTTTGGCCTGGGCTATGCACCGGATCAGTTTGGGGCAGCCTTGGACCATCTCAAGGCAAAGGGTTACACCACCGAGGAGCTTTTGGCCTCCGGTTTGGTAAAGCGCAGTGAACGGGGCAACCTGTACGATGCGTTCCGCGGCCGGGTGATGACCCCTATTTTTGATTTGCGGGGCAATGTAATTGCCTTTGGCGGCCGGGTACTGGGAGACGAAAAACCCAAGTACATCAACAGCCCGGAAACACTGGTTTATAAAAAGAGCAAGGCCATGTTTGCCCTGAATCTGGCCAAAAAGAGTACCAGCCGCAGGTATATTCTGTGTGAAGGATACATGGATGTAATCAGCCTGCACCAGGCAGGCTACGACACAGCGGTAGCCGCCTGCGGCACCGCCCTTACGGCGGACCAGGTGCGCTTGCTGGCAGAGTACGCCGATGAAGTGGTGCTTTGCTATGACTCGGACGAAGCAGGCCAAAAAGCCACAGCCCGCAGTTTGGAGCTGTTTGCAGAAAGCCCGGTGCGTGTATTGGTGCTGAACATCCCCAACGCAAAGGACCCGGATGAATTCATTAAAAAATTTGGCAAGGATGCTTTTGACCGCTTGCTCAATGGCACCAGCAATGCCATTGAATATAAGCTGCAAAAGGTGCGCAAGCAATATGATATCACCCAGCCGGCCCAGCGGGCTGAATACATTAAACAGGCCATTCGGGTGCTGGCGGATAAAATAAGCCCCACCGAGCAGGATATCTATGCTGGGAGGTTGGCGGAGGAAACGGATGTTTCTAAAATTGCAATTTTAAACCAGCTGGAGGCGCTGAAAAAAAGCAACCAGCGCCGCCGCCAAAAGCAGCGGCAGCGGGAATTGCTGAACGAAGGACTGACAGCGGACATCCGCCTGCCCTACAATACCATGAACAGCGAAAAAGCCCTGGGAGTAGCCAGTGCAGAGCAGCAGCTGGTGGCAGCAATGATTCGCAACCCGGAGTTTATTCCGCTGATTCAACAGCAGCTGGGCCCGGATGATTTTTTGATGGAGGATATGGGCAAAGCCTACGGTGCTATTCTTACCTGCTGCCAGCAGGGAATGACACCGGATTTAACAAACCTGGCTCTCCGCCTGCCGGAGGAACTGATGAATCTGCTGGCTCGTTTGCTGGCCCGCAACTACGATGTGGGCATTGGACGGCGGGATGTGGAAATGTACCTGGAGCGAATCCATAGCAACCGCCCGGTCAGCACCAGTGCAGCCCAGATGAACAATGACCAGCTGAACGATTACTTTGAGCAGCTGCGCCGCAAAAAGGGCGGGGGAGCTGAATAAAAACCATCTTCATTCCGTGCGTTATTGCACAGGGATTTTTATAACGCTATTTTGACCGATTCAGGAGGAAGTGCAAATTATGGCAGAGAAAAAAATTACAATCCGTGAACTGATTGAAACCGGTAAACGGAACGGCAAGCTGACCACCAAGGAAATCAATGATGCCATTGATGATACCGGCTTTGATGTGGAACAGATTGATAAGCTGTACGAAACACTGGAAAGCCACAATGTGGAAATTGTGGATGAACCGAGCAGTGATATGGACAATTTCACCCTTACCGAGGACAGCGTGGATTTGTTCGAGAGTGCCCTGTCCGCCGAAGGCGTAGCCATTGATGACCCGGTGAAGGTTTACCTAAAGGAGATTGGCCGGGTGCCCCTGCTGAGCAGCGACGAGGAAATTCGTCTGGCACTGGAAATTCTGGACGGTGGCAAGGCGGTAGAGCTGAAACAGACCAAGTACCAGAAAATCTGGCAGATTGAGCACGACGAGGAGCTGAGCAGCGATGAGCGCCGTATCTGGCTGGCCAGCGAAAAGGACGCCCTGCCCACCGAGGATAAGATTGAGCTGCGCAATCTGGAAACTGCCATCCTGAAAGGGGAGAAGGCCAAGCAGCGCTTGAGCGAGGCAAACCTGCGTCTGGTGGTTTCCATTGCAAAGCGTTATGTGGGCCGTGGCATGCAGTTTTTGGATTTGATTCAGGAAGGCAACCTGGGCCTGATTAAAGCGGTGGAAAAGTTTGACCACACCAAGGGCTTTAAATTCTCCACCTATGCTACCTGGTGGATTCGGCAGGCTATTACCCGTGCCATTGCCGACCAGGCCCGTACCATTCGTATCCCGGTGCACATGGTGGAAACCATCAACAAGGTAAAGAAGGTTTCCAGCCAGCTGCTGCACCAGAACGGTCATGAGCCCACCGCCGACGAAATCAGCGAGGCGCTGGATATGCCGGTGGAAAAGGTGCGGGAAATCATGCGGGTAGCTCAGGAGCCTGTGAGCCTGGAAACTCCCATTGGTGAGGAGGAGGACAGCCACCTGGGCGACTTCATCCCCGACGAGGATGCACCTGTGCCAGCCGAGGCTGCTAGCCACACCCTGCTGAAAGAACAGCTGTCCAGCGTGCTGCAAAGCCTGACCCCCCGTGAGGAAAAGGTTCTGCGCCTGCGCTTTGGCCTGGAGGACGGCCGTCCCCGTACCTTGGAGGAGGTAGGCCACGAGTTTGAGGTAACCCGTGAGCGTATCCGCCAGATTGAAGCCAAGGCACTGCGCAAGCTGCGCCATCCCAGCCGCTCCAAAAAGCTGCGGGATTTCCTGGATTGATTTCTAACACCATACAAGGGAGCGTTGGATTATGATGCAGAATTGGAATGTGGACGAAAGCAAGCTGAAAAAACAGCAGGAGGAACTGAAGGCTTCCATGGTGTTTTCCTATGTAGGCCATGGCCCCAAGGCAACCGGCTTTTTTGCCAAGGAATTCAAGCGCAAACCAGGCCTGTATGCCCGGTGCACCCAGTGCGGCTGTTATATACCGCTGGATGCCCGTGGCGAAGAACAGTGCATCTGCGGTAATCTCCGCCGCACCGAGCGAGAATTCCGTCATGAGCTGCCGGCCGAGGAAATTGAGATTTTCAAGGGGCATAAGCGATAAAATACCATCTGTTCTATGTCCGGCGTCCTGTGGATTGGATGTGCCGGCCCAATAGAACCTGCAAGCACAATACGAAAGCGACCCCGGCATCATCGGCGGCGCTCCCACGAGGGAGTGCTGCCGATTTTTTTGTTTGGTGCACAAGCAAAATGCCTTGCGCAATTTTAGCAAGTATGATATCCTGTTAAAGCTGCCCCTGGCAAGAGATTTGCAAGGGGTGTTGCTGAATTGGTTAGATTGGAAACGATACATGAGTGCTTCGGGCGCCCTCTGATAACGAACAACACAATTCCTGATTTTGAAAAAGATTAAGAGGAGTGTTTCCCGATGCCGAAAACAAAACTGCAAAATGTGATTTTTACCGCAGCCATGGCCTTTGTAATGGTGTATGGCATGGTGTGTTACAATGTTTCGCTGGCGGTGGGCGGTATGTCCAACCAGGTGTTTTTGATGGCTTTTGGCGAACTGGTGGTTTTGTGGCCTGTGGCCATTGTATTGGAATTGTTTCTAGTGGAACGGCTGGCGCAGAAGTTGGCGTTTCGTTTGTTTACCCCTGGGCAGGATAAGCCGGTGTTTATTTTGCTGGCCATTTCCTCCTTTATTGTCTGCCTGATGTGCCCGCTCATGAGCTTGATTGCCACAGTGCTGTACAAGCATGCAGGGGCAGAGCTGGTGGCCGCCTGGATTCAGACCACGGTGCTTAACTTTCCCATGGCACTGTTCTGGCAGCTGGTGGTAGCCGGTCCGCTGGTGCGGCTGGTGTTTGGCTGGGCTGCATCTAAGATAGAGCGAGTTTCTGCTTGAGTACTTTGTGGTAAAACCGCTGCCGGCGACCCGACCGGCGGCGGTTTTCTTTTGGGATGGATTTGACAAAAGAAACATTTACTGATATAGTTTAACTAGATTTTTAAAGTGTAGTTTTGGCTGAGCAGCTGCTCTGCCGTAAAAAGAAAGGAACTATGCAGCTATGCATATTACACAGGAATCCGACTATGCCGTTCGCATCATTTACTGTTTGGCAAAAACACAGCGGCGCATGGATGCCCGCTCAATCAGCGAGGAGATGCATGTCTCGCTGCGGTTTGCCCTTAAAATTTTGGGCAAGCTGGTGAGCAGCGGCATTGCTGTGAGCTATAAAGGTAACCGGGGCGGCTACGAACTGGCCCGC
The DNA here is from genome assembly GCA_944382705.1 of uncultured Allofournierella sp. Taxonomy (GTDB): domain Bacteria; phylum Bacillota; class Clostridia; order Oscillospirales; family Ruminococcaceae; genus Allofournierella. The sequence goes on from CALWNE010000046.1 coordinate 73,307, forward strand.
CCTGCGGAGGAAATCAGTTTGCTGGATGTTATCTCTGCTGTGGAAGGGCCGTATAGCCTTTCTCGCTGTTTGCAGGATTGCGAGGAGTGCAACCGTGGTGCGTCTGGCCTGTGTGCTTTTCAGGCAGTGTACCGGCGCATCAGCCAGCAGGTGAACCAGGAATTGGCAGGGGTATCCTTTGCGCAGATGGTTCAGGAGAGCTGCGAAAACCAGTAATTAAACCACACCGACCCGGGCGTATCAAGCCTGGGTTTCTTTTTTTACAAAATGCCGAAAAATGGCTTGACACTGGGCTTTTTAGGCGGTATACTCTTGTAGTATAGCATAATTGGAATAACACGCCCTAAAAGCAGAAGCATGTACAAAAAGCGGGTGAAAGTTTGTGAAAGATGCACAAAATTTCATCGAACAAGCGGAAGCCCCACAAGCGTGCCCCCAACAATGTATAAGAAACAGGATAGGAGTGGAAGCTTTTTATGATGAAGGTCAAGCCTGTGAACCTTGGCAAAACCGAAAGAATGAGCTTTTCCCGGATTGATGAGGTCATCACCATGCCCAACCTCATCGAGGTTCAGAAGAACTCGTACCGCTGGTTTTTGGACGAGGGCCTGAAAGAGGTATTCCGGGACATTGCCACCATTGAGGATTTTACCGGCAATCTGGCATTGGAGTTTGTGGATTACCATCTGGGTGAGCCTAAATACAGCATCAAGGAGTGCAAGGTGCGCGATACCACCTATGCTGCCCCTCTGCGTGTAACGGCCCGCCTGCTGAACAAGGAAACCGGCGAGGTAAAGGAGCAGGAGATCTTCATGGGCGACTTCCCGCTCATGACCGATGCAGGCACCTTTATCAACAACGGCGCCGAGCGTGTTATCGTCAGCCAGCTGGTTCGCAGCCCTGGTGTGTACTTTGGCTCCAGCTACGATAAGACCGGTAAGAAATTGTTTACCGCAACCATGAACCCCAACCGGGGCGCATGGCTGGAGTATGAAACCGACTCCAACGATGTGTTCTATGTGCGCATCGACAAAAACCGCAAACTGCCTGTAACCGTTCTGCTGCGTGCCTTGGGCATGGGCAGCGATGCCCAGATTCGGGAGTTCTTTGGCGAGGATGAGCGCATTCTGGCCACCCTGGAAAAGGACACCACCCACAACGAAGAAGAGGGCCTGCTGGAGACCTACCGCAAGCTGCGTCCCGGCGAGCCTCCCACCGTGGAAAGTGCTCAGACCCACCTGAACAATCTGTTCTTTGACCCCCGCCGGTACGATATGTCCCGGTTTGGCCGGTACAAGATGAACAAAAAGCTGGCTCTGGCCCGCCGTATCACCGGTTTTGTGGCTGCCCGTGACATTGTGGCACCCCTCACCGGCGAACTGATTGTGGCTGCTGGCGAAAAAATCACCCGTGAGCTGGCCGAAGAGGCAGAGGCAGCAGGTGTATCCGTAGCATTCGTGACTGTGGATGACCGTGAAATTAAGGTTATCACCAACGGCACTGTGGATGCACAGAACTTCTTCACCTTTGATGTAGCCGAGTGCGGCATCAATGAGCGTGTAAACTTCGCTGAGCTGAAGGCTATTCTGGAGGCTACTCTGGACGAGGAGGAGCAGAAGGAACTGCTCATCAAGAACCACGATCGCCTGATCAGCAAAACTGTCACCCTGGATGACATCTTCTCCTCCATCAACTACCTGAACGGCCTGGATCACGGCGTAGGCGTAACCGATGATATCGACCATCTGGGCAACCGCCGTATCCGCAGCGTGGGTGAGCTGCTGCAGAATCAGTTCCGTATCGGCTTCAGCCGTATGGAGCGTGTCATCCGTGAGCGTATGACCCTGCAGGCTCAGGACATGAACGAGGCTACTCCCCAGAGCCTCATCAACATCCGCCCTGTGGTGGCTGCCATCAAGGAATTCTTTGGTTCCAGCCCCCTGTCTCAGTTCATGGACCAGAACAACCCTCTGGCCGAGCTGACCCACAAGCGCCGTCTGTCAGCTCTGGGCCCTGGCGGTCTGAGCCGTGACCGTGCCGGTTTCGAGGTGCGTGACGTACATTACAGCCACTACGGCCGCATGTGTCCCATCGAGACTCCCGAAGGTCCCAACATCGGTTTGATTTCCTACCTGGCAAGCTTTGCCCGCATCAACGAGTATGGCTTCATCGAGGCTCCCTACCGCAAGGTGGACAAGGAGCGGGGCGTTGTAACCGACGAAGTGGTCTACATGACTGCGGATGTTGAGGACGAGTTTGTGGTGGCCCAGGCCAACGAGCCTCTGGATGAGGAAGGCCGTTTCACCAAGGTTCGTGTAAACGCTCGGCGCCGTGACGAGATTCTGGAAATCGAGCGGGAACGGGTAGATTACATGGACGTAAGCCCCAAGATGGTTGTGTCCGTGGCAACTGCCATGATTCCCTTCCTGGAAAACGACGACGCCAACCGTGCTCTGATGGGCGCCAACATGCAGCGTCAGGCTGTGCCCCTGCTGGTGACCCAGCAGCCCATTGTGGCAACCGGTATGGAATACAAGGCTGCCTGCGATTCCGGCGTGTGTGTACTGGCTCGCAACCCCGGCGTGGTAGAGCGTGTGGATGCCGATAAGATTGTAGTTCGCACCAGCAAGACCACCACCGACGAGTACGAGCTGATTAAGTTTATGCGCTCCAACCAGGGCACCTGTGTAAACCAGCGGCCCATTGTTTCCAAGGGCGAGGAAGTAAAGGCTGGCCAGGTGCTGGCTGACGGCCCCGCTACCAAGAATGGCGAAATCAGCTTGGGTAAGAACGCCCTCATCGGCTTCATGACCTGGGAAGGTTACAACTACGAGGACGCCGTTCTCATCAACGAAAAGATTGTGCGTGAGGATGTTTACACCTCCATTCACATCGAGGAATACGAGACGGAAGCCCGTGAGACCAAGCTGGGACCTGAGGAAATCACTCGCGACATCCCCAACGTGGGCGAGGAAGCCTTGAAGGATCTGGACGAACGGGGCATCATCCGCATTGGTGCCGAGGTAAAGGCAGGCGATATCCTGGTTGGTAAGGTCACCCCCAAGGGCGAGACCGAGCTGACCGCCGAGGAGCGTTTGCTGCGTGCCATCTTTGGTGAGAAGGCCCGTGAAGTGCGTGATACCTCTCTGCGTGTACCCCATGGTCAGTACGGCATCATCGTGGATGTGAAGGTATTCACCCCCGAAAACTGCGATGAGCTTCAGCCCGGCGTTCGTCAGGTAGTACGCTGCTACATTGCCCAGAAGCGCAAAATCAGCGTGGGCGATAAGATGGCTGGTCGTCACGGTAACAAGGGTGTTGTATCCCGCATTCTGCCTCAGGAGGATATGCCCTTCCTGGCAGACGGTACTCCGCTGGATATCGTGCTGAACCCCCTGGGCGTTCCCTCCCGTATGAACATCGGTCAGGTTCTGGAAGTTCACCTGGGCTACGCAGCCAAGGCTCTGGGCTGGAAGATCATGACCCCCGTATTTGATGGCGCTCACGAACAGGACATCCGTGCCTGCTTCAACGAGGCCCGGGAAAAGAATCACAGCGGCGCTATGCCTGAATATCCCACCAAGCTGGATAAGATTATGCGGCCCGAAATTGGCCATGTAATCGATTTCTCCAAGATTGAGTTGGATGAGGATGGCAAGAGCACTGTATACGACGGCCGTACCGGTGAGAAGTTCGATAACCGTGTAACCGTTGGTTATATGTACTACCTGAAGCTGCATCACCTGGTAGACGATAAGATTCACGCCCGTTCCACCGGTCCTTACAGCCTGGTTACCCAGCAGCCTCTGGGCGGTAAAGCTCAGTTCGGCGGTCAGCGCTTCGGTGAGATGGAAGTATGGGCCCTGGAAGCTTACGGCGCCGCCTACACCCTGCAGGAAATCCTGACCGTGAAGTCGGACGATGTGGTGGGCCGTGTAAAGACCTACGAGGCCATTGTAAAGGGCCAGCCCGTACCCAAGCCCGGCATTCCCGAAAGCTTCCGCGTGCTCATTAAGGAGCTGCAGAGCCTGGGTCTGGCCGTTCGGGTGCAGGATGCTGAGGGCGAGGAAATCGACCTGAAGCAGAACTTCGATGATGAAGAACCCGGCTTCGATACCCGTGACCTGCCCATGGGCGAGGATGTTCTGGTGGAAAACGAGCTGAACGATGAGTACAGCATCCAGGACGCAGAGTCTGATCCCGATGCAGAGGAAGTATTCGGCGGCATGGAAGATGTCTTTGAATCCGACGACCTCTATGCAGACGATATGAACTTTGACGGCGAGTATTGATATTCAAAGCTGACCCAAACAGCACAGGAGAAGCGGCCCCCGCCACAGGGCGGGAGGCCCCTCCCGTGCCAACCCCAATCACCGAGATATTAGAAAAGGAAGGGTTCGTTTAATGGAATATAACGATTTCGATTCGATCAAGATCGGCCTTGCCTCTCCCGACCAGATCCGTGCATGGAGCTACGGCGAGGTGAAAAAGCCGGAAACGATCAACTACCGCACCCTGAAGCCTGAGCGGGAAGGCCTGTTCTGCGAGCGCATCTTTGGACCTACCAAGGACTGGGAGTGCCATTGCGGCAAGTACAAGCGCATTCGCTACAAGGGCAAGGTTTGTGAACGCTGCGGCGTGGAAGTAACCAAATCCAAGGTGCGCCGTGAGCGCATGGGCCACATCGAGCTGGCTGCCCCTGTATCCCACATCTGGTACTTTAAGGGCATTCCCAGCCGTATTGGTCTGATGCTGGACATCAGCCCCCGTCAGCTGGAAAAGGTACTTTACTTTGCAAGCTACATTGTAATCGATCCTGGTTACACTCCCCTGGAGAAAAAGCAGCTGCTGAGCGAAAAAGAATACCACGAAATGCGGGAACGCTATGAGGACGAGTTCCGGGCCGGCATGGGTGCCGAGGCCGTTAAGGAACTGCTGGCAGAGCTGGATCTGGAAGAACTGCGCACCCAGCTGCGCAGCGAGCTGGAAGATGCCGGCGGCCAGAAGCGTGTTCGTATTTTGAAGCGTCTGGAAGTGGTGGAGGCATTCCGTCACTCCGGCAACCGTCCCGAGTGGATGATTATGGATGTTGTTCCGGTTATTCCCCCGGACATCCGTCCCATGGTGCAGCTGGATGGCGGCCGTTTTGCCACCAGTGACCTGAACGACTTGTACCGTCGTGTCATCAACCGCAACAACCGCCTCAAGCGTCTGCTGGAGCTGGGCGCGCCCGACATCATCGTGCGCAACGAAAAGCGTATGCTGCAGGAGGCTGTGGACGCCCTGATTGATAACGGCCGCCGTGGCCGTCCCGTCACCGGCCCCAACAACCGCCCCCTCAAGAGCCTGTCTGATATGCTCAAGGGTAAGCAGGGCCGCTTCCGTCAGAACCTGCTGGGTAAGCGTGTTGACTACTCCGGCCGTTCTGTTATCGTTGTAGGCCCCGAGCTGAAGATGTACCAGTGTGGTCTGCCCAAGGAGATGGCTCTGGAGCTGTTCAAGCCCTTTGTTATGAAGGACCTGGTAGAAAAGGGCCTGGCCAACAACATCAAGAGCGCCCGCAAGATGGTAGAGCGCACCCGCACCGAAGTGTGGGATAGCCTGGAAACCGTCATTAAGGGTCATCCCGTTATGCTGAACCGTGCACCCACCCTGCACCGTCTGGGCATCCAGGCCTTTGAACCGGTGCTGGTAGAGGGTCACGCCATCAAGCTGCATCCCCTGGTATGTACCGCCTTCAACGCCGACTTCGACGGTGACCAGATGGCTGTGCACCTGCCCCTGAGCAAGGAAGCCCAGCGTGAAGCCAAGATGCTGATGCTGGCCTCCGGTAACCTGCTGAAGCCCTCTGACGGCTGCCCTGTTGCTGTGCCCACCCAGGATATGATTCTGGGTTCCTACTACCTGACCATGGTCAACGAAGGGGACAAGGGCGAAGGCAAGGTGTTCCGTGATGAGGAAGAAGCCATTATGGCTTACACCGATAAGGTAATCACCCTCCATGCCCGCATCAAGGTGCGCCGTACCATGGAGGTAAACGGTGAGATGCGCAGCCGTCTGGTGGAGACCACAGTGGTCCGCATCATCTTCAACCAGCCCATTCCTCAGGACCTGGGCTATGTGGACCGCAACGACCCCGAGGCTATGTTCCACTACGAGGTCAACTTCCAGGTTACCAAAAAGAACCTGCCGGACATCATCAGCCGCTGCCTGGCTGTACATGGCACCAAACCCACCAGCGAGATGCTGGATCGCATCAAGGCTCAGGGTTACAAGTACTCCACCATCAGCGGCATTACCGTTGCTGTGTGTGACGCTGTGATTCCTCCCCAGAAGCCCGAACTGCTGGCCGAGGCCGATGAGCGGGTTTCCAAGGTGATTAAGCAGTTTAACCGTGGTCTTATCTCCAACGAGGAGCGCTACAACGGCGTAATCCAGATTTGGCAGGAGACCACTGACAAGGTTTCCAAGGCTTTGGCCGACAACCTGGAAGACCGCAACCCCATCTTCATGATGGCGGATTCCGGTGCTCGTGGTTCTATGAACCAGATTAAGCAGCTGGCCGGCATGCGTGGTCTGCTTGCAAACACCGCAGGTAAGACCATCGAGATGCCCATCCGTGCTAACTACCGTGAAGGTCTGAACATTCTGGAATATTTCGTTTCCTGCCGTGGTGCTCGTAAGGGCATGGCCGATACCGCTCTGCGTACCGCTGACTCCGGTTACCTGACCCGTCGTCTGGTTGATGTTTCTCAGGATGTAATCGTCCGTGAGGAAGACTGTGGTGCTACCGAGGGTATCTGGGTTTCCGATATCCGGGAAGGCAAGGAAGAAATCGAAAGCTTCCGTGAGCGTCTGATTGGCCGTTACGCTGTGGGCGATGTATGCGATCCCGCTACCGGTGCCGTTATCGTACCCAAGGGCAAGATGATGGACCTGTTTGATGCCGAAAAGATTGAAGCTGCCGGCATTACCAGCCTGGAAATCCGCAGCGTGCTGAACTGCCGTGCCAAGGTGGGTACCTGTGCACACTGCTACGGCTCCAACCTGGCAAACGGCGATCCCGTTCGCATCGGTGAATCCGTTGGTATCATCGCTGCTCAGTCCATCGGTGAGCCCGGTACCCAGCTGACCATGCGTACCTTCCATACCGGCGGTATCGCATCTGCTGAGGATATCACCCAGGGTCTGCCCCGTGTTGAGGAGCTGTTCGAGAGCCGCCGTCCCAAGGCTTTGGCCATCATGACCGAAATTGCTGGTACCGCCCACATCGACGACAGCAAGAAGAACCGTCATGTGGTTGTGACCGGTGTGGACGAGAACGGTGCACCTGCCGAGAAGAGCTACCTGATTCCCTTCGGTCAGCGCATCCGTATTACCGACGGTCAGCAGCTGGAGAAGGGCGACATGATCACCGAGGGTCATGCTTACCCCCATGACATCCTGGCCATCAAGGGCCGTATCGCCGTACAGAACTACCTGATTCAGGAAGTTCAGAAGGTATACCGCCTGCAGGGTGTAGAAATCAACGATAAGCACATCGAGGTTATCGTGCGTCAGATGATGCGTAAGGTTCGTGTGGACGACGCTGGTTCCACCACCCTCATTGGCGGCGCACTGGCTGACAAGATGGAAGTGGAAAGCCAGAACGCTGCCATTATGGAGCGCATTGCCGCTGGCGAGGAAGGCTTGAAGCTGGCTGAGTACACCGATGTTCTGCTGGGTATCACCAAGGCTTCTCTGTCCACCGACAGCTTCCTGTCCGCCGCTTCCTTCCAGGAGACCACCCGTGTTCTGACCGAAGCCGCTATCAAGGGTAAGGTAGACCCGCTGATGGGCCTGAAGGAAAATGTTATCATCGGTAAGCTCATTCCTGCCGGTACCGGTCTGGATGAGGTGGAAGCCGAGCTGGTTCGCCGTGAGCAGGAGGAACTGGGCATCGTACCCGCTGAGGTAGAGGCCGATTCTGCAGAGCAGGAACTGGAGCTGGATTCCAGCGCTGAGTAACACTGCTGGCCCAGTATTCGGGAACAGGCAATACAATGGAGAGGCTGCCCTGCGGGGTGGCCTCTCCTTTTGCATCTGGGCAGGAAATCAATGCTTTATTATTACAGTACAGAAAGGGAGAGCATCCAATGGTGATACATCTGTTGCAGAAAGCTGCCGTGTGGACTGCCGTGGTATTTTTTGCTCTTGTGTGGCTGCTGTGCATTGTTACGGTAGGCTGGCAATCGGCACTGGTGGCTCTGGCACTTCTGGCAGTCTTGTGGGGATTGGGAAGGGGAATAGCCCGGCTGCAGCCCTGCACAGCCGACCGCCTGTTTTGGCTGGCCTTTTGCGTGTTTGTGCTGGCAGCGGGGGCCTTTGCCTTTGCGGTCAAGGTAGAACCAGCTTGGGACTTTGGGCGTGTGTACCACGGAGCCCTGGAAATTACCACCAGCGGCAGCATTCAAATTGATTCGCAGTATTTTTTGGAGTCCAACAACAACTTTTTTTTGGCGCTGCTGCTGGCGCCTGTATTTATTGCTGGCAGCCTGGCAGGTTTTTCGTCCCTTACCAGTGGTATTTTGTTCAATCTGCTGGCCATTGATGCATCCATCCTGATGCTATGGCGGGTGGCGCATCGTCAATGGGGAGCACAGCGAGCGCTGGCTGTGGCAGTGGGCTGCTTTGGTTGTGCAGGTCTATGGCTGTACGGGCCTATTTTTTATACCGATACACTCTCTATGCCATTGGCTTGCCTTGCGTTGCTGCTGGCCCAGCAGTGGAACCGGGTTACAGGCGGCACACGGCTGCTGCTGGCAGCAGGGATGGGCGTTGCTGCCTTTGTGGGATATAGAATTAAGCCAACCGTGCTGATTGTGTTTGTAGCATTGGTGCTTTGGTGGCTGCTGTCCAGCCAGCGGGGTATAGCGGCTGCTTGCACCGGGGCGGTTGTGTTTGCTCTTTTGATGGGGCTGTGGTCGGTAATTTTGGCACATAATCCTATCCTGGACACCACGGAGCTGGAGCGCTACCGACTGCCGCCCATGCACTATGTGATGATGGGCCTTAAAAATCCGGGTGGTTACGATGAGCAGGATCACATGACCAGTCAGGCATTGCCCAGCGCCGAAGCCCGCACCCAGCACGCAGTGCAGGAAATTAAGGCCAGATTGCAGGCGTACGGACCGGCGGGATTGGCAGACCACATTGCCCGGAAGCTGGCCTATACCTGGGCGGATGGAAGTTATTTTGGCGGGCATAAATTGAGCATTGACCCGGTCAATCAAGGCTGGCTCCAGCAGTGGGTGACACCACAGGGCAGTTATTGGCAGATATTTATTTTGATTGCCAACGCCCAACAGCTGGTGGTTTGCACAGGATTGTCAGCAGCGGCCATAGGCCAGGCAAGAAGCAAACAGTGCAGTGGGCTTGTATGGACGGTGCTCATTGCTTTGCTGGGTGCAGGAGTGTTTCTTCTTTTGTGGGAAACCCGCTCCCGCTACCTGGTAGGACTGCTGCCGCTGATTTTGCTGGCAGCCCAGCAGGGGCTGGAACAGCTGCTGCATTTAAAAGCTGCAAAAAAGAATTTGGTGAATTAACCAAGGTTTTTTTAAAAATACTGTTGACATCGATAAAGCGAATGTGTAGAATAAAGTTGTTGCGCCGAAAGGTGCAGCTTGTTTGTGTGCAAAGTTTGCCGCAAGGCGTCTTTGCAAATACTATTAAGAAAGGAGAACAAAATGCCTACTTTTAACCAGCTTGTACGCAAAGGCCGTGAGGTGTCTGTCCGTAAGTCCACTGCTCCTGCTCTGCAGAAGAGCTATAACTCTCTGGACAAGTCCTACAGCGATGCTAACAGCCCCCAGAAGCGTGGTGTTTGCACTGCTGTTCGTACCATGACGCCCAAGAAGCCCAACTCTGCTCTTCGTAAGGTAGCCCGTGTTAAGCTCACGAATGGTATCGAGGTAACCTCTTACATCCCCGGTATCGGCCACAACCTGCAGGAGCACAGCGTAGTACTGATTCGTGGCGGCCGTGTTAAGGACTTGCCCGGTGTTCGTTACCACATTATCCGTGGTACTCTGGATACCCAGGGTGTGGCCAACCGTAACCAGGCCCGCTCCAAGTACGGCGCAAAGCGCCCCAAGGCCGGTGCTGCTAAGAAGTAATTAACTGTTTACCCCGCCATCATCAAAGGCGTCTTAATATATTGATAGACCTTTTGTGTGGCACAACGGGAGTTTTTTGCTTTCGAGTACCGATGATATCATTCTGTGAAGGAGGGAAGAAAGATGCCTAGAAGAGGTAACATTGCAAAGCGTGACGTTTTGGCTGATCCTTTGTACAATTCTAAAATGGTAACCCGCTTGATCAACAGCGTAATGCTGGATGGCAAGAAGGGCGTCGCTCAGAAGATCGTTTATGATGCTTTTGAGCTGGTAAAAGAAAAGTCCGGCAACGATCCCCTGGAGATGTTCGAGAAGGCTATGGAGAACATCATGCCCAGCCTGGAAGTTAAGGCCCGCCGTGTTGGTGGTTCCACCTACCAGGTACCCGTTGAGGTTCGTGCCGAGCGCCGCGAGACCCTGGGTCTGCGCTGGCTGACCGCTTACTCTCGGGCCCGCAGCGAGCGCACCATGCGCGAGCGTCTGGCCAACGAGATCATGGATGCCGTGAACAACACCGGTAACGCCGTGAAGAAGCGCGAAGACACTCACAAGATGGCCGAGGCCAACAAGGCTTTCGCTCATTACCGTTATTGATCGGCCCTGGATTTTTTAGGAGGTTAATATGCCAAGAGACGTTTCTCTGGAAATGACCAGAAACATCGGCATTATGGCGCATATCGACGCCGGCAAGACCACCACCACCGAGCGTATCCTGTATTACACTGGTGTTAACCACAAGATCGGTGAAACGCACGATGGCGCAGCTACCATGGACTGGATGGAGCAGGAGCAGGAGCGTGGTATTACCATTACTTCTGCTGCTACCACCTGTTACTGGACTCACACTGATTTGCTGGGCGATGCTGCCAAAGCCAAAAAGTTCCGGCACCGCATCAACATCATCGACACCCCTGGCCACGTTGACTTTACCGTTGAGGTAGAGCGTTCTCTGCGTGTTCTGGACGGTTCCGTAACCGTTCTGTGTGCTAAGGGCGGCGTTGAGCCCCAGTCTGAAACCGTTTGGCGTCAGGCTGACAAGTATCGCGTACCCCGTATGGCTTACGTGAACAAGATGGACATCATGGGTGCCGATTTCTACCGTGTTGTAGGCATGATGCGCGAGCGTCTGAAGTGCAACGCTGTACCCATCCAGCTGCCCATCGGCAAGGAAGATGAGTTCAAGGGTATTGTCGACCTGGTTGAGATGCAGGCTGATGTATACTACGACGACCTGGGTAAGGATGTTCGTATTGAGCCCATCCCCGAGGATATGATGGAACTGGCCGAGCAGTATCGTGCCGAGCTGATTGAGGCTGTGGCTGAGGCTGACGAAGATCTGATGATGAAGTACCTGGACGGCGAAGAGCTGACCAAGGACGAAATCAAGAAAGCTCTGCGTAAGGCTACCATTGCCAACACCATCGTTCCTGTTATCTGCGGTACTTCCTACCGCAACAAGGGCGTTCAGAAGCTGCTGGACGCTGTTCTGGATTACATGCCCGCTCCCACCGATATCGAGGACATCAAGGGCATTGATCCCGAAACCGGCGAGGAGACCAGCCGTCCTTCCGACGATAAGGCTCCCTTCGCTGCGCTGGCATTCAAAATCGCCACCGACCCCTTTGTTGGTAAACTGTGCTTCTTCCGTGTATACTCCGGTGTTATCGAAGCTGGCACCACCGTTTACAACTCCGTAAAGGACAACAACGAGCGTCTGGGCCGTATTTTGCAGATGCACGCAAACCATCGTCAGGATATCGAAGCTTGCTACGCTGGTGATATCGCCGCTGCTGTTGGTCTGAAGAATACCACCACCGGTGACACCCTGTGTGATCCCAAGCATCCCGTTATCCTGGAGAGCATGGAGTTCCCCGAGCCTGTTATCCGTGTTGCCATCGAGCCCAAGACCAAGGCTGGTCAGGAGAAGATGGGTATCGCACTGAACAAGCTGGCTGAAGAAGACCCCACCTTCCGTACCTGGACCGATGAGGAAACTGGTCAGACCATCATTGCCGGCATGGGCGAGCTGCACTTGGAAATCATTGTTGACCGTCTGCTGCGTGAGTTCAAGGTAGAGGCTAACGTGGGTGCTCCCCAGGTTGCTTACCGCGAATGCATCCGCCGTGCGGCCAGCTCCAACACCAAGTACGCCCGTCAGTCTGGTGGTAAGGGTCAGTACGGCCATTGTATCATCGACATCGAGCCCAACGAGGCTGGTAAGGGTTACGAGTTCATCAACGCTGTTGTTGGCGGTGATGTTCCCAAGGAGTTTATTGCTCCCATCGATCAGGGTATCCAGGGCGCTATGAAGGCCGGTATCCTGGCCGGTTATCCGGTAGAAGATGTAAAGGTCACCCTGAAGGGTGGTTCTTACCACGAAGTGGACTCCTCCGAAATGGCATTTAAGATCGCTGGTTCTATGGCATTCAAGGATGCTATGGCTAAGGCTGATCCCGCTATCATGGAGCCCATCATGAAGGTTGCTGTTATCGTTCCCGATGATTACATGGGTGATGTTATCGGTGACCTGAACTCCCGTCGTGGTCAGATTCAGGGCATGGAAGCACTGAACGGCTCTCAGCAGATCAATGCTTTCGTTCCCCTGTCCAATATGTTCGGTTATTCCACCGATCTGCGTTCCAAGACCCAGGGCCGCGGTCAGTATTCCATGGAGCCCAGCCACTATGCTGAGGTGCCCAAGAACATTGCCGAGACCATCATGGCTGGTCGCAAAAAAGACTAATTAGGACCTAGTTTGCTGCATGGGGAACCCTCATGCAGCAAATCCCCAAAAATCACTTGATTTTTGGGGATGGTTCTAGTATTATAACCTTAGGCTCTAATGGTTTAAAAAAAGGAGGATATTTAAAATGGCAAAAGCTAAATTTGAGCGCAGCAAGCCTCATATTAACATTGGCACCATCGGTCACGTTGACCATGGTAAGACCACTCTGACTGCCGCTATCACCAAGGTTATGGCTCTGAACGGCAACGCAGAGTTCACCGATTACGCTAACATCGACAAGGCTCCCGAGGAGCGCGAGCGTGGTATCACCATCAACTCTTCTCACGTTGAGTACGAGACCGAGAACCGTCACTACGCACACGTTGACTGCCCCGGCCACGCCGACTACGTTAAGAACATGATCACCGGTGCTGCTCAGATGGACGGCGCTATCCTGGTTGTTTCTTCCGCTGACGGCCCCATGCCCCAGACTCGTGAGCACATCCTGCTGTCCCGTCAGGTAGGCGTTCCCTACATCGTTGTGTTCATGAACAAGGTTGACCAGGTTGACGATCCCGAGCTGCTGGATCTGGTAGAGATGGAGATCCGTGACCTGCTGAGCGAGTACGAGTTCCCCGGCGACGACACCCCCATCATCAAGGGTTCCGCTCTGGGCGTACTGGAGAGCTCCAGCACCGATGTTAACGCACCTGAGTACAAGTGCATCGTTGACCTGATGGCTGCTGTTGACAGCTACATCCCCACTCCCGATCGTATGGCTGACAAGCCCTTCCTGATGCCCGTTGAGGACGTGTTCACCATCACTGGCCGTGGTACTGTTGCTACCGGTCGTGTTGAGCAGGGTCAGATCAAGGTTGGCGAGGAAGTTGAAATCGTTGGCCTGAAGGAAGAGAAGGGCAAGACCACCGTTACCGGTCTGGAGATGTTCCGCAAGCTGCTGGACTTCGCCGAGGCTGGCGACAACGTTGGTGCTCTGCTGCGTGGTGTTCAGCGTTCTGACATCGAGCGTGGCCAGGTTCTGGCTAAGCCCGGCAGCATCCATCCCCACACCAAGTTCCAGGGCCACGTTTACATCCTGAAGAAGGATGAAGGCGGCCGTCACACCCCCTTCTTCAACAACTACCGTCCTCAGTTCTACTTCCGTACCACTGACGTTACCGGTGTTATCTCTCTGCCCGAAGGCGTTGAGATGTGCATGCCCGGCGACAACGTTGATATGGACGTTGAGCTGATCACCCCCATCGCCATGGACGAAGGCCTGCGTTTCGCTATCCGTGAGGGTGGCCGTACCGTTGGTTCCGGCGTTGTTGCTAAGATCTACGAGTAATCGTTTGATTTTATAGCTTTTTGAGGCTCCCGCCAAAGCGGGAGCCTTTTTTGTTGGCTGAAAGTGATTTTATTGGCTGGAAATGAGTTGAATAGTTTATAGGGCTGTTTATCTGGCCTCTCTAGGTTATCTGGTCTGTAATAAAACGATAGAAAAAGGAGTGGTAACCTTGCGGCGCCACTCCTTTTCTGGTTTATGAAAACTTTATGGTCTGCTGTCCGATTTAAAGCTCCTTGCAAGCAAAGCAAAGGAGAATCCGGCGATAAAAAGTTCAGCTGCTCAGCCTTCTCCCGGCCCATAGGTGTGGGTGCAAACCTCATGGATTTTTTCCCGAAGGGCCACAAAATCCTCAAAGGCAAGCGGCTTATTGTTTGGGTTGCGTAACAGTGCAGCAGGGTGCAAAGTAGCCATATAGAAAACGCCGTCTTTTTCGAAGAATTGGCCATGCTCTTTCATAATGGCAAAATCCGCACGAATCATTCGTTGAGCGGCAATTCTGCCCAAACATACAACGATTTTGGGTTGAATTATTCGGAATTGCTCGTGGAGCCAGGGCAGGCAGGCGGCCCATTCCTCCGGCAGGGGATCACGATTTTGGGGAGGACGACATTTTACGATGTTGGCAATAAAAATATTTTTATCCCGAGAAAGGTCAATAGCTTCCAGATATTGATCCAACAGCTTGCCGCTGCGGCCCACGAAGGGAAGGCCCTGCTCGTCCTCATTCTGACCAGGACCTTCACCAATGAACATGACCTCTGCATGGCGGGAGCCGGTACCAAATACCACATTGGTGCGAGTCTCGCACAAGCCGCATTTTTGGCAGGAGATGCATTCCTGTTTGAGTGCTTCAAATTCCATAGCGTATTCCTCTCTATGGCCAGACAGCCAGCTACCTGCCAGCTTGCAGATTGGCAGGTTCCAGCGTCTTATGGCAGCCTATATTTACATACTTAGTATATCATGGCACAAGCCTGTTTGACTATCCCTCCTTATATAGAATCTGCGACACTTTATAACCTACGAGAATAGAGGATTGTTGTTTGAAAAGAGTTTTCTCTGAAAATGTGGCCTGTATTCCACAGTTATAAAAGGTGGATTTTAGCGACAAAAAAGTGTTTTAAAAGCATTTTTTTGAAGGTGCTGTTTTTGCTCCATAGATCCAAAAGAAATAAAGAGACAAAGAACGGTAAGATATATTGGGCATGGTACGAAGCAGAAAAAATACCGTAAGCGTGCTGCAATAAAGAAAAAATGTTGTATTTTGTCTTGAAGTTTTGCTCGGATATTGCTAAAATAAAAAAGAGCGGCCGGAAACAGAAATCCGACCCTAAGGGAGGAAATTACAAATGAAATTCTTGATTGAAACTTCTGCCCGTCATGTTCATGTGACTCAGGAAACTCTGGAAACTCTGTTTGGCAAAGGCTTTGAGCTGACTGTTAAAAAAGAGCTGAGCCAGCCCGGCCAGTACGCTTCTGAACAGCGTGTAACCGTTGTTGGCCCCAAAAAGGAGTTGGCCAATGTGTCCATCCTGGGTCCCTGTCGTAACGCAGACCAGGTGGAGCTGTCCGCTTCCGATGCTCGTTCCATCGGCATTGCAGCTCCTGTGCGTGAGTCTGGCGACATCGCTGGTTCCGGCGCCTGCAAGCTGGTTGGCCCCTGCGGCGAGGTTGAGCTGAAGGAAGGCGTGATCGTTGCCAAGCGTCACATCCACG
>CALWNE010000047.1 GCA_944382705.1 uncultured Allofournierella sp.
GGCAAACGGTCCAGATTGCGCGAAAATACGCCCAACATTTCGCTGCTTTTTCCATCTTCCTTCTTGTTTACAAACCAAAAACCTGCTCTGGTCTGATTGCCAAAGCAGGTTTTTCTACAAGCTGAAATGGCAGAGGAATTATTCCTCTGCCATTTTTTTATTTAGTTGGAATCAGATTGCTCCACCTCGTCCAGAGCACTCACAGGCAGCGAGCAGCTGGCAGGGAAGTACAAACGGATGGAAGTTCCCACACCGGGAGCACTCTCCAGTTCGATGCGTGCGTGGTGGTAGGCAGCGCTATGCTTAACAATGGAAAGCCCCAGTCCGGTGCCGCCAATGGCCTTGGAATGGCTCTTGTCCACACGGTAAAAGCGTTCAAATACCCGGTCGTGATCCTCGGCAGGAATACCAATTCCGTCGTCTTTCACCTCCAGCACCGGCCCGTTGGGGGTGTTGGAAACCTTCACCCATACATGACCGCCCGGCCGGTTGTATTTTACAGCGTTTTCGCACAGGTTGAACAGCATTTCTTCCAATACCGGGCGCACCCCTCGGATTACCACAGGCGGCCCGTCCACAACCAGCTGCACCTGTTGGGCAGTGGCGGCTGTTTCCAAGCTAACCACAATGGTTTTGGCAAGAAGGGTCAAATCCACCGGAATGGCAGAATAGGGAATGGAGTTTTCATCCAGCTGAGACAGTTTAATGATATCTCCCACTAAATGAATCAACCGCTGAGATTCATCGTAGATTTTGGCTGCAAAAGGCGCCACATCCTGGGGGTCCACCAATCCGTTCTTCATAATCTCCGCAATGCCGGAGATGGAGGTAAGAGGGGTTTTTAATTCGTGGGATACATTGGCACTGAATTCCCGGCGCAGGGTTTCCCGCTGGTGCTTTTCGGTTACATCCAAAAGTACAATAACCGTTCCAGCCAGCATATCCTGCTGGTATACCGGGTTGGCAAACAGCTGGCACATCTTACCATACAAGGGAATAATGGTTTCGTTGTGATGGCCTTCCAGAGCGTCCTGAATGGCCCGGTTCAGTTCGGGAATGGGGCTGTTGGTCATATCCCGCCCAGACAGAGAGCTGGAGGCGTGAAGAAGCTGCCCAGCACTGCTGTTGTGGGAAAGAACTCGGCCGCTGCAATCCAACACCAAAAAGCCCTCTTTCATGTTTTCGGTAATGGAAGCAAACTGTTGCTGCTGCTGGCTCAGTTCAATCATCTGAGCTTTGATTTGCCGGTTTTGGTGGTTCAGTCGCCGCAGAAGGGGAGAAAGCTCCTCGTACTCCTTGGAAATCTGGGGGTTTTCCAAATCAATGTTGTTCAGGGGGCGGGTCAGCCGAACTGCCACCCAAAATGCAATGACGGCACTGAGTAATGCAGCGGCAATCAGCATAATCAGGATGGGGCGTATCATCAAAAACAACATCCCCATACCGGAGTACTGGGTGCAGGAAATGCGCAGCACATTGCCGTTTTCCAGCCGAACGGCACGGTAAAGAGTTTTTTCCTGCAATGTTTTAGAGTACCGGGAACTCTGCCCCTGCCCCGTTGCAAGAGCCTGCTGAACCTCCTCTCGTTCCCGATGGTTGTCCATGGAGGCAAAATCTGCGGCACTGTCAAACAAAACAGTCCCGTCCGGGGCAATCAGGGTGGCGCGGTTTTTTCCGTAATCATAGCTGGTCAGGTAGTCCTGGCCCATCTGGTCGGCGGCTTGGGCCAGATAATGCAGCTCCACCGAAAGTTCATCGCCGATGCGATTTTCAAAGTATGGCAGCAAAATGGCAGTAAAAAACAGCATACAGAGTGCCATGGAAGCAAGGGTAACCCCCAAAATGGCATTAAAAATCCGCTTGGTCATACGCCGCTCTCCCGAATGCGGTAGCCGGTACCCCGAACCGTTTCGATGTAGCTGCCGCAATCACCCAGCTTCTGGCGCAGAGTGCGGATGTGTACATCCACAGTACGGCTTTCTGCCTCAAAGGTATAGCCCCAAATCTGGTTCAGCAATTTCTCACGGGTAAACACAATGCCTGGCTGCTGCATGAGCATGCTCAGCAGCTCAAACTCCTTGTGGGTCAGGGAGATTTCGGTTTCATTCACAAACACCTGATGCCGGGCGGGGTAAAGGGTCAGGCTTCCCACCTGGAATTCTTCCGGAGCCGTTTGGGGTTTGGCGCGGCGCAGCAGTGCGTTCACACGGGCCACAAGCTCCATCATGCCAAAGGGCTTGGCAATGTAATCATCGGCGCCGTTGTCCAGCCCTGTAACCCGGTCGTATTCGCTGCCCTTGGCAGTGAGCATAATCACCGGCAGCTGTGCAGTGGCAGAGTTGGCTCGCAGCCGCTTCAGAATGGACATACCGTCCTCCTGGGGCAGCATAATATCCAGCAGCAGCAGGTCGGGCTGTTCCTGCTCCATTCTGGCCCAGAAGTCCGAAGGAAGTTCAAATCCAATGGCTTCATGGCCGGAACGGTTGAGGGTGTAGGTTACCAGTTCCCGGATGCTGTTGTCATCTTCCAGAATATAAATCATGGGAATTCGCTCCTTTTCTATGGGCATATCTAGTTCACTCTCTTTTAACTATAAAGCATCCTGCCTTTATTTGCACGGATTTCTCTGTAAAAAATTCGTAAAAATCAAAAAAATCTTAGGTTGCTTTGGCCAGGTTCGGAAAAGAAAAACTGACATGGCCTAACAAAAGCCATGTCAGTTTTAAAAGATGCTTCAAGGCGGGGAGAAGTGCATCAGCGAACAGCCAAACCGTTTAAATCGTTGCTGGATTTAAAGGTTTGGAAGTTGAACAACAGCAGAATGTTGTCGTAACCTTCCTGCTGGGCAAGCTCCTGAATGCTGAGTTTATAGCCACGGGGGTCGATAACGCCAATGCGCTCATAGTTTGCACACAGGAAGGGCACAAAGCTGTTGGCATAGCTATCCTTCACAACCAGAATGCTGCCCTCGCCATTGCCCTGAATGGTGGTGTAGCCGTTGTTGCCGTACAGGAAAGCGGCGTATTTATCCACCGTGTCAAATTTTTCGGTATCGTACAACCCGGCAGTGAAGGACTCGGTCAAATTCAGCTGGGAGTCAATGTTCCACACCGTCAGCTGGTTAGGCAGTTCCAAATAATCCAGGGTGTCCGGCTGCGTTTTCCAGTACAACGCTTTTGCGTAGGTGGTGCCATAAAAATCCGGTACCTGGGTGAAATCCTGTTGGGTTACCTCCAGGGGGTCCAGCCCCTCACGGGAGCAGAATTGGCGATAGGCCAGGTATGCGCCCCAGGTGGTCCAGTGATGGTCGGTGCTGTAATAAAGCTTGTCCGCTTTTGCAGCTTCAAAGGGCTGGCGCAAGTCCAGCACATGGTCTTGGCCCACTGCGTCAAAAATAGTGTCCAGGGCGGTGTTTTCATCCAGCATGGGGGTGCCGGCAGGCAGTTCCTCCTGGTAGATAAGGCTGGCAGAGGGAGCAAGCATCAAAGTGACCTTTCCGGGGAAATTCTCCGCAAACTGCTGCACCAGAAGGGTGTTCTTGTTCAGCAGTTTTTCCTCGTTGTTGGTCAAACCAAACATCTTGGTGAACAGCGCATCGTTTTTGCCAATTACAGCGCCGCCAATCTCCACCTTTTGAAACAGCAGCCGCTCGCTCAAGCTTTGCAGTTTCATCCAGGTATCACGAAATACCACCTGGTCTTTGGTGTAGCTGTCGTAATCCGCAGTCCATTTGTTCTGTATCAGCTGGCTCAGGCTAAAAGCAGGGAACTGGTTCAGCTGGCGGCGCTCCAAATCAGAATAGCTGCGCTTGGGCCAAAGTCCATCCAGCACCATGAAGCCAACCAGAAACAGAAAAAACAGCACCAACAGAGGGTACCGGAGCAATTCTTTGCATTTTTCTTTCATACCATACCCTCCTCAAAAACGGAAATACAGGAACGGGCTATTGGTGGAAGCCACAATGTAAGTAATGGAAAGCAGCAGAAGGGCAAATACCACCAAAATTTTGAGTGCAGTGTGCTTTTTGAGCCATTCGTAAAAACGGATGGGCAGGGGGGTGCAGCACACAATGGCCACCAGCAAAATAACCCCATAATTGCGCAGGAAATAAAGGCAGGAAACACCGCCAGAGGGAATAAACAGCTTTTGGAACAACAGTCCCAAGCCTACGCCCGGTTCGTTGCCCACAAAGAGTGCCCAGCCCACAGCAACAAGCGCCAGGGTGTAGAGGTGGGGCCAGAACTTACCGTTTTTAAGATGGGGCAGCAAAAAGATTTTTTCAATGCACAGCAGCACAAAGTAGTAGATGCCCCACAGAACAAAGTTCCAGTCGGCACCATGCCAGATACCGGTAAGGATCCATACCACAAACATATTGAAAATCTGGCGTTTGAGACCACGGCGGTTGCCGCCCAGGGGAATGTACACATATTCCTTAAACCAGCTGGAAAGGGTGATATGCCAGCGGCGCCAGAATTCGGTGATGCTGCGGGAGATGTAGGGCATTTCAAAGTTCATGGGGAAGTCAAAGCCCATCATCTTGCCCATGCCGATGCCCATGAGAGAGTAGCCGGAAAAGTCGAAATACAGCTGGAGCGAGTAAGCAACAAGACCCAGCCATACCAAAGGAGTGCTGGCGTTGGCAAGGCCCACGCCGGCAGAAGAAAGTGTATCGCCGCTGTAAGTACCAATAATATCGTACCAAAGATGGCTCACAGTATCTGCAATCAGGACCTTTTTTGCCAGGCCAAAGATGAATAAGCAGATGCCCTCCTCAATTTGCTTTAAATTGTAGCGGTTTTTGTATACATGCAGCTGCTCGGCCACATCCCGATATTTTACAATGGGGCCGGCAATCAGCTGAGGGAACATGACCACATAGGCACCAAAATCAATAATGTTGCGTTCCGCAGGTACATCCCGACGGTACACATCAATGGAGTAGCTCATGGTCTGGAAGGTGTAAAAGCTAATGCCCAGCGGCAGCACGGTGGCGGCTTCCACCAAACCAATGGAGGTACCCAGCAGGCCGTTTACACTGGAAATCAGGAAGTTGGTATATTTGAAGAATACCAGCATGGAAAGGCTGCCCACCACCGAGAGCACCAAAAACAGCTTGCGCATTTTGGGGTCGTGATCAAATTTTTGAATGGCAAGGCCGCAGAAGTAGTTGATTAAAATCAACACCAGCATGATGGGGAAGAACCGAACCTCACCCCAGGAATAAAACACCAGACTGCACATAAACAGTGCCAGATTCTTGAATTTGTAGGGGGCGAGATAGTACAGTCCCAGAGAAATGGGCAAAAATCTAAATAAAAACAGTATTGTGCTAAATAGCAAGCAAAGTCCACTCCTTTACACCAAAAAGCCGGTGCATATTGCACCGGCTTGGCAGGTATTTATGCCATGGGCAGGTCGATTATTTCAGGGCCTCGTCCAGAGCAGTATCGATCTGAGCGTAATCAGCGCCGTTGGTGTTGGCCACTACCAGAACCAGGTAATCGCCCTTCTGCACAATGCGGGCGTCCTTGGCAGCAGCTTCCTTATCGGCAAATTCGGCGTACAGGCCGCCGGTGGAAATGTTGGTTTTGTAAGCTTCCAGCTCGGTCTTTACACTGTCGGCTTTGCCGGAAACGGCCTTGATGGCAACAATGAGAGCACTGTCGGCCTGGTCGTTGGTTACCTTGCCGGCGTATTCCTCTACATTTTCCTTGGTAAGCATCATATCCAGGGTAATGAAGTTGTCGTCTACCTCACGGGCGTTGGCCACGGGGTTTACGGCTTCTACCGCAGAAACAATGGAGTTCAGGTCGTAGGCATTGGCTTTCTGAGAGCCACCGCAGGCGGCCAGGGTAAGTGTGAGCACAGCACAGGCTAAAATTGCGGCAAATACTTTTTTCATGGTAAAGTCTCCTTTATGCATCCGATTTTTAAAATTCCTTAATGCAAAGTGTAAGTTCGATTTTACTCCATCTACAGATAGAATGCAAGATTTCCCCCATAGTGTGACAAAAAAATTAAAAGTTTATTCATATTAAACTGGAGTTTACAGCAAATGTTTTGCTTTCACAGCTTTTTATCTGTACTTGATGGGGCTGGATGTGGTATAATAACTTGGTATCCGCAAAAGCCGGAGCTATAACCGGTGTGCTTTTTCAAAAAAAGCAGGCAAGGTGCGGCCCGCTGTAAATCGGCCTGGGCTGCGGCGGAGCAACATCAAAACGAATTATTCCGCAAAGTTAAGGAGGCGGTCCCCATCGAACAAAATGAACACCGCAGCATTCGTCGCTCTCCGTCCCCAACATCCGGAGGGCGCACTGTCAAACGGCCGCAAGCAGCCAAAACCGAGGGTTCCCGTACATTGGCCAGCCAGCGGCAGCCATCCAAGGGCGAGTCATCCACTCCGCCCCCAAAGCCCCCAAAACCCAATCTGTTTGTGCGCATCGTCGCAGGCTTTTTCAAGCTGATTGCAGCCTGCATCTGCCTGGGTGTAATGGCTGTAAGCGTGGTGGCGGTTTTGGTAAGCCAATATGTGGTCAATGTGACAGCCAACGATAATTTGGACCTGGTCAACCTTAAACTGGCCCAGACCAGCACCATCATGGCCCAGGACCACGATACCGGTGAATGGGTAGAGTATGCATCCCTGCACGATACCAACGACCGGGTATGGGTGGACTTGAGCGAGATTGAAACCAGCCCCTACCTGAAATGGGCCTTTATCTGCACGGAAGATAAGGACTTTTACGAGCACCATGGTGTAAGCATTAAGCGCACCATTGCGGCATTCGTAAACGAGTATACCCCCATTAAGCTGTTCAGCAGCCGGCAGGGCGCTTCTACTTTGGAGCAGCAGCTGGTAAAGAACATCACCAATGACGATAAGCAGGACGCCATGCGCAAAATCCGAGAGATTTTCCGCGCCTGGGGCTTGGATAATCGTTATGATAAAGATACCATTTTGGAAGCCTATCTGAACACCATCAGCCTGACTGGCAACATTGGCGGTGTAAAGGCTGGTGCTATCCAGTACTTTGGCAAAAGTGATTTGGCCGAACTGTCTGCCGCAGAGTGTGCCAGCATTGCAGCCATTACCAAAAGCCCCAGTCAATACGATCCTTCCAAAAATCCCCAGGAGCATCTACGGCGGCGCAACCAGATGCTGAAGAATATGTGGGAGCAGGGAAAACTCACCCAGGCAGAGTATCAGGATGCTATCAATACCCCCCTGACCCTGGTGGAGGAAACCCAGGATACGGTAAATGCAAGCGGCATTAGCTCCTACTTTACCGATGCCGTATACACCACGCTGAAAAAGC
>CALWNE010000048.1 GCA_944382705.1 uncultured Allofournierella sp.
CGGGGATTTTCAGTCCCCTGCTCTACCAACTGAGCTACAGAGGCGTTTTTTGGTGGAAGTTACAGGGCTCGAACCTGTGACCCTCTGCTTGTAAGGCAGATGCTCTCCCAGCTGAGCTAAACTTCCAAGCAAAAAATGGAGCGGCTTACGAGGATCGAACTCGCTACCTCCACCTTGGCAAGGTGGCGCTCTACCAGATGAGCTAAAGCCGCGTATTAAATTGGTCGGAGTGGCGGGATTCGAACCCACGGCATCCTGCTCCCAAAGCAGGCGCGCTACCAGCTGCGCTACACCCCGTCGTTAGGGCCCCTGTCGTTGGTGCTTGTTTAGTATACTTGATTTTTGGCCAACTGTCAACAGGTTTTTTAAAAAAATTTCAAAAAAAGTTTTTGAACCCCTGATTTTTGGCTTTGCAAAGCCATTTTTTAGAGGTGCAAATTTTAAAATTCATCAGTGTTTGGGCTATTCCTGGCTGATTTCTGCCCCTGCTTCCTCATTTTTGATTTCCCAATGAATCAAAAATGTAAGGGCTGCCCGCAACGCAATGATGGCCGCCACAATCAGAATTTCGCTCAGCTCCCGCACCACCACGGTACGCAGAATTTCGCTGCCCAGCTTAAATTCCAGGCCCATCGCCATGCCCTTTGCCAGCCGCAGCCGTGTAAGGGCGTCTCGCCGCAGATAATTGTAGATACCCCGTACACCGGCAGCAATGATTACCGCCACCCCCATAAACTCAAACAGCAGGATAGCCGCTTCCACAATGGTTTCCAGCATCGTATGCAGCAACTCCAAGCCAGACCGCCTCCTTTTTATATAAAGTATTTATATTGTAACACAAAAGTTTTCCCTGGCAACAGCAGTTTTGCCTGGCTGGCCACTTCCATGACTTTGTTACAGACATACCCACCCCTTTTGGTATATTGTAACCATAGCAAGCAAATACTGTTTCAAATTCCCCCGGCGTTATATTCCTTTGCCGGGCAGCAACGAGGAGGAACCCATTATGGCAATGTTTACGCTCACCACCGCTTCCTTTGAGGAGCAGGTTATTCAAGCCGCCAATCCTGTTCTGGTGGAGTTCACCGCTCCCTGGTGCGGCTACTGCCGCCGCCTGGCCCCGGTGCTGGACCGGATGAAGGACGAGGCCGGTATGCCTGACATCGGCACCATTGATATTGACCAGGAGCCCGCTTTGGCCGAACGCTACCACATCGACACCATTCCCACCCTGCTTTTGTTCCGCAACGGCGTACCCGGCCCGGCTCTGGTAGCCCCCGGCACCGCTGCCCAGATTAAAAGCTGGCTGGCCAACCAGGAGGTGTAACCATGGAACAGAAACTCTGGGACACGGTCATCATTGGCGGCGGCCCGGCAGGCTACTCTGCCGCACTGTACTGCGTGCGGGCCGGTTTTTCCACCCTGGTGGTGGAGATGCTCAGCGCAGGCGGCCAGATGGCCACCACCACTGCCATCGAAAACTACCCCGGCTTTGTGGAAAGTGTGGACGGCTTTGAGCTGGCCATGACCATGCAGCAGCAGGCAGAAAAGCACGGCAGCCAGACCCTGTACGCCCAGGTAACTGCCGTGCAGCTGGAAGGCCCCGAAAAGCTGCTGGAAACTACCGAGGGCCCCGTGCGGGCCAAAACCGTGATTCTGGCCACCGGTGCGGACCCCCGTATGCTGGGGCTGGAGCAGGAAGCCCAGCTTCGCGGCCGGGGCGTGGCCTACTGCGCCACCTGCGACGGCGGCTTTTACCGGGGCAAAACGGTAGCGGTGGCAGGTGGCGGCAACTCTGCTGCCGAGGACGCCCTCACCCTGTCCAAACTGTGCAGCAAGGTGTACCTTGTGCACCGGCGGGACCAGCTTAGTGCCACCCGCAGCTATCTGGAGCCCTTGCAGCGGGCCAACAACATTGAGTTTGTGTTCAACAAGCAGATTACCGCACTGGAGCAGGACCAAAAGCTCACCGGCCTGCGCCTGAAGGACACCCAGACCGGTGAGGAAAGCCTGCTGGAGGTGGACGGTCTGTTTGTGGCCATTGGCCGGGTACCCAACACCTGGCTGGTGAAAGACCAGCTGGAACTGGATGCCCAGGGCTACATCCTTGCGGACGAAACCACCCGCACCAGCCTGCCGGGCGTGTTCGCCATTGGTGATGTGCGCACCAAACCCCTGCGTCAGGTGGTTACCGCCGTGGCAGACGGCGCTGTGGCCAGCAAGTTTGTGGAAGAATACCTGGCACTGGAAAGCCACTAATCCTATTAAAAACGGTTTTAAAACAAGGAACACCCGGATGAACCAAGGGTTCATCCGGGTGTTCCTTTGCGTAAAGCTGCCCTGTAAAGGTTTGCAGGGGATTAGCAGTACAGGCCGTTTGCCTGCATATACTCGGAAATGCGCTTGCCGTGCTGCTGTTCCTGCTGCTGGATGGCGGCCAGGGTCTGGCGGGCCTGGGGATCAGAAAATTCAAACACGGCAGTGTTGTACACGCCGGATACGAATTTTTCGGTGGAAAGCAGGTCGCTGAGCAGATAGCCGTCACTCTTTTTCTCGGCACGGCTGGCCTGGGACTTCAAATCCTCCGGCTGCTGGGGCTTTGCCTTTTTTTCGGACTGGGGTTTCATGGCAGGGACGGTGCCGCTGAGCATCTGGGTTACAGTATCGTAGTGATTGCGTTCTGCCTGTTCCAGCTCGGTAAAAATCTGGCGGAGCTTGGGGTCACAGGCGGCCTCCGCTGCCTTCTGATATTTCTCGGCGCAGAGTTTTTCCTCGTTTTGCAGGTCCTTGAGCAGACTCTGCTCTTTTTTGGTCAGGGTCATAGCGGTATCCTCCTTCGGGCATGGATTTGCCGTAGGCCGTGAATCGATGGCCTGGCAGAGATAGTATCCCCCCGGCATTCTTTTAATATACCCTTTGCCATTCAGCCAACTTCTTACAAAGGCTTAACAGTTTTATGCTTTTTCCGGCGGGGATGTTACGGTATAATAAATTTCGTAAAGAACAAGAGCCAGTAACCAGCATGGAAGGAGAACGCCATGATTACCCCCCATACCATTAAAGACAATAAGCAGATTTTGACCTATATCCGCCGGGCAGACGAAACCCTGGGCGCCATGGGCTTTACCGAACACAGCACCGCCCATGTGTGCCGTGTGGCCCATTTTGCGGAAAAAATCCTCACCACCCTCCATTACCCCCAGCGCACCTGCCAGCTGGCCTGGATTGCAGGGTATATGCACGACATTGGCAATGTAATCAACCGCATCGATCACGCCCAGTCCGGTGCTATTATGGCCTTCCGTATTCTGGACAATCTGGGTATGGAGGCGGACGAAATCGCCACCATTTGCTCCGCCATCGGCAACCACGATGAGCACACTGCCTACCCGGTAAACCCGGTGGCCGCCGCCCTGATTCTGGCCGACAAAACCGATGTGCGCCGCAGCCGTGTGCGCACCAAGGACCCCAGCCAGTTCGACATCCACGACCGGGTAAACTATGCGGTGGAAAAAGCCTGCACCACCCTCACCGAGGACGGTGCCCTGCTGCTGGATTTGACCATTGACACCAGCATTTCCCCGGTGCTGGATTACTTTGAAATTTTTATGGAACGAATGGTGCTCTGCCGCAAGGCCGCCGCCAAACTGAACCTGACCTTCCGCCTGGTCATCAACGGCCAGTCGGTGCTGTAACTTCCCTTTTCCTCACATACAAAGGCATCCCCCTGCCCGGCAGCTGCTGCCAGGCAGGGGGATGCTGTTTTTTATGGGTTGAGGAGCAGGTGGCAGCCGCCGGTTATTCCGGTGCCTTCATGCTTTCCACCATATCGATGTTCTTCAGCTTGTGGTGCATCACCAGGTTCACCAAAAAGCTGAACAGCAGGGTGAGCAGTGCACTGTACACATAGCTCATGGCCTTAACCGCCCGGCCAAACATGACCTCATCCACCTCCACCGAGTGGATGATAAACTGATGCAGCACAAT
The DNA here is from genome assembly GCA_944382705.1 of uncultured Allofournierella sp. Classification (GTDB taxonomy): domain Bacteria; phylum Bacillota; class Clostridia; order Oscillospirales; family Ruminococcaceae; genus Allofournierella. The sequence continues at coordinate 3,988 of CALWNE010000048.1, forward strand.
GCCCAGCAGCAAGCCTGCCAGGGTGCCAATCACCGACAGCACCAGGGATTCACGGTAGACATAGGCGGAAACCTCGTTGTCAAAAAAGCCCAGCACCTTAATGGTGGCAATTTCCTTGGTGCGCTCGCTGATGTTGATGTTGGTGAGGTTGTACAGCACCACAAAGGCCAGCAAACCTGCACACACAATGAGCACCACCACAATCACATCAATTTTTTCCAGCATGGACACAAAGCTTACCTTCACATCCTCCACAAAGCTCACGCCGGACACGCCGTCCAGTTCCAGCAGGCGGCTGGCTAAATCCTCCCGGATTTCCTGCTGGCTGCGCTCCTCACCCTGGGGCAGATGCACCAAAAGGGTGGTAAACTCAGGGGCGTGACCAAACTGGCTTTCGTAGGTATCGGCACTGAGGTAAACATAGTTTTCCAGGTAGTTTTCCGCAATGCCATCCACCCGGAAACTGCCTTCGTTGCCGTCCCGGTCTTGGATGGTGAGGGTATCACCCACCGAAAGCCCCGCCCGTTCGCTGAACTTTTCGGTAATGACCACCCCATCCAGCGAGAAATCCACCTTGTTGCCGGTGGTGCGCTCCCGCAGGGTTACAAAGCGGCTCATCTGGCCCTCATTCTCCGGCACAAACAGATAGGCGGAAAGTTCCTTTCCGTCACCCAAATCCACCGTGCCTTTTTGCTGGCTCACTGCCATCCAGTCCTGCACCAGGCTGCCGTCAGTAAGAACCTGCTGTACCGCTGCATCCTCCACATCCTCTGGGTCGGATACACCGATGATGCCATCGTAGCTGAAAATACTGCCGTACTGGGTGTACACAATGTCGCTGATGGAGTCGTGCAGGCCAAAGCCAGACACCAGCAGACCGGTACAGCCTGCAATGCCGATTACCGTCATAAAGAACCGCTTTTTGTAGCGGAACAGGTTGCGGGCTGTTACCTTGTGGGTAAACTTCATCCGTTTCCATACCGGAGTAATCCGCTCCAGCAGAATGCGCTTGCCTGCCTTGGGGGCTTTGGGCAGCATGAGGGCTGCCGGCACCTCCATCAAGCTGCCCCAGCAGGCACTGAGGGTGGCAAACAGGGTGCACGCAATGGCTGCGCCTGCCGCAATGGCCGACACAACAGGATTAAACAAACAGTACATCTTTGGCAGATAGTACATACTGGAATAAGCATTCCAGATAACGCTGGGGAACAAATTCAGGCCCACCAGCAAACCTACCACACAGCCAGCCAGGGTTGCGCTCATGGCATAAGCCACATACTTGGCCGCAATGGCCGGGCGGCTGTAACCCAATGCTGCCATGGTGCCAATTTGCAGGCGTTCCTCCTCCACCATGCGGGTCATGGTGGTTAAAGCCACCAGCGCCGCCACTGCAAAAAAGAAGGTGGGGAACACGCCGGCCACCGCCTCCACCTTTTCCACATTGGCTTTCAGGGAGGCAACGCTCACATTCTGGTCCCGGGTGAGTACATACCATTCCGGTTCCTTCATTTCATCAATCTGCTTTTGGGCGTCCTCCAGCTGCTGGCGGGCGTCCTCCAACTGGGCCAGAGCATCCTCCTTTTGGGTGGCATACTCCTGCTCGCCCTTTTGCAGTTCCTGTTCTGCATCCGCCAGCTCCTGCTGGCCCTGGGTCAGCTGCTGCTGGCCATCCTCCAGTTTTTGCTGGGCCAAATCCAGCTGGAGTTTTGCCAGCTCCGGCGCCAGGGAAAGCTGGGTTTTACCTTCGGCAAGCTGTTTTTCGCCTTCTACAATCTGCTTGCGGGCTTCCTCCAGCTGCGCCTTGGCCTGGTCCAGCTGTTTTTGGCCTTCTTCCAGCTTGGGCTCGTTTTCTGCAATCTGGGCCTTGGCCTGGTCCAGCTGCTGGCGGGTTTGTTCAATTTGCAGCTTGGTCTGCTGAACCTGCTCCTGGGCAGCGTCCGCCTGCTGCCGGGCCTGATTGGCTGACCGGCGGCTGGTCTCGGCGGCAGACTGGGCAGCTACTGCCTGGGCATCCAGCTGGTTAAGGCGGCTTTCCTCCGCTTGCACCGCTGCCTTGGCAGCGTCACGGGCTGCAATCAGCGCAGGGGCCGCCGGGTCGGACTGGGCCCATTCCTCCTCGGTCTTTTCGCCCCGGGCGGCATCGATGGCGGCCTGCGCCTGGTTGTACTGCTCCTGCAACTGGGGCAGCTGGGAGTTCTGCCGCTCCTGCTGGGCCGTTTGCTGGGCCTGCTGGGCCAGCTCCTCCATAGACTGGGCCGTCTCCTCTGCTGCCAGGGCCGTTTCTTCCTGGGTCTGGGCAGTCTGCTCCAGGCGGGGCAGCGTCTGTTCGGCTGCTTGCAGTACAGGCTCCAGCACCTGCACCAGCTGCTTGGCCTGCTCCAGCTGCTGACGGCCTTCGTCCAGGGCCTCCTGCTGGGCCTCCACCTCTTTTACCCCTGCCTCATACTGGGAGCGGGCCTCAATCAGCTGTGCTTCGCCCTGGCTTACCTTATTTTGGGCATCGGTAAGGGTTTGGGGCAGCTGCTCTTTCTGGCGGTCCAGTTCTTTCTGGCCGCTTTCCAGCTTGCTTTCCGCCTGCTCCAGCTCTTTTTTGCCATCCTCCAGCTGCTGGCGGCCATCCTCCAGCTGCTGCTGGGCATCCTCCAGCTTTTCGTCCGCTTCCTTCTTTGCGTCCTCGTACTCCTTGCGGGCATCGGCCAGCTGGGTCTGCGCCTCTTCCTTTACCTGCGCAAAACGGATGGGCGCCCGTTCATCTCCAATGTCCTCCACCTGCTGGGCAATATCCTCCACCAGGTCCTGGTAGGCTTGCTCCATGCTGTTGTAGCTTTGGGCATCCTTAATGCGCACAAACAAATCCGTCCACACCGGCAGGTCAAAGTTTTCCTCCCCGGTGTAGAGCACCAAATCCAGGGTTCCATCCCCCACGGTGGCACTATCCCGCTCCATGGCAAAGTAGGCACTGCTCTGCACAATGCCCACCACCTTCATTTCGGTGGAGTGGAAGCTGCTGCCTCCCTGGTCCGGGTCGGGGAAGATGATGGTGTCCCCCACCTCCACCGGGTTGCTGTAAAGGCTGCTGCCCCGGTCCAGCACGCATTCATCGGCTTTTACCGGCAGGCGGCCTTCCAGCACCGTCAGCCGGTTGATGTATTGTTCCGGCTCCTTTTCCTCCATGCGCTGGGTGGGAATGCTTTGAATGCGGGCTACCAGCACATCGCCGCCGTGTGTTTGAACCAGGGCTTCGGCGGTGTAGGCCGGCATAACTTCCTCCACCTGGTCCAGGGCCTGCACCGCCTGAATGTCCTCATCGGTCAGGCCCATGGTTCCCACAATGCGCAGGTCAAACAGATGGGTTTCGTCAAAAAAACGGTCCGCAGAATAGCGCATATCCGGAGTGGCGGAAAGCAAGCCCGCCAAAAAGCCAACGCCCAATGCCACAATGGCAAAGATGGCCATAAACCGGCTTGCGCTTTGGCGCACGGTGCGCCAGATACTTTTGCGATAGCTTTTCATGCCTTACCACTCAATCCTTTCCACCGGTACCGGATTCTCGTTTACTTCCATGGCGGCTACCTGACCGTTGCGGATGTGAATTACCCGGTCGGCCATGGCCGTAAGGGCAGAGTTGTGGGTAATTACAATCACCGTGCGGCCGGTTTTGCGGCAGGTATCCTGCAATAGCTTGAGCACCTGCTTGCCGGTGTTGTAGTCCAGTGCGCCGGTGGGTTCGTCGCACAGCAGGATTTTGGGGTTTTTGGCCAGGGCACGGGCAATGGAAACACGCTGCTGCTCGCCGCCGGACATCTGGGCCGGAAAGTTGTTGATACGGTGGCCCAGGCCCACCAGCTCCAGGGTTTTATCCGCAGGCAGGGGGTCCTTACTGATTTCGTTGGCAAGCTCCACATTTTCCAGCGCGGTGAGGTTTTGCACCAGGTTGTAAAACTGGAACACAAAGCCCACATCATACCGCCGGTATTGGGTAAGCTGGCGGGCGTTGTAGGCACTGATTTCCTGCCCATCCAAAAAGATTTTGCCTTCGTCGCAGCTGTCCATGCCGCCCAGCATATTCAGCACTGTGGTTTTGCCTGCGCCGGAGGGGCCCACGATGATGCAGAACTCCCCTTTTTCGATGGCAAAATTAATATGATTGGCAGCCGCAATGCGGTTTTCACCCATCTGGTAATACTTGCACACATCCCGAAACTCCACAAAATGTTCGCTCATAGGTTTGCTCCTTTATATATGCCGGGCCAAAGAAGTCCGGCGGTGTGTTACATTTGTTACTGTTACACTTGTAACATCTTTTCTAATGTGATATTATAACAACAACTTTTAAGGAACACAACCCTGCCTTAAAAAGTTAGACAAACACCTGTTTTTTGTTGCATAGCCGTAAATTTTTAATGGAGGTGTGTGCGTTATGCCCCAATCCCAGGTTAAAACATCTCTTCGCTCCAAAAGGTTGTTGGCCCAGGGGCTTTTGCAGCTGATGGAGCAGCAGCCCTACGAACAAATCACCATTACCCAAATCTGCCAGCAGGCCCAGCTGGTACGCCAGACCTTTTACCGTAATTTTGCCAGCAAAGAGGAAGTTTTGCTGTTTTACTGCCAGGATTTATTTGAGGGCTTTTGTTCTCTGTTTCCCAAAGGGGTGGCCGTACCCAGCCCGGATATGTACCAGTTTGTATACAGCAGTCTGGAGTACATCACAGCCCGCCGTCAGGTGCTGGTGCTGCTGGAGCGCAATGGGCTGCTGGGCTTGCTGCAATCCTTTTTGGGGCAGGCACTGGACCAGCTGATTCCTTTGGATGAACTCTGCCGCCAGTTTCAGCTAGAGGTACCGGTGCGCTATCTGCGCAGCTACATTCCTTCGGTGTTCTGCTGCCTGCTTCAGGAGTGGGTGCGGGGCGGCTTTGCCGAGGACCTGCATACCCTCACCCGGCTCATCTGCCGCTGCTTTGCAGGCTTCCAAATTCCGGAATGCACTCCGGAAGGCCAGTAGCCTGCCTGCGGCAATTAAACGGATAAAGCCGCCCGGCTTCTGGGGATTTTCCCAGGGCCGGGCGGCTTTTTCGTTTCTTTTTAAAAGAGGCTGGGTTTTCCACAAACAGAGGGTGTTCCTGTGGAAAACCTCGCTTCATGGCTGTGGATTACACGCTCAGTTCTGCGTGCTGGCCGGCGTACTCCGGGTGGGCTTTCAGTACGGGGATGATAACCTCCTCCAGGAACTCATCCACCTGCTGGGCACTGCGGCCGGTAAACAGCTCCGGCACCAGCACCTGTTCCAGTTCCTCCAGGCTCAGGCCAAAGCTCTCGTCGGCGGCCACACGCTGGAGCAGGTCGTTGGGGTTGCCTTCCTCCTTTACCTGGGCAGCAGCGGCCAGGGCGTGCAGGCGCAGCTTTTCGTGCAGCTCCTGACGGTCGCCGCCCTTCTTAACGGCGCTCATCATGATGTTTTCCGAAGCCATGAAAGGCAGTTCTGCCATTACACGGCTGCGAATTACCTTGGGGTATACCACCAGACCGTCGCAGACATTCAGCAGGATGTTCAGGATGGCATCCGCCGCCAAAAAGGCTTCGGCCACTGCAATGCGCTTGTTTGCGGAATCGTCCAGAGTGCGCTCAAACCACTGGGTGCCAGCGGTGAAGGCGGGGTTCAGCACATCCACCATCAGGTAGCGGGCCAGGGCGCATACACGCTCGCTGCGCATGGGGTTGCGCTTGTAGGGCATGGCAGAGGAACCAATCTGCTGCTTTTCAAAGGGTTCCTCCATCTCCTTGAAGTTTGCCAGAATCCGCAAATCGGTGCACATCTTCATGGCACTCTGGGCCAGGCCGCTGAGAGCACTCAGCACCTGGAAATCCACCTTGCGGCTGTAAGTCTGGCCGGAAACAGGCACCACCTTGCTAAAGCCCATCTCCGCTGCAATGGAAGCCTCCACCGCCTTAATGCGGGCACTGTCCCCCTCAAACAGCTCCACAAAGCTGGCCTGGGTACCGGTGGTTCCCTTGCTGCCCAGCAGAGCCAGACCCTCCATCCGGGCGGTAATTTCCTGGTAGTCCATGTACAGCTCGTTCATCCACAGGGTGGCACGCTTGCCCACGGTGGTAAGCTGGGCGGGCTGCAGGTGGGTGTAGGCCAGGCAGGGCATCTCCTTGTACTGCTGGGCAAACTGGGCCAGCAGACCCAGCACACCCACCAGCTTTTTCTGTACCAGGGCAAGGCCCTCCTTCATTACCAGCACATCGGTGTTGTCGCCCACATAGCAGCTGGTTGCACCCAGGTGGATGATGCCCTTTGCATCGGGGCATTGCAGACCGTAGGCGTACACATGACTCATGACATCGTGACGACACTCCTTCTCCCGGCGGATGGCATCCTCGTAGTTGATGTCATCTTTATGGGCCTCCAACTGAGCAATCTGTGCATCGGTAATGGCCAGACCTGCCGCCTGCTCGGCCTTGGCCAGGGCAATCCACAAACGCCGCCAGGTGCGGAACTTGTTATCCTCCGAAAAGATATACTGCATTTCCTTGGAGGCATAGCGGGTTTCAAAGGGAGAGATGTATTTATCGTGAGACATGGAAAGAATCCACCTTTCTAGAGGTTTGAGTTGCCGGCGGCAGCGCTTGGCTGCCCTGCCGCCGGGTTGCATTACAGTTTAAAGTAATCCACGCCGCCTTCAAACAGGGGCTGGTATTTGTTGCCGGGTACATTCTTGTAAAGGTTCTGGCCGCTGCGCTCGGTGTGGCCCATCTTGCCCAGCACACGGCCATCCGGGCTGGTGATGCCCTCAATGGCCAGCAGGCTGCCGTTGGGGTTGCAGCAAAGGTCCATGGTGGGGTTGCCCTCGTGGTCCACATACTGGGTAGCCACCTGACCGGCTGCAATCAGCTGGGCTGCCAGCTGGGGACTGGCCACAAAACGGCCTTCGCCATGGCTGATGGCAATGGTGTGCACCTCGTCCACCTGGCAGCGGGACAGCCAGGGGCTCAGGTTGGAGGCAATGCGCGTGTCCACCAACATACTCTGGTGGCGGCCCACCGTATTGAAGGTAAGGGTGGGACAGTCCGGGGTGATGGGACGAATCTCGCCGTAGGGCACAAGACCCAGCTTAATGAGCGCCTGGAAGCCGTTGCAGATGCCCAGCATCAGGCCATCCCGCTGGTGCAGCAAGCGATGCACGGCGTCGGTTACGGCGGGGTTGCGCAGGAATGCCGCAATGAACTTTGCGCTGCCGTCCGGCTCGTCGCCGCCGGAGAAGCCACCGGGCAGCATCACAATCTGGCTCTCCTCAATGGCCTGCTCCAGCGCCTTGCAGCTTTCTGCAATGGAGGCAGGGGTCAGGTTGTTGATAACCAGAATCCGGGGGTCGGCACCGGCACGGGCAAAGGCCCTTGCCGTATCGTACTCGCAGTTGGTGCCGGGGAACACCGGAATAATCACCCGGGGCTTGGCAATGCCCACCGCAGGGGCCTTGCGCTGGGTGCATTCAAAACGGATAGGCTCCACGGTGGGGCCTTGCTTGCGGTAGGGGAACACCGGCTCCAGCTTGCCCTCCCAGGCCTGCTGTAAATCGGCCAGTTCCAGCCGCTCGCCGCCCATTTCCAGCGTATACTCCTGGGATACATAGCCCAGCAGCTCCCCTTCCTGCACGGTTTCATCCACCTCCAGCAAAAAGCTGCCGTAGGCAGGCCGGAACAGGCTTTCGGGGTTCACCTGGCTGTCCAGACGCAGGCCCAGCCGGTTGCCCAGGGTCATCTTGAACAAACCCTCCGCAGCACAGCCATAGCCGGGGGTCCAGGCGGCCCGTACCAGCCCCTGGTCCATCAGCTCCTGCACCTTGCGGAACACCTGTTTCAGGCTGGCGGCGGTGGGCCGCAGGTCGGTGTAGTCCGGCTTGAGCCAGATTACCTTGCTGCCTGCCTGCTTGAATTCCGGGCTCACCACTCGCTTGGCACTGCCGATGGCAGTGGCAAAGCTCACCAGCGTGGGGGGCACATCCAGCTGTTCAAAACTGCCGGACATACTGTCCTTACCGCCAATGGCCCCAATGCCCAGGTCGGTCTGTGCCATGAGAGCACCCAGCAGGGCCGCAAAGGGCTTGCCCCAGCGCTGGGGGTCGGTGCCCAGCCGCTCAAAATATTCCTGGAAGGTCAGGTAGGCGTCCTCAAAGCAAAAGCCGCTGGCCACCAGTTTGGCCACACTTTCCACCACTGCCAAGTAAGCACCGCTGTACTGCTTTTTTTCCATAAGATAGGGGTTAAAGCCCCAGGCCATGCCGCTGCAGGTATCGGTTTCGCCCTCCACCGGCAGCTTGGCTGCCATGGCCTGTGCAGGGGTCAGCTGACAGCGGCCGCCAAAGGGCATGAGCACGGTGGCCGCACCAATGGTGGAGTCAAACCGCTCGGCCAGGCCCTTTTTGCCGCACACATTCAGGTCGGTGACCAGTGCCTGCATCCGCTGGGCCCAGGTGTCGCCTGCCCAGCTTACATTGTAGTCCTGGCAGTCGTACACCAGCACCTTGGTGTGCTTTTCGGCACCGTTGGAATTCAAAAATTCCCGGCTCACATCCACAATGGTATCCCCCCGCCAGGTCATGGTAAGGCGAGGCTCCTGGGTTACATGGGCCACCACGGCTGCTTCCAGATTTTCTTCCCAGGCCAGCTGGAAGAACTGCTCCACATCCTGGGGAGCCAGCACCACCGCCATCCGCTCCTGGCTTTCGCTGATGGCCAGCTCGGTGCCGTCCAGACCCTCATATTTTTTAGGCACCCGGTCCAGGTCGATGGCCAGTCCATCGGCCAGCTCGCCAATGGCAACGGATACGCCGCCCGCCCCAAAGTCATTGCATCGTTTAATGAGCCGGGCGGCTTCGGGGCGGCGGAACAACCGCTGGAGCTTGCGCTCCACCGGTGCGTTGCCCTTTTGCACCTCTGCGCCGCAGGTTTCCAGGCTTTCCACCTTGTGGGCCTTGGAGGAACCGGTGGCGCCGCCGCAGCCGTCACGGCCGGTGGCACCGCCCAGCAGCACCACCACATCGCCGGGCAGGGGTGTTTCCCTCCGCACATTGGCGGCAGGGGCAGCACCCACCACAGCGCCGATTTCCATCCGCTTGGCCACATAGCCAGGGTGATACAGCTCGTCCACCTGGCCGGTGGCCAGGCCAATCTGGTTGCCATAGCTGGAGTAGCCTGCCGCCGCCGTGGTTACCAGCTTGCGCTGGGGCAGCTTGCCGGGCAGGGTCTGGCTCACAGGGGTCAAGGGGTCGGCAGCGCCGGTTACACGCATGGCTTGGTACACATAGCTTCGGCCGCTCAGGGGGTCCCGGATGGCACCGCCAATGCAGGTGGCCGCACCGCCAAAGGGCTCAATCTCGGTGGGGTGGTTGTGGGTTTCGTTTTTGAACAGGTAAAGCCAGTCCTGCTGTTGGCCGTCCACATCACATTTGATTTTTACGGTGCAGGCGTTGATTTCCTCGGATTCATCCAGATTTTTCAGCTTGCCGATGCTTTTAAGGTACTTGGCGCCGATGGTGGCCAGGTCCATAAGACACATCTTCTTTTTATCCCGGTCTGCATACACCACCTTGCGCATGGCCAGATAGTGATCAAAGGCTTTCTGCACCTGCACATCCTGAATCTGCACCTCGTCCAGAATGGTGCCAAAGGTGGTGTGGCGGCAATGGTCCGACCAATAGGTGTCAATCATCCGCAGTTCGGTGATGGTGGGGTCCCGCTCCTCGGTGCAAAAATACTGCTGGCAGAACCGAATGTCTGCCAGATCCATGGCCAGGCCCTTGCAGGCAATCAGCTGGGCAAGGCTCTCCTCATCCAGTTCCCGAAAGCCCTCCAGCACCTCCACCGGCTGGGGTTCGGGGTAGTCCATGTGGAGGGTCTCCTTCCGGTCCAGCTGGGCCAGCCGGGCTTCCACCGGGTTGATAACATAGCTTTGGATGCGGGCCACCTGCTCCTGGGTCAGCTGGCCTTCCAGCAGGTAGACCCGGGCGCTGCGCACGGTGGGCCGCTCTCCCTGGCTGATGAGCTGGATGCACTCCTGGGCACTGGCAGCCCGCTGGTCAAACTGGCCGGGCAGGTATTCCACTGCAAAGCGCACCGCACCCTGGGGGCAGTGGTCATAGGTATCGTCCACCGGGGGTTCGCTGAATACGGTGGTGCGGCAGGCATCAAACAGCTGCTGGGACACCCCTTCCACATCGTAGCGGTTCAGCAGCCGCAGGCCGGTGAGCTGCTCCATGCCCAGCAGGGTGCGCAGCTCGGCCAGCAGGGCGGTTGCCTCTTGCTGAAACCCAGGCTTTTTTTCCACATAAATACGGTATACCATGGTCATTCTCCTTTGCAGGCCGCCAGGGCACGGCGGCCAATGTCGGTGCGTTTGTGCATCCCTTCAAATGCAATGGCCTCGCTGGCCTGGTAGGCCGCCTTTACAGCCTGTTCCAGGGTGTTGCCGGTGGCAGTTACCCCCAGCACACGGCCGCCGCTGGTTACCAGCTGGCCCTCCTGCTGGGCGGTGCCTGCATGGTAGACGGATGCACCGGTGCCGGGCAGCTGGCCCTGCTGGAGCCCGGTAATCACCTTGCCCTTACCATAGCTTTGGGGATAGCCGCCGCTGGCCAGGATGACACAGGCGGCGTGCTGGGGGCGAAAGTGCACCGGCACCTGGTCCAAAGTGCCATTGGTGCAGGCCAGCATAATTTCCAAAAGATCCCCTTCCAGCAGGGGCAGCACCACCTGGGTTTCGGGGTCGCCAAAACGGCAGTTGTATTCAATGACCTTGGGGCCGCTGGGCGTGAGCATCAGCCCAAAGTACAGGCAGCCCCGGAAGGGGCAGCCCTCTACTTCCATAGCCCGCAGGGTGGGCATAAAGATAGTTTCCATGCACTGGTCGGCAATTTCCTGGGTGTAGTAGGGGTTGGGCGCAATGGTGCCCATGCCGCCGGTGTTCAGGCCCTGATCTCCGTCCAGAGCACGCTTGTGGTCCATGCTGGAGACCATGGGTTTCAGGGTTTTGCCGTCGGCGAAGGCAAGCACGCTCACCTCCGGGCCGGTGAGGAATTCCTCCACCACCACCTGGCTGCCAGAGGCACCAAACACCTTGTCCTCCAGCATCTGGTGCAATGCCTGCCGGGCTTCCTCCTCGCTGTTGCAGATGAGTACGCCCTTGCCCAGAGCCAGCCCGTCCGCCTTAATCACCACTGGGTAGCGGCCCTGGCTGCGGATGTACTCCAGTGCAGGAGCACTTTCGGTGAACACCTGATACCGGGCGGTGGGGATGCCGTACTTGTGCATCAGGTCCTTGCTGAACGCCTTGCTGGCCTCGATGCGGGCGGCCGCTGCGTTTGGCCCAAAGGCAGGGATGCCTGCCTGGGCCAGACGGTCCACCAGTCCCATGGCCAGGGGGTCGTCCGGAGCCACCACCACATAGTCAAAGCCCTCCTTGCAGGCAAACTCCACCTGACCTTCCAGGTCGGTGGCCGCAATGGGGGCACAGGGTGCATCCAGAGCAATACCGCCATTGCCAGGAGCTGCCCACAGCTCGGTGCAAAGGGGGCTTTCTTTCAATTTGCGCACAATGGCGTGCTCACGGCCGCCACCGCCTACCACTAATACTTTCATTGTTGTTACTCCCTTGTTCTGGTACATTCCCTCAGAACGGCCGAAAAAAGGAGGCTGCCGCAATGCAAGAACCGGCCCATTGCCCTGCCGGTTCGGGGCAGCCTGCCTGTTTGAGGGGATTGTTTGGCTGCGCTTTTATCATTATACCAAACTTTTGCAGGGCCAAAAACCCCGCCGCTGGTTTTTATCAGTGATGGAACAGCCGGATGCCGCAGAAGGCCATGGCAATGCCGTACCGGTTGCAGGTATCAATCACTTGCTGGTCACGGATGGAGCCGCCGGGCTGCACAATGGCACACACGCCGCTGCGGTGGGCCCGCTGGATGTTGTCGCCAAAGGGGAAGAAGGCATCGCTGCCCAGCACTACCCCCTGCACACCGGCCAGCCACTCCCGCTTTTCCTGGGCGGTAAGGGGCTGGGGCTGCTGGGTGAAGGTCTCGGCCCACACATCATCGCCAATCACATCCTCGTATTCCTCGCTGATGTACACATCAATGGCGTTGTCCCGGTTGGGGCGGGCCACATCGGGGCGGAAGGGCAGGTTCAGCACCTTGGGATGGTGGCGCAGCTGCCAGATGTCCGCCTTGTTGCCGGCCAGGCGGGTGCAGTGAATCCGGCTCTGCTGGCCGGCACCCACGCCGATAATCTGGCCATCCTGGGCATAGCACACGCTGTTGGACTGGGTGTATTTGAGGGTAATCAGGCAGAGCAGCAAATCCCGCTTCTGCTCGGGAGTGAGGGTTTTATTCTCGGTTACCAGATGTTCCAGCATGGACTCGTTGATGTTCAGCTGGTTGCGGCCCTGCTCAAACACAATGCCGAACACCTGCTTGCGCTCCACCGGTTCCGGCTGGTAGTCCGGGTCAATCTGCACAATGTTGTAGCCTCCCTTGCGCTTTGCCTTGAGAATCTCCAGTGCTTCGGGGGTGTAGCCGGGGGCGATGATGCCGTCGCTCACCTCCGGCTGAATGATGCGGGCGGTGCTCTCGTCGCACACATCCGAAAGGGCAATCCAGTCGCCAAAGCTGCTCATCCGATCCGCACCACGGGCACGGGCGTAGGCGCAGGCCAGCGGGCTCAGCTCCATCCCTTCGCAAAAATACATCTTTTTGAGGGTGTCGTCCAAAGGCAGACCCAGGGCGGCACCTGCCGGGGATACATGCTTAAAAGAAGCCGCCGCAGGCAGGCCGGTGGCGGCCTTCAGTTCACGCACCAGCTGCCAGGCGTTGAGGGCATCCAAAAAGTTGATGTAGCCGGGGCGGCCGTTGAGCACTGTCACCGGCAGCTGCCCCTCCTTCACAAAGATGCGGGCGGGGGTCTGGTTGGGGTTGCAGCCGTATTTCAGTTCCAGTTCCTTCATGGTTGGGCCTCCTTACCTTACATAGAGTGGTATTGGTTGATGAGTATATCCTGGGTTTCGCCGGTGGCCAGGCAGATGCTGCGCACAAACAGGCTCACCTTATTGTCCGGGTTCAGGCTGTTCCAAAGCTTTTCTGCCAGTTCCTGAGGCTCCTGGGGCATCTGCACCCGCCAGGGCTCCCCTTCAAAGCTGGGAATGGGCGCACCGTCGCACCGGTAGGTGTGAATAAAATGCCCCTCCCCTGCCACGGGCTGGTACTCGTAGAAGTACCGGCGGCAGCCTTGGGGGTTGCCATCGGCACTTTTTAGGATGGACAGCTTATAGCTGCACCGGGCCTGGCTGTCATCCAGTTGCAGCAGGCCGCTGATGCGGGGGGTAAAGTTAGGGGCATCCGGCTCGAAGGTGCGGGTGCGCAGTGCCTGTTCAAAGGTGCCGCCCTGCATCATGGTTTGGTAGATGGTGTCGGTCTGGTCGCCGTTGGTCACAATCTGGGTGGTGCCGATGGTGCGCACCGGGTGATAGATAATCAGGCTGGGGTCCTCTAGCTTGGCCGGGTCCGCTGCTTTGGTGCGGATGCCGCCGGTTTGGGGCTGGGCTTCAAACACCCGGTTGCGGCTGTTGCCGCTGCGGCCCATGATAAAGTAGGCCAGCATTGCTTTGTCTGCCTTGGGGGTCAGCCCCAGCACAATGCCCCGGCCCGGATAGGTGTTGGTACCCACCAGAGTATAAAGATCCAGAAGTTCCATGTTGCCCTCCCTGTTGGCTCATTGATGATCGTACCGCTGGCAGACCTGGGCAATGGCACGGGGCAGAATCTCCCATTCTGCCTGTTCCATCACCCGGCGCTGCAAGGTTTCGGGGGTATCGCCGGGGAGCACCTCCACTGCCTTCTGGCACAAAATCTCCCCGCCGTCACAAATCTCGTTTACAAAGTGCACCGTGGCGCCTGTTACCTTAACGCCCTTTTGCAAAGCCGCCTGGTGCACCCGCAGGCCATAGTAGCCTTCTCCGCAAAAGCTGGGAATCAGGCTGGGGTGCACATTCAAAATGCGCTGGGGATAAGCGTCAATCACCGCCGGGCCCAGAATGCACAAAAACCCTGCCAGCACCACCAAATCAATGTTGTGCCGGTGGAGCAATTCCACCAGTGCCTGGTCATAGGCGGCACCGTCCCGGTAGGCTTTGCGCTCCAGTACCACCCCCTGCACCCCTGCGGCACGGGCACGCTCCAGGGCATACACCCCCGGCTTGGAAGCCACCACCAGCGTCACCCTGCCATGGGGATTGCCCCCGGCGGCCTGGTGGTCCAGAATGGCTTGCAGATTGGTGCCGGAACCGGACACCAGCACCGCAATGTTCAGCATAACTCCACGCCCTCGCCTTCTGCAATATGGCCCAGCACATAGGCTTGCTGGCCGTTTTGTGCCAGCACCTCCAGGGCCTTGTCCACCTCATGAGCAGCCACGGTGATTGCCATGCCCACGCCCATGTTGAAGGTGTTGTACATATCCCGCTCGGGTATGTTGCCCGCCTTCTGAATCACCCGGAACAGGGGCAGCACCCGAACATCCTCCCTGCGGATCACCGCCTTGCAGCCCGCTTTCAGGCTGCGGGGAATATTTTCGTAAAATCCGCCGCCGGTAATGTGGGAAATGCCCTTTACCTTTACCGCTTCCAGCAGGGCCAGCACCGGCTTTACATAAATGCAGGTGGGTTTTAGCAGAGCTTCGCCCAGGGTGCAGCCCAGCTGGGGGTAATGGGTATTCAGCACCTGGGGGTTGTGTTCCAAATCAAAGATCCGCCGCACCAGCGAAAACCCGTTGGAGTGTACGCCGGAGGAAGGCAGAGCCAGAATTACATCCCCCGGCTCCATTCCATCGTTGGACAGAATCCTGCTTTTGTCCACTGCGCCCACCGTAAAGCCTGCCAGGTCATATTCATCCTCCGGATAAAAACCGGGCATCTCGGCAGTTTCGCCCCCCACCAGAGCACAGCCAGCCTGTACACAGCCCTCTGCCACGCCAGCCACCAGCTGGGCAATCCGCTCTGGTACATTTTTGCCGCAGGCAATGTAATCCAAAAAAATCAGGGGCTTGGCACCGGCACAAACCACATCGTTTACGCACATGGCCACGCAGTCAATGCCCACGGTATCGTGCTTGTTCAGCAAAAAGGCCAGCTTTAACTTGGTGCCCACTCCGTCGGTGCCGGACACCAGCACAGGATGGGGCATATTGGTGCAGTCCAGCTCAAACAGGCCGCCAAAGCCGCCCAGGCCGCCCATTACACCGGGGATGGTGGTGCGGGCCACATGCTGCTTCATCAGCTCCACTGCTTTGTAGCCAGCGGTAATATCCACGCCTGCATCGGCGTAACTTTGGGAAAAACTCTTTTCCATGGTAAGGTCCTCCTTATGGTTGGGCCGCTGGGGGCGGCAGGGGCCTGGGTCAGCAGCCCAGCAGTCGGTTCATTACTTCCTGGTAGGCTTCCTCCTTGCCGCCCAGGTCCCGGCGGAACAGGTCCTTGTCCAGATGGGCGCCGGTGGTGGCATCCCAAAAGCGGCAGGTATCGGGGCTGATTTCATCCGCCAGCACGATGGTGCCATCGGCCAGACGGCCAAACTCCAGCTTGAAGTCAATCAGCCGAATGTTAAAGCCCAGCAGGTACTCGCTGAGAATGCGGTTTACCTCAAAGGCATAGTTGCTGATGGTGTCGATTTCCTCCTGAGTGGCAAGGCCCATGGCCAGGGCATGGTAGTGGTTAATCAGGGGGTCGTGGAGTTCGTCGTTTTTATAGCTGAACTCCAGGGTGGGGCATTTGAGCACGGTGCCCTCGGTCACGCCCAGCCGCTTGGAAAAGCTGCCTGCTGCCACATTGCGCACAATCACTTCCAGCGGCACAATCTCCACCTTTTTTACCAGGGTTTCCCGGTCGCTGAGTTCCTGCACAAAATGGGTGGGCACGCCCTTCTCCTCCAGCATCTTCATGAGATTGTTGGACAGGCGATTGTTCACCACGCCCTTGCCCCGGATAGTGCCCTTTTTGGCACCATCCCCGGCGGTGGCATCGTCCTTGTAATCCACAATTACTAGGTTGGGGTCCTGGGTGGCGAACACCTTTTTTGCCTTACCTTCGTACATCTGTTCCAGTTTGTTCATGATGACGCTCCTTTTTTATGCTGTGTAATGATTGGTTTGAATGCCGTATCTGCCGCCGGGGCTGTTACAGCTGGGCCAGTTCCTGTTGCAGGGCCTGCTCCTTTTTGGCAATCTGCTCTGCCATGTTCTGCCGGTCCTGCTCCAGCTTGCGGGCCAGGGCCTCGTCCGTAATGGCCAGCATCTGGGCGGCCAGAATTGCCGCATTCTTTGCACCATTCAGGGCAACGGCAGCCACCGGAATGCCGCTGGGCATCTGCACGGTGGCCAGCAAGGCATCCAGCCCGTCCATTGCGCCCCCCTTCATGGGAATACCAATCACCGGCAGGGTGGTGTTAGCGGCAATGGCACCGGCCAGATGGGCCGCCATGCCTGCTGCACACACAAGCACTCCAAAGCCCTGGCTGCGGGCCTGCTGGGCAAAGGCAGCGGCTTGGGCAGGGGTGCGGTGGGCACTTAAAATATGGGCCTCGCAGGGGATGCCCAGCCGCTTCAGCTCTGCGGCGGCGGCCTTTACCACCGGCCAATCACTGTCGCTCCCCATCAGGATGGCTACTTTTTTGGTTTGCATATCCAGTTGCTCCTTTCCTTGGGCGGTGCCCAAACCAACAAAAAAGGCCGCAGTGCTAGAATGCACTACGGCCTTTTGGATGCAGCGGTATTGCTGCTGGCAGAATGCTGCCCCTTAGCTGCTGCGCAGGGTACACTGCGGCCCTGACCGCTGTGTCCGAACGCTGCACTGTACATGGGGCAAACACCTCCGTAAATCCATGGTATTGCTTTAAGCTCCGGCCCTGGGGACCGGGGCTTTGTTTCAGTTCCACTTTCAGTTTAGAGCCTTAAGCCGCAAAATGCAACTGTTTTGCAGCCTGGGCAGCGGTTTTTCAGAAGTTTGGCTGGGTTGTGGAATATTCCACCTGTTTTTTTGGCGGTTCTACCAGTTGCGCTTTTTTATAGTCATACTCATTGCCCCGCCTGATGCACAATATCCTCAAACCGTGCCCCACACAGCTCCGCCAGCCGCTGAGGTTCCAGCTCAATCTGCGCGCCAATGCGCCCGCCGCTTACCACTATGGTGTGCTGTTCCACAGCGGATTGATGAATCACTGTGCCCAGCTGCTTTTTCATGCCCAGGGGGCTGCATCCACCCCGCACATAGCCGGTGACTTTAAGCAGGTCTGCCACCGGCAGCATGGCCACGCTTTTTTCGCCCACGGTGCGGGCCGCCTTCTTTAAATCCAGCTCCCCTTCCACCGGAATTACAAACACATAATGCTGGCCGCTGGCTGCCTTGGTTATCAGTGTTTTAAAGACTTGCTGGGGGTTCTGCCCCAGCTTATGGGCCACCGAAACCCCGTCTATGGCACCATCCTGGGTGCTGTATTCATGCACGGTGTAGGCTGCCTTGGCTTTATCCAGCAGCCGCATGGCATTGGTTTTGCTTTGCGCCATGGTTGGCTCTCTCCTTTTTGAATGGATTTCACCCCCGATTATATTCCTTTGCCAGAGATTCCACAAGTTTTTTCACCGCTTTACTTGACAAAAGTTTATTTTAGTGCTATTCTTAGCACATTCCCAGCAAATCTATCTACGGAGGCACACGGTCATGCTGAACGGTCTGTTTGCAAACTACTATTTTAGCTTTTACTTTATGGGTAAAGGCTTTGTTTGCTGTGACAGTTCCCGGAATCAGCCGGATGGTTGTACCTTGTAACCAGTCGTTCGCCGGAGACTTGCAGCAGCAGGTCTTCGGCTTTTTTCTTTCAGGCCCAGGGCTTGCGCTGCCAAATTTTTAAAGGAGTTATCTGCTATGATTATTATTGTTAACCGTCACGCCACTCCCGAACAGGTTTTGGAGCTTTCTTCCGAACTGGAAAGCATGGGCCTTTCCATCCACGACTATGTGGGGGTGCACACCCGGGTATTGGGCCTAGTGGGCAACACCGACCAGGTGAGTGAAAGCTGGCTGCGGGCAAAACCCGCTGTGGAAGATGTTCGCCGCATCAGCGAACCCTACAAAAAAGCCAACCGGAAGTTCCATCCCGTGGATACCCAGGTAACGGTAGGCAACACACAGATTGGTGCAGGCAAGTTTACCGTAATTGCCGGCCCTTGCAGTGTGGAAAGCCAGGAGCAGATTTGCCAGGTGGCTCAGGCCGTGCAGGCCAGTGGGGCCAGCCTGCTGCGTGGCGGCGCCTTCAAACCCCGCACCTCTCCCTACGCCTTCCAGGGTATGCGTGCAGAAGGCCTGGAACTGCTGCGGCTGGCCCGTGCCCAAACCGGTATGCCCATTGTGACGGAAATCATGAGCACCGATCATCTGGAGATGTTCCAGGATGTGGATTTGGTGCAGGTGGGCGCCCGCAATATGCAAAACTTTGAACTGCTGCGGGCAGTAGGCCAGCTGGGCAAGCCGGTTCTGCTCAAGCGTGGACTTTCTGCCACTTTGGAAGAGTTTGTAATGAGCGCCGAATACATCATGGCCGAAGGCAACGACCAGGTCATTTTGTGCGAACGGGGCATCCGCACCTTTGAAACCAGTATGCGCAACACGCTGGACATCTCCGCTGTGCCCATGCTCAAGCGGATGACCCACCTGCCGGTAATCATTGACCCCAGCCATGCAGCTGGCATTAACTGGATGGTAGAGCCTCTGGCTCAGGCTGCCGTTGCCGTAGGTGCCGATGGTCTGATGATCGAGGTACACAACGACCCTGCCAACGCCAAGTGTGATGGTGCACAGAGCCTGACTCCCGCCCAGTTCGAGGCATTGATGCAAAAAATCAAGGCCCAGGTGCCCTTCTTTGGCAAGGAACTGAACTAAGCTCTATAATACCTATTTATATTGCACAGCAAAATACTGCAATTTTCAGCACCCAAAGCCGTGTGGATGGGTCCTTGCCCTCCACACGGCTTTCTTTTGTGCCGCCGCTGGGGTATAATGGGGGTAGCACCCCCTATTCCAGATTGGTACAGCACGCCGAAAACTTGTTTTTGGGGCTTAATGTGCCCCTCAGAGCCTTTGGGCGCGAATTGTGGGGTGCTGCCTAAGAATAATCGCAGCAACAACTGCAAATACTGATGAAACCAGTAGAAAGGGTTTTTGTAATGAAAGCAAGAGTACGCCCTTCCACCCCCTGCGCTTTGGTGTGGAACTACCCCGAAACCCAGCCCGGCTGGCTTAAACTGCAAGAAATCTGCCTGGCATACGGCCTGACACTTCGCCCGGTGGGCAGCGCCCAGGCAGGGCACACCATTGGTGCATTGTGCCAGCTGCCCGGTGCCAGCCAAGCCGCCACTCTGCAATTTTTGCCGGATGACGCCTTCCCCTCTGCCCTCATTCTGCACGGACTGGATCGCAAACAGCTGGATGGACTTTTAAAGGAGCTGCGGGCAGCCCAGGTGCAGATTGCACTCAAGGCCATGGTTACCCCCACCAACCAGGCCTGGACCCTGGCCAACCTGCTGGGCGAGCTGTGCCGGGAACGGGATGAGTTTGCCCGCCGGGCAGCAGCTGCCAAGGAGCGTTTGCAGCAGGATTCTGCACAGTAACTGCACAGATTTTTGACTGCGTAGCCATTCCCTTTTCCGTTGATTTTTAGCTTTTTAAGAGCATTTTTCTTGTTTTGAAATCAAATTGTCATCTTTTTCACGCTAAAAAAAGATTGACAATCTTCTCACATGAAAAATATAATAAAGTCATAAGCTTTCACAGTTTTGGCAGGCCCCCTGGCGCTGCCGGCAAATCGTTGCGGATGATATGCGGTTTGCCCTGCACCCCCAGCGGGTGCCTGAAAGTGATGTATGAGAGGAGATACTACCCATGAAAAAAGCACTTGCACTTGTAATGGCTGCCTGCCTGGCTTTCAGCCTGGTTGCCTGCGGCGGTAACACCACCAGCACCAGCACCAGCGCTTCTTCCGCTGCTTCTACCAGCACCGACAGCACCTCCACCGGCACTGCCACCGCCACCGGCGCTCTCAAGACCGGCCTGGCTGTTGTTTCTTCTGTTAGCGTAGCCGACGCCGACGCCGATACCGATGGCAAGGCTCAGGTAAGCAGCACCGTTGCCGCTGTTCTGGTGGACAGCGAAGGCAAAATCGTGGACTGCAAGCTGGATGTGGCCCAGAACAAGGTGCCCGTTAAGGCTGACGGCAGCTTTGAAATCGAGGGTGTTACCTTCCGTTCCAAGCAGGAGCTGAAGGAAGAGTACAACATGAAGGGCGCTTCCGCTATCGGCAAGGAGTGGTACGAGCAGGCCAACGCCTTTGCAGCTGCCATGGTTGGCAAGACTGCTGAGGAGGTTGCCGGCATCGAGATCGATTCCGAGAACCACGGCGGCCCTGTGGATGCCGACCTGGCTGCTTCCTGCACCATGGGTGTTGAGGCTTTCATTGAGGCTATTGTAGCTGCTGTAAACAATGCCCAGGAGCTGGGCGCTCAGGCTGGCGATACCCTGGGCCTGGGTGTTACCACCGAGATGAGCCATTCTGCTGCTGTTCCCGCCGACAACGAGGGCGAGGGTCTGATTCAGACCGATACCACCTACGCTGCTGTAACCTACACCGCTGACGGCACCATCACCAGCGCTGCTGTGGACTGCACCCAGGCTAAGTTCAACACCACCGAAGAGGGTGTTGTAACTGCCAAGACCGAGGAAATTGTTTCCAAGCAGGACCTCAAGGAGAATTACAACATGAAGGGTGCCTCTGCAATCGGCAAGGAGTGGTACGAGCAGGCTAATGCCTACGCTGCTAACCTGGTTGGCAAGACCGCTGCCGATGTGGCTGGCATTGCTGCTGGCGAGGCCGACCTGGCTGCCAGCTGCACCATGAGTGTAGACGCCTTCAACGAGGCTGTTACCCGCGCCATGGCCTAAGGCAACCGGCAATTTGCCGCTGCCATTTTTCCAGGATGTACCGGGCAGGCTGCCATTTGGCAGCCTGCCCTCTTTGTTTGCCATCACTGGCCCTATTCCCGCTGGGAGGTATTGCATCTATGCCTGCAACAACGCTTGACCGCACCCCACTTTCAACAAAATTCCGTCGCCTGCTGCAAGGCGGCCCTTCGAGGGCGGAATACCTGATTTTTGGCGGCCTTACTGCACTGTTCTGGCTGCTGTTTGCCCACCCCGACCTTGTGGAAACTGCCCGTCACGGCTACATCCTGATTCGCAGTACACTGGATGGTAATTTTTTAGGATTTTTTGAGGATACATTTCAGCGCACTTATGGGTATGTATACACCAATGCAGCCCATTATAATATTCTGATGTATGTTTTATATGCCGTCTGGCAGCTGCCCCTGTATCTTTTGGAACAGCTGTTTGGCTTTGCCTGCTCCGACCTGGTGCTTACGCTGTGGTGCAAAGCCATTGGCATTGGCTTTTACCTTGGCTGCGGCTTTGTGCTGCGCCGCCTGGCCCAGCTGGCAGGCTGTGAACCAGCCACCAGCCAGTGGGTACCCCTGCTGTTCTGGCTTAACCCCATCAGCTTTTTTACCACGGTCATCATGGGCCAGTACGATAGCATCTGTCTGTTCTTTTTGCTGCTTTCTCTGGTATTCTATCTGCAAAACAGGCTCACCGCCTTTTCCCTGATGATGGGCGTGGGCATGGTATTCAAGTTTTTCCCCCTGTTTGTGCTGGTTCCCCTGTTGCTTCTGGCCGAAAAGCGACCCCTTCGCCTTGTGTGGCACGGCATTTGCAGCCTGTGGCTCTACCTGCCCACCACCTTGCTGTTTTTGGGGCATACCGGGGATGCCGCTGTGTTCAACGATTTGATGATACAGCGGCTGTTTGCCCAGATTTTTGCCGGCGGCGTAATGGATGCTTCCCAGTTTGGGCTGTGGATGGTGGTGCTGTGCGCCGCCGCTTACCTGTACCAGCCAAAGGGTGCTCAGCAGCATACCCAGGCTGCCCTATACGGCGCACTGGCTGCCTTTTGCCTGTTGTTCCTGTTTGTGTACTGGCATCCGCAGTGGCTGATTCTGCTGGTGCCTTTTGCTCTGCTTACCACCCTTATGCTGCCCAACAAGGCCCCCTTTGTGTGGCTGCATCTGGTGTTCTGTGCAGGGTTCTTTCTGGTTATGGCCCAGCTGTTTCCCGCTGCACTGGAAGGCAATCTGCTGGATTTTGGGCTGTCCAAGCTGTTTACCGGCCTTTCCTATTCTGCTGTGCCTTCCCCCCGTTTCAACGGCTTTTATTTTGGGCTGATTCCTTACCTCACACAGCTGGCCCCGGTTCTGTTTTACGGGCCGCTGTTCTGTGAATTGATCTTTAAGCTGCCCCTGGGCTCCGCTGCCTTGGCCCAGCGGATGGGCGGTGCTCCCCTGCCGTTCAGTCACCGGCTGGCAGCCTGGGGCAGCTTTGCCGCCCTGGTGGGTATCTGGCTGGTTCCCACCCTGTTCAGCTATTGCAAGACCTTTGGCTTTTTATAATCCTATTATTTTAAAGGAGCTTTGTTATGGCAAAACGCATTTGCGCCGCCTTTTTGGCCCTCTGCCTTGGCCTTACCCTGGCAGGCTGCGGGTCTTTGGGGCCCTCTGGTTCCACCTCCACGGCAGAAGACCCTTCCATGGCAGGATGGCAAAAATTCACTGCCACCTGGTTTGATGTGTTTGATACCGTTACCAATGTGGTGGGCTACGCCCCCAGTCAGGAGGAGTGGGACAACCAGATGCAGGCCCTTCACCAGGACCTGCAAACCTACCATAATTACTACGATATCTATTACTCCCACGAAGGCATTACCAACCTGCGGGATGTAAACCAGCTGGCAGGCCAGAGCCCGGTAAAGGTGGATGCCCCCATCATGGACCTGCTGCTGGAAGCCAAGGAGCTGTACCAGATGACCCAGGGCAAGCTGAACATCACCTTGGGCACCGTGCTTACCATCTGGCACGATTACCGGGAAGCCGGCCTGGAAGACCCGGACAATGCCGCTCTGCCCCCCATGGAGGATTTGCAGCAGGCCGCCCAGCACTGCCATATTGAGGATTTGGTGCTGGACCAGGAGGCCGGTACAGTTTACTTTGCCGACCCGGAGATGCAGCTGGATGTGGGCAGCGTGGGCAAGGGTTATGCGGTGGAACAGGTGGCCCTTGCCGCCCAGGCCCGGGGCCTGCAAAGTGCCCTCATCAGTGTGGGGGGCAACCTGCGCTCCATTGGGCACAAGCCGGATGGCAGCCTGTGGACCGGCGGCGTGCAGGACCCCTGGGCCTCGGTGGGGCAGTCCATGAATACTGCCCCCTATCTGGCGGCGGTGCAGCTGGAAAATCAGTCCCTGGTTATCAGCGGCGATTACCAGCGGTTCTACACCGTGGACGGCAAACGGTACCATCATCTCATTGACCCGGACACCCTCATGCCCGCAGACCTGTTTTCGGCGGTGGCGGTGCTCTGTGCCGATTCCGGCCTGGCAGACTGCCTGACCACCGGCCTGTTCTGCCTTTCGCTGGAGGAAGGCCAGGCCATGGTGGAATCCATGGAAGGGGTAGAGGCCATGTGGATGCTGCCGGACGGTACGATTGTATATTCCTCCGGGTTTGAATCCCATGTAAAGCCCCAGCAAAGCTAACGCTCCTGTATATGAAAAAGCACCTCTGCCCGGCATAAGCCGTTGACAGAGGTGCTTTTTGTGTTGTTTCAGGCAAGAAGCATCCGGTCCTGGGTCAATTCTGTGCCGGATTTCTGGCGGAATTGCTGGGCCAGCTCCTGCACCGTCATGGCGGCCCGGCTTTGCCCTTGCAAATCCAGCACAATACGGCCCTGGTCCATCATCAGGGTACGGCTGCCCACCTTGAGGGCCGTGTGCATATCGTGGGTAATCATCAGGCAGGTAATGTTATGCTGCTCCACCAATCGGCAGGTTAGCTCCAGCACCTGCTGGGCTGCGGCAGGGTCCAGGGCGGCGGTGTGTTCGTCCAGCAGCAAAAGCCGGGGCGGCACCAAGGTAGCCATCAGCAGGGTGAGAGCCTGCCTCTGCCCGCCGCTGAGCAGCCCCACCGGCTGGTGCATCCGTTCCTCCAGGCCCATATCCAGCTGGGCCACCGCTTTGCGCAGCTCCTGGCTGATGACCTTGGGAGGCATGGACCACAGGCTGCCCCGGCTGCGATGAAGGGCTAGCCGGAGGTTTTCTTCCACTGTAAGGTGAGGAGCCGTGCCCTTGAGCGGGTCCTGAAACAACCGGCCAATTTGGCGGCTGCGCCGGTGCTCCGGCAGGAGCGTAATGTCCTTGCCATCCAGCAGAATGCGCCCTCCATCGGGATAAAATGCGCCGGAAATGGCCGCCATCAAGGTGCTTTTGCCCGCTCCGTTGGAGCCGACCACCACCGCAAACTCCCCCTCTTCCAGGTGAAGGCTCAAATCCTTGAGCACCTGCTTTTGGGTGGGCGTGCCGGGCTGAAAGGTATGGGTTAAGGCTTGTAGGGTCAGCATGGGGTATCTCCTTTCCGTGCCGCTGCTCGGCGGCGCTGCAAATTTACCTTGCGCACAAGGGCAGGCCAGCCAATGACCACCGCTACAATGATGGCGCTAATCAGTTTCAGGTTGGCCGGGCTGGCACTGGCCCGCAGGGCCAGTGCCATAAGCAGCCGGTAGGCCACTGCGCCCAGCAAGGCGGCAGCCACGCCCCGCACTACGCCGCCCCGGCCCACCAGCACCTCGCCCAGCATCAGGCTGGCAAGGCCGATGACCACCACGCCGGTGCCCAGGCTCAGGCTGCTGGACTGCTGATACTGGGCCAGCACAGCCCCCGCCAGGGCCGTGCAGCCGTTGGCCAGTGCTAAACCCAGTACCACAAGGCCTGCGGGGTTGAGGGCACAGGCCCGCACCATAGCCCGGTTATCTCCGGCTGCTCGCAGGGCAAGCCCCAGCCGGGTTTTTAAAAACAAGGCCAGCAAAACCGCCGCTCCTATGGTAAGCAGCGCAGCCATGGCCAGTGCGCCAGCTCCTTGGCCCAGCAGTACCTGGACCTTGGTGAACACGGTATCCACCCAGAGCAGGGGCAGGTCGGCCCGGCCGCCCATCACCCACAGGTTGATGGTGTACAGGCCGGTCATGGTGATAATGCCTGCCAGAATAGGCTGAACCTCCAGCTGGGTATGAAGGAGGGCCGTTACCAGACCGGCCAGCATTCCTGCCCCAAAGCCTGCCACAAGGCCCAGCAGCGGGTGCCCTGCCTGGGCACACACCGCCGAAACGCCGCACCCCAGCACAAAGCTGCCGTCGGTGGTCAAATCCGCCACATCCAGCACCCGGTAAGAAAGATAGAGTGCCAGCGCCACCAATCCGTAGATGAGGCCCTGTTCCAGCGCCCCCTGCAACATGAGAACACTCATTGTTTGCTGCTCCTTTCCCGGTGTTATTCTACCGTTACAAAACCATTTGCGTCCAAATCGAACACCTGAGGGTCAATGCCCAAGGCTTGGGCCGTGGTAACATTCACGGTGGTCACTCCACCCTCTGCCAACTGCACCGGCAGGCTGCCTGCATCGGCCCCTTCCAGCACCTGTTCCACCATCTGTGCTGTCAGCTCTCCCAGCTGGGTGTAGTTTACCCCGGTGGTGGCAAGGCCTCCATCCCGCACCATGCTGTCCGCTGCGGTGTACACCGGAACCCCTGCCTGAATGGCCTGCTGGGCAAGGGTACTCATGGCACTGGCCACCGTGTTGTCGATGGGTACAAACAGGGCTTCTGCCTTTTGGGCCAGCAAGTCCTGGGTTGCCATCTGCACCTCGCCAGGGTTTGTAACGGTGGAAAACACCAGATTGATTCCCTTCGGGTCCGCCAGCTGCTTAAGCTGTTCCACCATGGCCACACTGTTGGGCTCGCTCAGGTTGTACACAACGCCCAGGGTTTTTAACTGGGGAGCCTGTGCCGCAATCAATGCCAGAATGCGGTTCAAATCAATTTGATCGGATACGCCGGTCATGTTGTTGCCCGGCTGCTCCATGGACTGGGCCAGCTGAGAGCCCACAGGGTCTGCTACGGCACTGTACACCAGGGGAATGCCGCTGCCCTGAACTGTGGCTGCCGCAATCAGCGCAGCGGGGGTTGCAATGGGCACAATCATATCCACCTGTTGATCCAAAAACAGGGTGGTGCTGTCCCGCAGGGCAGCGGCATCCCCCTGGCCATTCTTTACAACAATCTTTACCGGGGTATTGGTTGCAAGGGCGTATTGCTCCAGCTCCTGCTGGATGGCCGTGCAGATTTCATCCAGGCTGGAATGGCTGGTGTACTGCAAAATGCCCACGGTGTACCCTTCTTTGGCCTCACTTGCCGCCATGCTTTGTGCCGGTGCGGCACAGCCGGTGACCAACAGGCCAACGGCCAAGGCGAGGGCGGTAAAAACAGATGCTTTCATGGTGGTTCCTCCTTTGTTGTGTTCAGGCTTGGTGTTCCCGGTGCTGGCCGGGATTGGATTTACTGCACAGCCCCGCAGACAATAAAAAAAGACCTGCGCCTGCCCATGGCTATGCCATGAGCAAGGACAGGTCTTGAATCATTCAAAACTTGCGGTGCCACCTTGCTTGCCTGTGCCGCTCTTTGCCGCCTAAAACAACAACGCTCCATCAGGCCACCTCAACGGGATGCCAACACACCCCTGCTCTGTAACGGGAGCTCCCGTTTTCGGCTACTGGGCCTTGGATATGCCGTTTGCCGAAACCCTCGGCGGTCCATTTACAGGCCTTTGCCCTTGTGCAAAAGCCCTCTGCTCCGCTTATCGCCGGGCTTTCAGCCTTGGCCCGGCTCTCTGTGGATGCGCTTGCAGCTTTATCTCCGCCTCATCGGTTTACCCTATTAAAGCACGGGCCAGCAGCTTTGTCAATGCCTTTTAGCAAATCTATCGCAAAATTAAAATAGTTCTGTGAATTTTTTAGGGAATCACTGGTTCTGTCACCTTATCTGGTGTATAATAAGCATTGTTTGTTCGGCTGTTCGGCCCCCTGCGGCTCCTTTTTGTGAGCCCCTGGGCAGAACGAGCTGTACCAAAGCAGGCTTTTGGCCTGCGTTTGAAGGAATAGGAGGAACATTCTTTTGAAGAAATTCATCATTCGCCTGGCTGCCTTCATGCTGGTAGCCGCCATGACCGCCAGCTTTGCTGCCTGCGGCAACAGCAACAGCGATTCCACTTCCGGTGCAGACAGCACCAGCACCTCTACCTCTGGCGAAACCGCCCAGATGGTGGATATCCCTTACAGCAAGGGCCTGTCTGAGGATGGCCTGTGGGAAGGCATTAACATGGCTGACTATGTTACCCTGCCCGAGTACAAAAATCTCACCGTGCCCGCTGCGGATGTAACCCCCACCGAGGAGGACATCGAGAGCGTGCGCCAGAACCTGCTGTCCGGCTTTGGTGAAGCCACCCAGATTACCGACCGGGCCGTAGAAGACGGCGATTTGGTAAACATCGACTATGTGGGCACCGTGGACGGTGTGGAGTTTACCGGCGGCAACACCCAGGGCAACGGCACCACCGTGACCGCTGGCTCCACTGCCTATGTGGACGACTTCCTGACCCAGATTATCGGCCATAAGCCCGGCGAGACCATGGATGTGGTGGTTACCTTCCCCGAAGATTACAACGACTCCACCGATGCCGACGGCAACACCGTTGTGCTGGCCGGTAAGGAAGCTGTATTCAAGACCACCATCAACTACATCGAGGGTGAGACCGTTTACCCCGATTTTGACGATGCTTTTGTAACCGAAAACCTGAAGGAAAGCTATGGCTGGACCACCGCCGAAGAGGCCAACCAGGGCATTGCTCAGCAGCTGCAGGATTACAACAAGTACCAGTACCTGGTGGACTACCTGCTGGAGAACTCCACTGTGACCGAAATCCCCGAAACCATGATGAGCATCATGCTGGAGCAGGAGGAAGCCAACCTGAACAATGTGGCTGCCTCCAATGGCATGACTGTGGACTATATCCTGATGTTCTACGGCTACGAAAGCCTGGACGCCTTCCGTGAGGATTTCAAGACCTCCAGCGCAGACCAGATTAAGCTCCAGATGATTTACCAGCTGATTGGCGAGAAGGAAAGCCTGATTCCTTCTGACGAGACCCTGAAAACCGAACTGGGCGACAGCTACGACAGCTCCATCGAAACCTACGGCAGCCCCTATATGCACCGCCAGCTTCTCATGAGCAATGTAACCAACTTCCTGATGGACAACAACGCCATCGGCTAAGCTTCCCGCTTGCAGCAGCCCTGCAAAGGCCTGTACTCTTGCCCAAGAGTACAGGCCTTTTTTTGTGAATTCTGCCTCTTGCTTTTAACCGTTTTGTCAATCTAATACTCTGTCAAGGACAAAAAAGCAAATTTTGTAGATAAAATTGAAAACCTTAACGCATCATGTTATAATAGGCAACAGATTTTTGTTTTGTATTACCATCCACAAAATTTATCCGTTTATTTACAGGAGGTTTCTGCCTATGTGTGGCATTGTAGGATATACCGGCAACAAGCCCTGCACCAATCTTTTGCTGGACGGCTTGAGCCGTTTGGAGTACCGTGGTTACGATTCGGCAGGTATTGCCCTGATTGACCAGAACGGCATTTACATTGCCAAGGAAAAAGGCCGGCTGGACCAGCTGCGTCAGCTGCTGGAGCAGGCTCCCCTGCCCAGCTGCACCTGCGGTATCGGCCACACCCGCTGGGCTACCCATGGCGTGCCCAGCCAGGTAAACAGCCATCCCCACAGCGCCCAGCGGGTAAGCCTGGTGCACAACGGCATCATTGAAAACTACGCCCAACTGAAGGAGTACCTCATTCATAAGGGCTACACCTTTGTGAGCGAGACCGACACCGAGGTGCTCACCAAACTCATCGACCTGCATTACAGCGGCAATGCACTGGAAGCCCTGCAAAAGGCACTGGCTCAGGTGCGGGGCAGCTATGCGCTGGGTGTTCTGTTTGAGGACCAGCCCGGCATTCTGTACGCAGCCCGCCGGGAAAGCCCCCTGATTGTGGGCTTTGGCGAAGGCGAGCAGTTCATCGCCAGCGACATTCCTGCCCTGCTGCCCTATACCCGCCAGTATGCTGTACTGGAGGAGGGCGATCTGGCCGTACTCACTGCCGACAGCGTGCAGTTCTACGACCAGCTGGGCGAGCCTGTTCAGCGCCAGACCCTTACCGCTCAGTGGGATGTGGACGCAGCGGAAAAGGGCGGCTTTGAGCACTTTATGCTGAAGGAAATCCACGAGCAGAGCCAGGTGGTACAGGCAACTCTGGGTGCCTACATCCAGAACGGCCTGCCCCATCTGGGCGACCTGGGCCCCACCGATGAGCAGCTGGCCGCTGTGCGCCGGGTGCACCTGGTGGGCTGCGGCACTGCCATGCACGCAGGCATGGTGGGCCAGCAGGCCATCCATCGCCTGGCCCGCATTCCGCTGGATGTTTCCATCGCCAGCGAGTTCCGTTACTCCGACCCCATCCTGGGGCCTGAGGATCTGGTGGTCGTGGTAAGCCAGAGCGGCGAAACCCTGGACACCCTGGCTGCCCTCAAGCTGGCCCGCCAGCAGGGCTGCCCCACCTTGGCCGTGGTCAATGTGCTGGGCTCATCCATGGCCCGCAACGCCCAGTGGGTCATGTACACCCACGCCGGCCCGGAAATTGCCGTGGCAAGCACCAAGGCTTACAGCGTGCAGCTGGCTGCTTTGTATCTGCTGGCCCTGCGTCTGGGCATGGTCAATGGCCGTCTGAACGACCAGCAGGCCGCCGAGCTCACCGCCCAACTTCAGCAGGTTCCTGCTTTGCAGCACCAGCTGCTGGAGCAGTGCCAGCAGGTGAAATACCTGGCCAGCCAGTTCCAGCACAGCTCCGATTTGTTCTTTATGGGCCGTGGTCTGGACTATGCCCTCTGCCTGGAAGGCAGCCTGAAGCTGAAGGAAATCAGCTATGTACACAGCGAAGCCTACGCCGCAGGCGAACTGAAGCACGGCACTATCTCGCTGGTGGTAGAAGGCACCCCCGTGGTGGCACTGGCCACTCAGAAGGCTCTGTTTGAAAAGACCCTCAGCAACATTAAAGAGGTGCGCAGCCGTGGTGCACGGGTGCTGTTCATCTGCCCTGAAGGCACCGAACTGCCCGCTGAAGCCGCCGACTTTGTGCTGCGTCTGCCGGTGGTGGAGGAGCTGTTTATGCCCCTGCTTTCCATCGTTCCCATGCAGCTGTTCGCTTACTATATGAGCGTGCTCCGTGGCTGCGATGTGGATAAACCCCGCAACCTGGCCAAGAGCGTAACCGTAGAATAATCGCTCACTCACTTTTCCACAAAAAAGCCCCCACCTGGTGGAAAACCTGCCCGGTGGGGGAACTTATACCGCAAACATAAAAAAGCCCCGTTCCGGACATCCAGCCGGAACGGGGCTTTTGTGTATGCTTTGAACATTTGACCGTCGCGCTTTGGTATGCCCGGCAGCGTGTTTACCTCACGGTGCTGGCTGGCACCTTTGGCAGGAGCAAGGCCTGGACCCTTCTGCCGTTCGGCCTTACACCTGGTCCAGCCGGTTCAAATCGTACGGCGTTGCCTGGTACACATAATGGTTGAGCCAGTTGGTATACAGCAGGAACGCATGGCTGCGCCAGCGGGCCACCGGAGCCTGGGAGGGATCGTTCCCCGGGTAGTAGTTGCAGGGGGGCGCAATTTCCAGCCCCCGCTCCAAATCCCGGCGATACTCCTGGTCCAGTGTGTCCTCATCGTATTCCGGATGGCCGGTCACAAAAATCTGCCGCCCGCCATGGCTGGTTAGCAGATACGGCCCTGCCTGGGGGCTTTGGGCCAGCACCTGCACCTGCTGGCATTGCTCCAGCTGGTGGGCACAAAGCCCGGTGTGCCGGGAGTGGGGGGCGTAGAACAACGGGTCAAACCCTCGCACCAGAGGGGTTTCCGGCCGCAGCACATGGTGCTCAAACACGCCGAACATCTTGCCGGGCAAAAGCTCCTTGCCAATGCCGTAGTGGTAATGCAGGGCGGCCTGGGCTCCCCAGCAGATGTGCAGGGTGGAATAGACATTGGTTTTGGAAAACTCCAAAATGCGGCACAGTTCCGGCCAGTAATCCACCTGCTCAAACTCCAGCTTTTCCACCGGGGCACCGGTGATAATCATGCCGTCAAACCGCTGGTGCTGCACCTGCTCAAAGGTTTTGTAAAAAGCCTCCAGATGCTCGCCGGACACATGGGCAGCCTGATGGCTGGCGGTGTGCAGCAGGGTAAGCTCCACCTGGATGGGGCTGTTGGCCAGCAGCCGGGCCAGCTGGGTTTCGGTGGCAATCTTGGTGGGCATAAGATTAAGAACCAGGATTCGCAGCGGCCGAATTTCCTGGCTTTCTGCCCGCTGCCGGTGCATTACAAAAACATTTTCCTGTTCCAGCGCCCGGTAGGCGGGCAGCTCTTTGGGGATAATGAGGGGCATGGTGCTTCTCCTTTTTGGGACTGTGAGGGGCTGCTTAAATCTGATCCAGTGCCTGGGCCAGGTCTGCAATCAAGTCCTGCGCATCCTCAATGCCGCAGGACATACGCACCAAATCGGCCCCCACGCCAGCAGCTTGCAACTGTTCGTCGGTCATCTGCCGGTGGGTGGTGCTGGCAGGGTGCAGAATGCAGGTGCGGGCATCCGCCACATGGGTTTCGATGGCGCATACCTTGAGGTGGGACATAAAGTCTGCCGCCGCCTTGCGGCCTGCCTTTACCCCAAAGCTAACCACACCGCAGCAGGCACCGCCCAGGTATTTCTGGGCCAGCTGATGATAGGGGTCCTGGGGCAGGGCGCAGCAGCGCACCCAGCTGATTTTGGGATGATTTTGCAGGAAGGAAGCCACCGCCAGGGCATTTTCTCCATGGCGTTTCATCCGCAGATGCAGGCTTTCCAGCCCCAGATTCAGCATAAACGCATTCTGGGGGCTCTGCACATTGCCCAAATCCCGCATAAGCTGGGTTGTGGCCTTGGTGATGTAGGCCCCTTCCAGACCAAACTTTTCGGTGTAAACTACCCCGTGGTAGCTTTCGTCCGGTGTGCAAAGACCGGGGAATTTTTCCGGGTAAGCGGTCCAGTCAAACCGGCCTGCTTCCACAATGCAGCCCCCCAGTCCGGCACCGTGGCCGTCCATGTACTTTGTGGTGGAGTGGACCACAATATCTGCCCCCCATGCAAAGGGCTTGCAGTTCACCGGGGTGGCAAAGGTGTTATCTACCACCAGGGGTACACCATGGGCGTGGGCCGCCTTTGCAAATTTTTCGATGTCCAGCACGGTGAGGGCCGGGTTTGCAATGGTTTCGCCAAACACCAGCTTGGTGTTGGGGCGGAAGGCCCGGTCCAGCTCCTCCGGGGTGCAGTCCGGGTCCACAAAGGTCACTTCCAGGCCCATGCGCTTCATGGTAACGGCAAACAAATTGTAGGTACCGCCATAGATGCTGGCACTGCTTACAATGTGGTCGCCGCAGCCTGCCAGGTTGAACACCGCATAAAAGTTGGCTGCCTGGCCGCTGCCGGTAAGCATGGCGGCTGTCCCACCTTCCAGAGCGCAGATTTTGGCTGCCACATGGTCGCAGGTGGGGTTTTGCAGGCGGCTGTAAAAGTAGCCGCTTGCCTCCAAATCAAACAGCTTGCCCATATCCTCCAGGGTATCGTATTTAAAGGTTGTGCTCTGCACGATGGGGATTTGCCGGGGTTCCCCATTGCCGGGGGTGTAGCCTGCTTGTACACACTGGGTATCAAACCGTAATTCCATTGCCGTTCCCTCTCTTTATTGGTTACTAAAGCTTTTGCTTTAGTACTATTTTACTCTGCAAAAGCAGCCCTTGCAAGCCCCGGCCGCCTCTCTGGCCTAAAAAGAATCAGACCGCCCTCAAAAAGGGCGGTCTGGCCAGGGTTAATGAGGTTGCCGGCGGGCAGCTGCCAGCTGCTCCATCTGGCGCATGGTTTGCAGGCAGCCCAGTGCCAGACTGTTGAAATACAGCTTGCCTTCCAGCTGACCCCAGGTGTTCTGGGTGTCATCGGTTTGCAGCGAGGCACCCAGCTGCTCCTGCATATAACTTTCCTTTACCCTGCGAATGGAGTCCTCCAGATTATCCAGCAGTTCCTCCAGCAGGTGGCTGTGCTGGGGCTCCATCTTGGGGCGGCTGCGCAGGTAGTCGTTCAGCTGTTCCATCTCGCACAGCAGCTGCCGGTTCATGGGCAGCATCTGGCTGTAAAAGGTTTGCTGGCTGCTGGTCATTTTGTCCTTCATGTAGGCGGTAATTTCCTGTTCCAGCAGGTGGGAGCGCACCATACCATCCCGCAGCTGGTTCAAGTCCTCCTGCCCCTCCTGGTACTGGCGGCGCAGCTGGGCCAGCATGGCCAGGTCGGTGTCAAACAGTTCTGCCACACTCTGGGTGAACTCCCGTTTTGCAGTGGTGGGCAGCAAAAACCGGTTGGCCAAAAAGGCGGTGGCTGCTGCCAGCCCCACATACAAAATGCGCAGTCCGCTGGCTGTGGTTACCTCCAGGCTCAGCTGGGCCATGGTCAGGCCGTAGCAGGTGGAGTACACGGTCATGGTCCAGGAGGTTACCGGCACATAGTACATAAAGCAGGTCATTGCAATCATAATGGCCAGGTATCCCGCCATGGTGTGCACCCATTGCATCAGCAGCATGGTCACTGCAACGCCTCCCAAAGTGCCCAGAATTCGGTTGCTGATGCGCACCACGCTTTCCTCTGCATAGGGCATAAGCATCAAAAAGGCGGTCATGGGGTACCAGTAGGCGTGTTCCAGGCCGCTGGCTACCGCAAAGGCAAAGGAAAGGCTGAGCACCACCGAAAGACGCAGGGCAAACCGAAGCTGAAACTGCTGTGGCACCGCCAGCCGCACCCGTTTGGGGGCGCGGCGGGGTATCTGCCAGCTGCGCTGGGGCCGGGAGGCAGAACACCTGGGCAGTTCCTTGGCAGCCAGCTCCAGCAGCCCCAGCATCTGATTCATGGCCTGGGCTGCGGCCTGGTTCTGCAACTGGTACTCTGCTTGAAACTGCTGTACCTGCCGGATGAGAGCGCTGTTGTCCTGAGAATTCAGCTGGCGGGAAGCCTCTGCCAGAATCCGGCTCAGCTGCCTAAAATACAGCTGGTCCGCCGGGTGGAGGGGCTGGGCTACAAAGTGATCGGTAAAATAATAAAACCGCTGGAATAAAATCATAAACCAGTAATTGATTTTGCCGTAGCCATCCGCCAGATAGGTAAACCCACGGGTGGCATAAATCACCTGGTTCATATGGGCCATCATGCCGGGCAGTGCGCCGTGCTCCGGTGCGATGTCCTCCCCTTTGGATAACTTATCCAGCTGAACCGAGAGGTTGTGCAGCCCCTTGCGCACCGTACCGTAATGACGGCGGCGGTGCATCAGCCGGTTCCAGCCCCACAGGGCAGCGGTGGTAACCCCCAGCCCATAGGCCAGCGCTGCCAGCTGGATGGGCAGCTGGCTGAGGGGAATGGGCAGCAGCTGCAAAAACACAAACTCCATGCAGTACACAAAGTAGGCTTTGGGGGTGAACTTGGAGCTAAGCAGGTAGACCAGAACAAAGGGCACCAGCAAATCCAGCACAAGGGTGGTAACAAGGTTTCGGCTGGCAGCAAAGGCCGCCAGGCAGGCCAGCAGCATCAGCACCCACACCCGCACCATCTCCCTGGGTACAAATTCCTGCTGGTAACGGGTGCGGAACAAAAGGGTTAAAAAGGAGGAAAGCATCACATACCGCAGCCCAAACAGCCCATACAGGCTCAGGAGCAAAAACAGCGAGACGATAATAATGGGAGCAGCGGCAATCCAGCGGGTACGCCAAACCAGCAGCCGCTGCTGCAATGAATTAGACAGAATAATCCCCTTCCTTAAACAATGATAGTACCGGGCCCGTTTTACGGCAGACTTTACCGCAGCAGCCGTTTTACCATATTCAGCTTGGAGCTGGTATAGGGCGGATAGGCAGCGGTAAGGGGCATTTTGTCGGTACGGCGCAGCACACTGCGCTGATGTGAGAAGGTATCAAAGCTGTGCTTGCCGTGGTAGGCACCCATGCCGGAAGGGCCTTTGCCCCCAAAGGGCAGGCTTGGAGCCAACAGGTGGTTTACGGTATCGTTGATGCACATACCGCCGCTGGAGGTGCTCTCCATTACCCGGCGCATGGTCTGCTTGCTGCCGCTGAACAGGTACAGGGCCAAGGGTGTGGGCCGCTGACCAATCCAGCCCAGGGCCTGTTCCAGATTCTTGTACACCAGTACCGGTAGAATGGGGCCAAACAGTTCCTGCTCCATGCAGGCGCTGTCCAGCTGGGCCGGATACAAAATCGTAGGAGCAACCAGCCGCTGGTCCAGTTCCACCTGTCCGCCGTACCAAATCAAAGCCTTGTCCCGTTTCAGAATGTCTGCCAGCCGGGCGGTGTGCTGCTGCGTTACAATGCGGCCATAATCTGCACTGGAGGCTGGCTGCTGCCCGTAAAACGCCTGGATGGTGCTGCGGAGCTTTTGCAGCAGGGGCTGGGCAATGCTTTCCTGCACCAGCAGATAGTCCGGCGCCACACAGGTCTGGCCTGCGTTGATGAATTTGCCCCACACGATGCGCTGGGCTGCCAAATCCAGGTTGGCGGTTGCATCCACAATCACCGGGCTTTTGCCGCCCAGCTCCAGGGTAATGGGGGTAAGTTTGTTGGCCGCAGCCTGCATCACAATGCGGCCCACCCGCTCGCTGCCGGTAAAAAAGATGTGATCCCAGGTTTGATCCAGCAGGCAGGTGTTGGGTTCCTTGCCCCCTTCCAAAAAGGCCACATACTCCGGCTCAAAGGCTTTGGCAATCACCTGTTTCAGCACTCTGGCGGTGTTGGGCACCAGCTCGGAGCAGCTCAGGGTGGCGCAGTTGCCCGCTGCAATGGCCCCCACCAAAGGTACCAGCAGCAGCTGCACCGGGTAGTTGAAGGGGCCCAGAATCAGTACCACCCCTTTAGGCTGGGGCACCACCCAGCCGCTGGCGGGCTGAAGCATCATGGGCACCGGCTGACGGCGGGGTTTTGCCCAGCGGTTCAGCTGCCGCACCGTTTGGCGAATCTCCGCCAAAACCATGCCGATTTCGGTGGCCCAGCTTTCCATGGGGCTTTTGCCCAAATCCTGAGCCAGGCTTTGTTCCAGCTGGGCAGAAAACTGCTCCAGCGTTTTGTATAGCCGCAGCAGCTGTTGTTTACGCCAGGCCACCGGCAGAGTTTTGCCGGTTTGGTAAAAAGCCCTCTGGCTGTTGTTCAGCTGCTGTACCTGCCGGTAAAGTGGTGTATCCTTCATTGTATACTCCTTTATTATGTGCTCCTTACTTAGGCTCTTGTTACACAATGCGCTGTGTGCATAAGCCAGTGCGTGCAGTGCCATGCTTGTATTGTACCACCCGGCCGGGTAAAAAAACAACAACGCTCTTTTACGGCTTGCCCAAAGCAGTGGCGCAACTGTTAACTTTTTGTGAAAACACTTGACATCCCGTTCCTGCAGGATTACAATTTTAGCAGTCTCAGTAATAGAGTGCTAAAAATAATTATCCCAGATTTTTTACTGGTTTTTTAAAAGGGGGATTGCCTGATGAACACCAACAAATGCACGCAAAAAACACTGGAAGCATTGCAGAATGCCCAAAGCTTGGCCATTCAGCACCAAAACCAAACGGTGGAGCCTGAGCACTTGCTCGCCTCCATTGCCAACCAGGAGCAGGGGCTGATTCCCCAGCTTTTGCAAAAAATGAGCATCCAGCCGGAGGCCTTTGCTTCCGCCGCCAGCCAGAAGGTAGCCCTGCTGCCCCATGTAACCGGCAGCGGACGCAAACCGGACCAAATCTATATCTCCCATGCCACCGACCAGGTGCTGAACGCTGCCGAGCAGACCGCCGCCACCATGAAGGATGAGTATGTGAGCGTGGAGCACCTGTTCCTGGCCTTGCTGGAGCATGGAAACAGCCCGGTGAAGGAGGTTTTCAAAACCTTTGGGCTGAACAAAAATGCCTTTTTGCAGGCCCTCTCCCAGGTGCGGGGCAACCAGCGGGTTACCAGCGACCACCCGGAAGACACCTACGATGTACTGAACAAGTACGGCCAGGAACTGGTGGCTCTGGCCCGTCAGCAAAAGCTGGATCCGGTCATTGGCCGAGACCAGGAAATCCGGAATGTAATCCGCATTCTGAGCCGTAAGCGCAAGAACAACCCCTGCCTGATTGGTGAGCCCGGCGTGGGCAAAACCGCCATTGCAGAGGGCCTGGCCCAGCGGATTGTGCGGGGCGATGTGCCGGAAAATCTGAAAGACCACAAGGTGTTCAGCCTGGATATGGGTGCACTGGTGGCTGGTGCCAAATACCGGGGCGAGTTTGAGGAACGGCTCAAGAGCGTACTCCAGGAAGTAAAAAAGAGCGAAGGGCAGATTATTCTGTTCATCGACGAGCTGCACACCATTGTGGGCGCCGGCAAAACCGACGGCGCCATGGATGCCGGCAACCTGCTGAAACCTCTGCTGGCCCGGGGCGAGCTGCACTGCATTGGTGCCACCACCCTGGATGAATACCGCCAGTACATCGAAAAGGACCCTGCTCTGGAGCGTCGGTTCCAGCCGGTGATGGTGGATGAACCCACGGTGGAGGATACCATCTCTATCCTGCGTGGTCTGAAGGAACGGTACGAGGTATTCCACGGCGTAAAAATTCAGGACAGCGCCCTGATTGCCGCCGCCACCCTCTCGGACCGGTACATCTCCGACCGCTTTTTACCGGATAAGGCCATCGACCTGGTGGACGAAGCCTGTGCCATGATTCGCACCGAGATGGACTCCATGCCTGCCGAGCTGGACGATCTGCGCCGCAAGATTATGCAGCACGAAATTGAGGAAGCAGCCCTGAAAAAGGAAACCGACACCCTCAGTGCCCAGCGGCTGGAAAGCCTGCAAAAGGAACTGGCCCAGATGCGGGAGCAGTTCACCACCATGAAGGCCCAGTGGGACAACGAAAAGAGCAGCATCGGCAAGGTGCAGAACATCCGTGAGCAGATTGAGCAAACCAACGCCGCCATCGAAAAGGCCGAGCGGGAATACGATTTGAACAAGGCTGCCGAACTGAAATACGGCCAGCTGCCCAGCCTGCAAAAACAGCTGGAGGAAGAAGAACAGAAGGCCGACCAGCACAGCCCCAGCCAAACCAACCTGCTGCGGGACCGGGTAACCGACGAGGAAATTGCCCGCATTGTAGCCCGCTGGACCGGCATCCCGGTGGAAAAACTGGTGGAGGGCGAGCGGGAAAAACTGCTTCAGCTGGAGGACATTCTGCACCAGCGTGTGATTGGCCAGAGCGAAGCTGTAACCAAGGTAAGCGAGGCCATCCTGCGCAGCCGGGCCGGCATTGCCAACCCCGGCCGCCCCATTGGCAGCTTTTTGTTCCTGGGCCCCACCGGCGTGGGTAAAACCGAGCTGGCCAAGGCGTTGGCCCAGGCCCTGTTTGACGACGAACGGAACATGGTGCGCATCGACATGACGGAATACATGGAGAAATTCAGTGTAAGCCGTTTGATTGGTGCCCCTCCGGGATATGTGGGCTACGAGGAAGGCGGCCAGCTTACCGAAGCAGTCCGCCGTCACCCTTACAGCGTGGTGCTGTTTGACGAGGTGGAAAAAGCCCATCCCGATGTGTTCAACATCCTGCTTCAGGTGCTGGACGATGGCCACATTACCGACAGCCAGGGCCGTGTGGTAGACTTTAAGAACACCATCATCATCCTTACCAGCAACCTGGGCAGCCAGTATATCCTGGAGGGCATCCAGCCCGATGGCACCATCGGCCAGGAGGCTCGCCAGGCTGTGGACCAGCTGCTCAAGACCCAGTTCCGTCCGGAGTTCCTAAACCGTCTGGATGAAATCGTGTTCTACAAACCTCTCACCAAACAGGAAATTGGCAGCATTGTGGAGCTGCAGCTGCAAGACCTGCGCCACCGGATGGCTCAAAAGCAGCTGGATTTGGCTGTTACTCCTGCCGCCCGGGAGCTGATTGTGGAACAGGGCTACGACCCCATCTATGGTGCCCGGCCCCTCAAGCGGTTCATCCAAAGCCGTGTGGAAACCCTCATTGCCCGGGAAATCATCGGCGGCGCTCACAACGCTGGCGACACCCTTACGGTGGATGTGCAGGACGGCGCCCTGGTTCTGCGCTAATTTTCCCACTGTCACACAAAAATTCTTGCCCGGCCAGAACGCTTTCCGGTGTTCTGGCCGGGCATTTTTTGCTAAAAGCTCCCCTTGCACCTCTTTGCAGCCTGGCGCACCCCTGCACCTCCAAAGAAGCCCCCTTGTGATTGTTACAAAAACTAGCAATTTTCACCTGCTAGAACCGTCATTTTTCCCTCTTGTTTCCATATCGTCCTTACGCTATAATTTGGTGCATATTCAGGGCCAGTCCGTTGCAGGCGGCTGCTGCGGTTTGGCACACTCCACACTGCAAGGGGGAACCAACACTTATGAAAAACACCATCCGGGTGGCGGGGCAGGAATTTTCGCTGCTAGCCATGACCTGGCCGGTATTCGTGGAACTTTTGCTCCAGATGCTGGTGGGCAACATTGACCAGATTATGCTGAGCCACTACAACCAAACTGCCGTGGCAGCAGTGGGCAATGCCAACCAGATTATGAATACCCTCATCCTCACCTTCAATGTCATCAGCCTGGCAGCCACCATTATGCTGAGCCAGTACCTGGGCGCACGGGAGCTGAAAAAGGTGGAACAAATCTACACCCTGGCCCTCTGCCTGAACCTCGCCATCAGCGTGGTGATTGCCCTGGGCCTGTTTGTGGGGGCCGACGGGCTGTTTGGGCTGATGCAGGTGCCGGCGGAAGCCCGTCCCGAAGCCCGCAGCTACCTGCTGATTACCGCTTCCACCCTGCCCTTTCAGGCTTTGATGCTTACCTTCAGCGCTTTTTTGCGGGCCCATGCCCGCATGAAGGTTATCATGCTCAGCACCGGTCTTATCAATCTCATTAACATTGTGGGCAACACCATGTTCATCCACGGTCTTGGCCCAGTGCCCCAGCTTGGCGCAGCGGGTGCAGCACTTTCCACCAGCTTGTGCCGGGTGGCAGGCATGACCATGGTGGCCATCGCCTTCTTTTGTTCGGTGCCGGGAGCACGCCTGAGTTTCAGCTGTCTGCGGCCCTTTCCCACCCAGCTGCTCAAGCGGTTTTTGGGCATTGGTCTGCCTGCCGGGGGCGAGGGGCTTTCCTACAATCTTTCCCAATCGGCCAGCCTTGTGTTTGTAAACATGATGGGCACCTACGCCGTTACCACCCGTATGTATACCTCCATGTTTGCCCAGGTGTGCTATATGCTCATTGCTGCGGTAAGTCAGGCTGCCGCCATCATTGTGGGGTACTGCATCGGTGCAAAGGAATACGATTTAGCCGACCAGGTCAACAAGCGTGTGCTGCGCACCTTTACCCCCATTACCCTGGGCCTGGCGGTGCTGCTGGCAGTGTTTGCAAAGCCGCTGTTTGGGCTGTTCAGCTCCGACCCTCAGGTTATCCAGCTGGGCCAGCAGGTCATGCTGGTGGATGTGGTGCTGGAATTGGGCCGCTGCTTCAACATTGTGCTGGTGCGCAACCTGCAAGCGGTGGGCGATGTAAAGTTTCCTGTTACCATCGGCATCCTCAGCCAGTGGCTGCTGGGCGTGGCCGCAGCCTATCTGCTGGCCATTCCCCTGGGCCTTGGCCTGGTGGGCATCTGGCTTGCCTTTTTGCTGGACGAAAACCTGCGGGCCATCATCTTTGTCATCCGCTGGCGCAAGGGTGGCTGGCGCAGCATTAAAACCGTTTGATATCCTTCGCCCCCTGCGCCCGTTTTTTGATCGGCTTACAAAAAAGCCAGCCCTTCGGTGCGCTGCCGGAGGGCTGGCTTTTTATGTCTCGGTTTCGGTGTCTTTGGGGGGCTGGTAGGGCTCGGTGGTAAAAAAGCCCTCCTTGCTTTCAATCTCCTGCCTGGAGTGGCTTTCAAACTCCTGGCGCAGCCATTCAATGGCCTGCTGCACCCCTTCGGGGCCAAAGTCGAACTGCCGCTGTTTTACATCCTTGGTTTTTTCCAGGCACCAAAACCCCATCCAGCACCAGGCTATCAGCTGGTCGTCCTGACGCTGTACCTTGTAATTAAACTGCCCTGCATTGCCGGATACTGGGTTCTTGTTTTTGTACCACTGCATGGGATAATCGGGATAGTTAAACTGAATCATACGCAGTTCCTCCTGCCGTTTGTATGGATTGCCCAGCCGAACTTTGCCCTGCCGGGTTTTTCGGCCTCATCGTTGCTTTTGTTGTAGTCATTATAGCACAAAGCTTTTTAAATGTACCCAAACCAGCCTTTTGTGTTGGTTTTTACCTGCTTACTGCTCAAAAAGCCGGTTCTTATTCTCTGCCGCTGATTGAGCGCAGCAATCCGTAAAAACACTGATTTGCTATAGGGGTGGCCTTGCATCCCTTTAGAGATTATATTACAATAATTATAAACTGTAAGTGTATTCGTTCGCTGTACTATTTTTAACCCTATAAAACGCAAAAACCCACCCCAAACAGCGAACTCCGCAGAAGGGAGCATAGCATGAAGCCCCATATATTTTTGCAGCTTTGCGACGACCAAAATCAGCGCTTTTTTGGCAGCGGACCCTACCGGCTGCTGCTGGGTGTAGAGGAACTGGGAAGCCTGCGTGCCTCTGCTCAGCGGATGGGTATGGCATACAGCAAGGCCCTTGCCCTGATACGCACCGCCGAACAGGAGCTGGGCTTTCCGCTTACCTGCCGCACCATTGGCGGCAAGGGGGGCGGCGGCTCTACCCTTACCGAGGGGGCACGAGAGTTGATGATGCGCTACGAAGCCTATGTAGCCGCTTGCAGCCAGGCCTGTGACAATTTGTTTCAGATTCATTTCGGCAGCTTTGATGCCAGCCGTTATTCCAGCCAGACCTGCCCGCCGCAGCAGGCCCAGCCATGAGCAGGCCAGCCCTGGCCTGCATCTGGATGGCCAGCGGGCAGGGCAAACGGTTTGGGAGCAACAAGCTTTTGGCGCAGCTGCCTGCTGGTACCCTACTGGATTACAGCCTCTCTGCGGTGCCTGCCCATTGCTTTGCCCAGCGCCTGGTGGTTACCCGGTGGCCTCAGGTTGCCGCTCTGTGCCGCAGCCGCCTTCAGCCGGTGCTGCTCCACAATCTGGTGGACCGCAACGATGTGGTACGGCTGGCGGTTCAGGCTATTGACGGGGCCGATGGCTGTATGTTCCTGCCAGTGGATCAACCCCTGGTGCAGCCCCAAAGCCTGGAGCGGCTTGCCGCTGCCTTTGCTGCCCAGCCCCTGTGCATCCACCGGCTTAGCTGGCAGGGGCAGGGGCAGAGCCCTGTTATCTTTCCTGCTCATCTGTTTTGCGAACTTGTTCGCCTGCCTTCCAAAAAAGGGGGCGGCGCAGTAATTGCGGCCCATCCGGAGCTGGTGCGCCTTACCGCTGCCAACCAGGCATGGGAACTTTGGGATGTGGACACTCCAGAGGATTTGGAACGCATATCCCTGCTGCCTGCCGCAGCCCGGCTGCCCGGTGCTTTGCCCCAAATTTGAATCTGACAAAATTCTAATTTAGGAGGATTCCCCTGTGCGATTTGCGGTTTGTGATGACCAACCGTTGTATCTTAAAGAAATTAGCG
Organism: uncultured Allofournierella sp.; assembly: GCA_944382705.1. Lineage (GTDB taxonomy): Bacteria > Bacillota > Clostridia > Oscillospirales > Ruminococcaceae > Allofournierella. The sequence goes on from CALWNE010000048.1 coordinate 46,847, forward strand.
CACGAATTGCCCAGTTTTTGCAGCAACAGGATGTGCGCTGTGAACTGGACCGCTTTGAGACAACCCAGTCTCTGCTGGATGCTTGCCAGGAGCATTGTTACGATGCAATTTTTCTGGATGTTGAGATGCCCCATCTTAGCGGACTTGCCGCCGCAGCCCAGCTGCGAGCCAGCTATCCCCACATCCATATCATTTTTGTATCCGCCCATCTGGACTATGCCCCCCAAGGGTACACCGTTTCGGCCTTTCGGTACCTACTGAAAGAACAGCTGGATTATACCTTCCTGCCCTGCATGGAAGCCCTATGGCAGACAATGCACCCCACAGAAAACACCCTTATCCTACGCAGCAATGGCCAGCAGGTTGTGCTCAATCTGGACCAGGTGGCCTATTTTGAGGCCTCCCGCCACAGTGTTTGCGCCCACTTCCAAAGCCCCTGCCAGGAGCCTTTGCGATATACCATAAGTTTGGGAGATTTGCGCACCAAACTGGAACACAGCACCTTCCACATGGTTCAGCGCAGCTTTATTGTGAATTTCACTCATGTAAAACGGTTTTACAACTATACCGTCGTCCTTAAAAACGGCCAGACCATTCCTGTGAGTAAACCCTCCTTTGCTGCTTTGCGGCAGGAGTTTCTAATTTGGAAGGGGGTTACTCCGTGAGCCCTCTTATGGCTGGCCATGGCGGACTTTTGCTGGTGATTCTGGATGAAATCTCCTTTATCTGGCTGCTGGATACCTTTTCTCCGCGGCGAACCCCCTGTAACATGGCACCGGCACTGCTTTTAATTACCACTTACAATATGGTAGTCGGCAGCATGACTACCACCTTTTGGGGCCCGCAGCTGATTTTTTTACTGGTCGGCATGATGGCTTTTTCCATGGCAACCCATCATTGCCCTTGGTATGTATCCACCTTTGTGGTGTTTTTAAATCTGGTTCTGGGCTACTGCTTGGATATTATTCTGCTGTTGCTGCTGGAATTTGGGCCTTACATTCCAAAGGACAGCGCCCTGGTACAGATGCGCACCGCCGTGCTCTCCAAGTTAATCTGCATGGGCATCGCCTTTTGGCTGCGCCAGGCGGACCAGGACCATGCTCTGCGGCAAAACCGCTCACCCTATGCCTGGCTTCTTACAGCCTGTTTGCCTGCCCTGACCTTCTTTTTTACAGCCTATTTCTTTAAACTCAGCCGTCACCACAGCTTTTTGGACGAGCCCGTCTGCCTGCTGAGCATCGGGCTGCTGGTGCTGAGTTTTATACAAATCAGCGTGGTAAGCCGACTGAACCGCTGGAGCCAGATGGAACAGGACAACCAGCTGCTGATTCAGCAGCTGAACCTGAGCCTGCGCCACACACAGGATTTGGAGCAGTCCAACACCTGCCAGCGGCAGCTGTCTCACGACTTTAAAAATCACCTGCGCATTCTGTATGCGCTGGCTGTTCAGGAACAGAACAACAGTGTTTCCAGCTACATTCAAAGCCTGGACAGCTGTGTGACCTCCAGCATGTTGGTGGCGCACACCGGCAACAGCATGGTGGATGCGGTGCTCAATCAAAAGTACACCACCGCCTACCAGCAGGGCATCGTAATGGACCTTTCCCTCTCCAACCTGGAGCACATTCAGGTGGAGCAAACCAACCTGTCGGTGGTGCTTTGCAACCTGCTGGACAATGCCATCGAGGCCTGCCAGCAGCTGGAGCTTGCCCACCCTCGCATTCAGGTGCGCATTGAGTACCAGTGCGGGGAACTGCTGATTTGTGTGCGCAACCCTGCCCCAGACCCTCCCGCCTCCTTCCAGAATCATCGTCTGCCCTCCACTGCCAAACCCAATTCCGCTGCCCATGGCTATGGTCTGCGCAATGTACAAATGATTCTGAATCGGTGCCATGCAGACCACGCCCTGCACTGGGGCAATGGCGAATTCATTTTTACCGCAGTGTTTTACGACTCTGCTTCCAGTTGATGCAATCTGTTCCTTTTAATCCCCACCTCCCAAGGAATTCACCTGTTTTTGGTGCTGTTTTACCGTCTTTCCATGCTTATTTTTGCAATTGTTATACTCGATTGTGCTAAAATCCAATCATGTCATACACTATGCTATTCTTCGCTCTTTACTTGCTGCACTGATTTCTGCACAATCGTTGCAGCGGAGCTTTTGCTTCCCTTTGCTGCCTTCTCTCATCTGCAGCCTATGGGGTAAGCCGTTTCAGGTTCTTGCGGCCCTGAGACGGCTTTTTTATATGTTAAAAACGCTCCAGATTACAGCCCTTGTGGTTGTTAACCTGGAGCGTTTTTGTCGCTTTATATATCCCCCATTTTCAAAAAAGCAATTTTTATTAACTTATTGATTTTTTCGATGTGTTTTTGTTTATACAACGATTTTTTTCAAGTTTTCAACACGAGTTTTTGCTGATTTTTACGCAATTCTTCTCTTATCGCACAATAAAGTCATACTCATTTGTATATTCTACACAAACACCAGAATCCTAATTTATCTAAAAAATAGAATTCAATTTGATGCCCGGTATTTTCCTTGCTTTGCCCTTTTGCCTTTGTTATACTGAACTTGCGGCTATATCGAAAGCCGCTTACTCATTACCCTATTTTGTACATTTTTTAACACCGCCGCTGCTGCGGCATATTAGCCTATTTAAATTATGCAAAAACAGCTGTAACGAAGTGCTTTGCGCACGGGCTGCGATACACAGAGGTGCTGCAACTATGCCCTTTTTTGATTGCGCTTTTTGCTGTTCTGTGTATCCGCTCCTGGCATATGTTTGCCTTGAGCGGTTTTTTATTGCCGGCAAATGGCCGGTTTTTACCATAACACTTTAATTAAAAGGAGAGTTTCACCATGTATCTGCTTGGAAATGGCCGCCTGGTCACCCGTGACGATGCTATGCCTTATCTGGACAACGGCTGTGTTGCCATTGACGGCAACCTGATTGCCGCTGTGGGCACCACCCAGGAGCTGAAGGCCCAATACCCGGATGCTGAGTTCATTGATGCAAAGGGCGGCGTGATTATGCCCGGCTTCATCAACGCTCACAACCACATTTACTCCGCCTTTGCCCGTGGCCTGACCATCAAGGGCAACAACCCCTCCAACTTCCTGGAGGTTCTGGACCAGCAGTGGTGGACCATCGACCGCAACCTGCTGCTGCCGGACACCAAAGCAAGTGCCGATGCAACCTATCTGGACTGCATCATGAACGGTGTAACCACCATTTTTGACCACCATGCAAGCTTTGGCGGCATTGAGGGCAGCCTGTTTGCCATTGCCGAGAGCGCCAAGGAGTTCGGCGTTCGTTCCAACCTGTGCTACGAAATCAGCGACCGTGACGGCGAAGCCAAGATGAAGGCCGCTGTTAAGGAGAATGTGGATTTCATCAAGTACGCTCAGGCCGATGATTCCGACATGATTAAGGGCATGATGGGTATGCACGCCCCCTTCACCCTGAGCAACGCTACTTTGGAGTACTGCGCAGCCGAAAAGCCCGAAGGCGCTGGCTACCACATCCATGTGGCAGAGGGCATCGACGATTTGTACGACAGCCTTTCCAAGTACAACAAGCGCCTGGTGTTCCGCCTGCACGACATGAACATCCTGGGCGACAAGACCATATGCGGCCACTGCATCTACATCAACGAGGCTGAGATGGATCTGCTCAAGCACACCAACACCATGGTGGTACATAACCCCGAAAGCAACATGGGCAACGCAGTTGGCTGCCCCCCCATCCTGAAGATGATGGAAAAGGGCCTGACCGTGGGCCTGGGCACCGACGGATACACCAACGACATGACCGAAAGCTACAAGGTGGCCAATGTGCTGCACAAGCACAACGCCTGCAAGCCCAATGTGGCCTGGGGCGAAATTCCCACCATGCTGTTTGAAAACAACCGCGCCATGGCTGCCCGCTTCTTCCAGAAGCCCATCGGCATCCTGAAGGCCGGCGCTTACGCCGATGTGATTGTATCCGATTACAATCCCCTCACCCCCATGAACGCTTCCAACATCAACAGCCACATCCTGTTTGGCATGACCGGCCGCAGCGTGGTGACCACCATCATCAACGGTGTGGTAAAGATGAAGGACCGTGAGCTGATTGGCATTGATAAGGATGCTGTTCTGGCCCACTGCCGTGAGCAGAGCGCCGATTTGTGGAACCGCATCAACGCCGGCCGCTGATTTTTTGTTGCAGTTTCTGCCGGGTTTTGCCCGGTTCGCACCCAGCGCAAAGTCTGGGCGGGTGAACCCGGCAGGTTTATGGCCGATGCACGGGCCTAAAGTGTGCTGAAGCATTTACACTAAGAGAGTTTTAAAAAGGAGAACTATCATGAGCGATATCATGCGTCCTATTCCGTTTTCTGAACTGATGGATTGGGTGATTGCCGAGTACGCAAGCCGCAAGACCATCTTTGGTGTTGGTGACATCTACAAGCACACCAGCGGCAAGATGCTGCCCATCTTCACCGAACAGGTGGAAACTCCCTTTGGCCCCGCTGCTGGCCCCCACACCCAGCTGGCCCAGAACCTGATTGCCTCCTACGCTGGTGGCAGCCGCTTCTTTGAGGTAAAAACCGTTCAGATTATCGACGGTGAGGACCTGCCCGTTTCCAAGCCCTGCATCAAGGCTGAGGACGAGTGCTACAATGTGGAGTGGAGCACCGAGCTGCGTGTTCCCCAGGCTTTTGAGGAGTATGTAAAGGGCTGGTTCGCCCTGAAGCTCATCAGCCGTATGTACGGCCTGGGCAGCGAAAACGGCTTTGTGTTCAACATGAGCGTTGGTTACGACCTGGCCGGCATTAAGAGCGAGAAGGTAAACAACTACATTGAGGGCATGAAGGACGCTTCCACCAGCAAAATCTGGGCTGAGTGCGTGGAGTGGGCCAAGGCCAACCTGGACCGCCTGCCCGGCATTGATGCTGCCTACATCGACTCCATCAATCCCCATGTGTGCACCTCCATCACCCTGTCCACCCTGCACGGCTGCCCTCCCGATGAGATTGAGCGCATTGCAACCTACCTCATCACCGAGAAGAAGCTGAACACCTACATCAAGTGCAACCCCACTCTGCTGGGCTACGAGTTCGCTCGTAAAACTCTGGACGACATGGGTTACGACTACATCGTGTTCGACGATCACCACTTCAAGGGCGACCTGCAGTTCTGCGATGCTATCCCCATGTTCAACCGTCTGCTGGCCCTGTGTGCCGAAAACGGCGTAGAGTTCGGCATTAAGCTGACCAACACCTTCCCTGTTACCATCGCTGGCGGCGAGCTGCCCGGCGAGGAGATGTACATGAGCGGTAAGAGCCTGTACCCCCTGTCCATCAGCCTGGCTCAGAAGGTGGAGAAGGAATTTGACGGCAAGCTGCGTGTTTCCTACTCCGGCGGTGCAGACCAGTTCAACATTGACCGCATCTTTGAAACCGGCATCTGGCCCATCACCCTGGCTACCACCCTGCTGAAGCCCGGCGGATACAACCGTCTGCGCCCCATGGCCGAAAAGCTGGTTGCCATGGACTATGTACCCTTCAACGGCGTGGACATGGAGAAGCTGGACGCTCTGGTTGCTTCCGTTAAAACCGACGAGCACCATGTAAAGCCCATCAAGCCCCTGCCCAGCCGCAAGATGAAGCAGGAAGTTCCCCTGATTGACTGCTTCGTTGCTCCCTGCCAGGAGGCTGGCTGCCCCATCCATCAGGATATCCCCACCTACATCGAGCTGGTGGGCGAGGGCAAGCTGGCCGAGGCTCTGGAGGTAATCTGCGAAAAGAACCCCCTGCCCTTCATCACCGGCACCATTTGCAGCCATCGCTGCACCACCAAGTGCACCCGTAACTTCTACGAGGACAGCGTGCACATCCGTGACGCCAAGCTGGTTGCCGCTGAGGGCGGTTTTGATACCTTCATCGCTGGCCTGAAGGCCGGTGCTGCCCGCAGCGAGAATGTGGCCATCATCGGCGGCGGCCCCGCTGGTATGGCAGCTGCCTACTTCCTGGCCCGTGCCGGTGCAAAGGCTACCATCTTTGAAAAGCGGGACGCTCTGGGCGGTGTGGTAAAGCACATCATCCCCGGTTTCCGTATCTCTGACGAAGCCATTGCCAAGGACGCTGCTCTGCTGGAGAAGCTGGGTGTTACCGTAAAGCTGAACACCACTGTTACCACTCCCGCTGACCTGCTGGCTCAGGGTTACACCCATGTAATTTTGGCCAACGGCGCCTGGAACCATGGCAAGCTGCACCTGGAAGGTCAGGCTCCCATGAATGTTATGGACTTCCTGGAGACCCTGAAGAAGGACCCCGCCAGCGTACAGCTGGGCAACGATGTGGTCATCATCGGTGCAGGCAACACCGCCATGGACGCCGCCCGTGCCGCTAAGCGTGCCGGTGCCGAGAATGTTCGTCTGGTATACCGCCGCACCAAGCGTTATATGCCCGCCGACGAGGAAGAATTGGAGCTGGCCATTGCCGATGGCGTTGAGTTCTGCGAGCTGCTGGCTCCCGTTCGTTTTGAAAACGGCCAGCTGGTATGCGATGTGATGCGTCTGGGTGCTCCCGATGCTTCCGGCCGCCGCAGCCCCGAGGCTACCGGTGAGCAGACCGTTCTGCCCGCTTCCTGCGTGATTGCCTCCATCGGCGAGCAGGTGGACACCGCCTACTTCCTGAGCAGCGGCATTGCTGTGGACGAGAAGGGCAAGGCAAAGCTGGACGCTGCCTGCAAGGCTGAGAACGGCGTTTATGTTGTGGGTGACGCAAAGCGCGGCCCCGCTACCGTGGTAGAGGCTATTGCCGATGCTACCGCTGCCGCTATGGAAATTCTGAACAGCGCCGTGAAGGAACTGCCCTTCACCGCTGCTGCCGAAACCCTGAAGGCAAAGCGCAGTGCTCTGGCCGAGTATGTAAGCGGCAGCACCGAGAACGAGCGCTGCCTGGGCTGCAACGCTGTTTGTGAGAACTGTGTTGATGTTTGCCCCAACCGTGCAAACCTGGCCATCCAGGTGCCCGGCATGGCCAAGGAGCAGATTGTGCATGTGGATAAGATGTGCAACGAGTGCGGCAACTGTGCTGTGTTCTGCCCCTACGCCAGCGCTCCCTACAAGGATAAGTTCACCGTATTTGCTTCTGCCGAAGATATGGCAGACAGCGAGAACCCCGGCTTCTGTGTGCTGAACGCCGCTGAGGGCAAGGTAAAGGTTCGTCTGGGCAGTCAGGAGTACGAAACCGTTCTGGCTCAGGATACCACCACCTACGCACCCCTGAAGCAGCTCATGGAAACCATCATCCGGGATTACGCTTACTGCCTGTAAGCCGGCCCCGTTCTCGGAAAGAAGGGAATCGTTTTGATTATCATCCAAAACGGCCAACTGGTCAGCCCCACCGGGCTGACCAGGGCCGATTTGGCCATGGATGAGGGGCGGATCGTTTCGATCGCCCCTCACCTGGCCCCCGGCCCCCAGGATACTGTATACGACGCTCAGGGCTGCTATGTGTTCCCTGGTTTTATCGACGGCCATACCCACCTGGATATGGACAGCGGCGTAACCGTAACTGCGGACGACTTTGCCACCGGCAGCCGTGCGGCTGTGTGCGGCGGCACCACCACCCTGGTGGACTTTGCCACCCAGGACAAGGGCGGCACCCTGATGCAGGCACTGGATGCCTGGCACAAAAAAGCGGAAGGCCGTTGCAGCTGCAACTATGCATTCCACATGGCCATTACCGACTGGAACCCAGCTGTAAAGGAAGAAATTCCTCTGATGTTCCAGGAAGGTGTGTCCAGCTTTAAGGCCTATATGGCCTACGATGCACTCAAGGTCAACGATGCCCAGCTGCTGGAAATGCTGGAGACCATCGGGCCTATGGGCGGTATTTTGGGCGTTCACTGCGAGAACGGCCTGCTGGTAAATACCCTTCAGGCACAGCAGAAGGCCATGGGCCATTTTGGCCCGGATGGTCACCCCGCAAGCCGTCCCCCCGAAGTAGAAGCGGAAGCCGTAAATCGGCTTTGCTACCTGGGCAAGCTGGCAGATGCCCCGGTGCATGTGGTTCACCTGAGCTCCGCCCTTGGGCTGGAGGAGGTGCGGGCCGCCCGTAAGAACGGCGTAACGGTATATGCCGAAACCTGCCCCCAATATCTTGTACTGGACGAAAGCCGCTACAAGACCCCCGGCTTTGAAGGAGCCAAGTATGTAATGAGCCCTCCCTTGCGCAGCCCCGCCGATGTGCAGGCTCTGCGCCAGGCCGTAATCAATGGCGAAATTGATACCATTGCAACGGACCATTGCAGCTACAATTTTAAGGGCCAGAAAGAACTGGGCCTTACCGATTTCACAAAAATTCCCAACGGCGGTCCCGGCATTGAACACCGGCCCATGGTGGTGTACTCCAGCATGGTGGATACCGGTGAGCTTGCTGTGACTGATTTTTGCCGTTTGCTGGCCGAAGGCCCGGCCCGGCTGTTTGGAATGTACCCCCAAAAGGGTGTACTGGCTGTGGGATCGGACGCAGACATTACCATTTGGGACCCCACGGCAAAGACTACTATCCGTGCTGCACGGCAGCATCAAAATGTGGATTATACCCCCTATGAAGGGTTTTCGATTACCGGTATGCCCCGCTATGTATTTGTAGGCGGAACGCTGGCGGCCCAGGATGGCCAGCCGACGGAAGCATTGGCCGGGCGTTATGTCAAGCGCTGAAAGGAGACACTCCCTATGTACACCCTGTATGTAAATGGTGTGGAGCACCGTACAGACAAAAACATCAAACTGATGGACTTTTTGCGGGAAGACCTGCGGCTCACCAGTGTAAAAAACGGCTGTGGCGAAGGCGCCTGCGGCACCTGTACCATTTTGGTGGACGGCAAAAAGGTTAGATCCTGCGTTTTTACCACCGAAAAAATGGACGGTAAGCACATTACCACCGTAGAAGGCCTGACCCCCCGTGAGCGTGAGGTTTATGTATACGCTTTTGGTCAGACTGGCGCCGTTCAGTGTGGTTTCTGCATTCCTGGCATGGTGATTAGTGCCAAGAGCCTGCTGGATGAAAACCTGAACCCCACCCGTGAAGATGTAAAGAAAGCCATCCGCGGCAACATCTGCCGCTGCACCGGCTACATCCGCATTGAGGATGCAATTCTGCTGGCTGCCAAGATGTTCCGTGAAAACCTGCCTGTTCCCAAGGAGGACGACAGCGAGGCCCGCATTGGCTGCCACCTGCCCCGTGTGGATGTTGCGGAAAAGGTACTGGGCACCGGCCTGTTTGTTGACGATATTCAGGTTCCTGGCATGATTTATGCCAAGGCCCTGCGCTCCAAATACCCCCGTGCACGGGTGGAAAAAATCGATTTGACCAGAGCCCTGGCTCACCCGGATGTGGTCAAGATTCTGCGTGCCGAAGATGTGCCCTTCAACAAAACCGGCCACATCATTCAGGACTGGGATGTTCTCATTGCAGAGGGTGACTGCACCCGCTACATTGGCGATGCCATCGTACTGGTTGCCACCAACCACAAGGAAACGCTGGATGAAGTGCTGAGCCTGGTGGATGTTACTTACACCGAGCTGGAAGCTATCACCGACCCCCTGAAAGCAATGGAGCCGGATGCTCCCAAGCTGCACGAAAACGGCAACATCCTTACCAAGGAAGTGCTCAAGCGCGGCAATGCCGAAGAAATCATTGCCAACGCACCCCATGTGGTAACCCGTCACTACTCTACCCCCATGACCGACCATGCCTTCATGGAGCCTGAGTGTGCCATTGCCATGCCGGACGGCGACGGTGGCCTGCTGCTTTACACCGGTGCGCAATCGGTGTATGATGAACAGAAGGAAATCTCCCGTATGCTGCAACTGCCTCCGGAGAAGGTTCGCTGCCAGAGCAAGCTGGTGGGCGGCGGCTTCGGCGGCAAGGAGGACATGAGCGTTCAGCACCATGCTGCTCTTATGGCCTGGGCCACCGGCAAGCCGGTTAAGGTAAAGTTCAGCCGTCAGGAGAGTCTGAACATCCACACCAAGCGCCACGCTATGGAGATGGACATCACCACCGCCTGTGACGAAAACGGCAAGCTGCTGGCAATGAAGGCCACCCTCATTTCTGACTGCGGCGCCTACGCCAGCCTGGGCGGCCCTGTTTTGCAGCGTGCCTGCACCCACTGCGGCGGCCCCTACAACTTCCAGAATATCGACATCACCGGCCTTTGCGTTTACACCAACAATGTGCCTGGCGGCGCCTTCCGTGGCTTTGGCGTAACCCAGAGCTGCTTCGGCGCCGAGATGAACCTGGATTTGCTGGCCGAAGAAGTTGGCATCAGCCCCTGGCAAATCCGTTACATTAACGCCATTCGCCCCGGCGATGTGCTGCCCAACGGCCAGATTGCAAGCCCCGACACAGGCTATGCCGAGTGCCTGGAGGCTGTGAAGGAAGCCTATGAGAGCAGCCCCTACGCTGGCATTGCCGGCTGCATGAAAAACAGCGGCGTGGGCGTTGGCCTGCCCGACATTGGCCGCTGTAAGCTGACCATTGTGGACGGCAAGGTACACATCCGCACCAGTGCCGCCTGCATGGGCCAGGGCATTGCCACCGTTTGCACCCAGATTGTGCATGAGGTAACCGGCGTCGCCGTAGACAAGATGTTCCACGAGCGTCCCGATACCAGCATTACCCCCAACTCCGGCACCTCCACTGCTTCCCGCCAGACCGTATTCTGCGGCGAGGCTACCCGCCGTGCTGCCGGTATGCTTCAGGATGCCCTGGCCTCCGGCCGCACCCTGGAAGATTTGGAAGGCGAAAGCTTCTACGGCGAATACAGCGGTGTAACCGACCGGATGGGCAGCGATAAGCCCAACCCTGTAAGCCATGTGGCCTACGGCTATGCGGCTCAGGTGGTTATCATGGACGAAAACAAGAAGGTGACCCGTGTGGTTGCAGCCCACGATGTGGGCCGGGTGGTAAACCCGCAGGCTTGCGCCGGCCAGATTGAAGGCGGCGTTGTTATGTGCCTGGGCTACGGCCTCACCGAGGACTTCAAGATGGAAAACGGCTATGTGAAGTCCAAGTACGGCACGCTGGGCCTGTGGCGTGCCACCGATGTACCTCCCATTGATGTAATCTTTGTAGAAAAAGGCTCCGAGGATCAGAATACCTTCGGCGCCAAAGGTGTGGGTGAAATCTGTGCGATTCCCGCCGCTCCCGCTGCTGCACACGCTGCTTACCGGGTAGACGGCCAGTTCCGCACAAAACTGCCCATCTGCGATACCTTCTACAATAAAGCTAAGGGAGGAAAATAAGTTAATGAATACTGTTACCAAATCTGCGCCTTCTGAAAGCGCACTGTTTGAACGCACCGGTATGCCCCCTCTGGGCAAGGCCATTCCCCTGGCCTTGCAGCATGTGGTGGCCATGGTTGTGGGCTGCATCACCATGCCCATGATTGTGGCTTCCACCGCCGGTGTCTCCGCCAGCGACCAGATCATCATGGTGCAGGGCAGCTTGCTTGTAGCTGCCCTGGCCATCCTGCTGCAAGCCTTTGGCGTAACCGGATTTGTCAGCAGCGGCCTGCCCATTATGGTAGGCAGTGGCTTTGCATTTCTGCCCACTCTGCGCAGTGTGGTAGAGCTGCACGGCATTGGCGGCATGGCCGGCGCACAGATTGCCGGCGCCTGCCTGGGTATGCTGGTGGGTCTGGTGTTCAAAAAGATTCGCTTTTTGTTTCCTCCCATTGTTACTGCCAGCGTGGTGCTCACCATCGGTATCTCTTTGTATGATACCGCTGTAAACTACATGGCAGGCGGCAGCGCAAGCGACCCTTACTACGGCAGCCCCCGCAACTGGCTGCTGGCTTTCATCACCCTGGCAACCGTTATTATCTGCGGTCAGTTCTGCAAGGGTATGATTAAGGCCAGCGCCACCCTCATCGGCATGGTAGTCGGCTATATGGTGGCTCTGTGCATGGGTATGATTCAGTTCGACAGTGTTGGCAGTGCTGCTTGGGTTCAGCTGCCTGAACCCCTTCACTTTGCTCCCACCTTCAGCCTGAGTGCTATTGTGAGCCTGGGCATTGTGTTTATGGTAAACGCCGTGCAGGACATTGGCCAGTTTGAGGCCACTGCAAACGGCGCTTACGAGCGGGCTGCCACCAGCAGCGAAATTACCGGCGGTGTAATCGGCAACAACCTGTGCAGCCTGCTTGGCGGCATTCTGGGTGGTGTGCCTGTGGCCTGCGCCGGTCAGAATGTAGGCATCGTGGTAACAACCAAGGTAATCAACCGTGTGGTATTTGGCATTGCCGGCGGCGTAGTGGCTGTGGCTGCCCTGGTACCCAAACTGAGCGCCATCCTCATCACCATTCCCCAGCCCGTGCTGGGCGGCGCTACCATCACCGTGTTCGGCTCCATCGCCATGACTGGCGTGCGTATGCTGGCCCGTGATGGTTTGAGCAACCGCAGCGTATTCATTGCAGGTTTGAGCGTTGCTCTGGCTGTGGGTATTCCCCAGACTGTCAACGCTTTTGCAGGCTGCCCCGCCTGGGTAGGCCAGATTTTCGGAGGTTCCGAAGTAATCGTGGTTGCCCTGAGCGCCATCCTGCTCAATCTCATTCTTCCCAAGGAACAATAAGGAGACTTTTATCATGGAACACAATTTTAAAATCGTTACCTATCCCCACCAGGCTGTGCCCGCTACCGACCTGTCCGCTTTCAGCGAGCAGGAGGCTGCCAAGGCCCATGGCTTCCACTCCAGCTTTGATGTGTACAGCGAAACTCCTCTCACCAACCTGCCTGGCCTGGCCAAGGCTCTGGGCGTGAAGGAAGTACGCATCAAGGACGAGAGCTACCGTTTTGGCCTGAACGCCTTCAAGGTACTGGGCGGCAGCTACGCTCTGGGCCGTTACATTGCCCAGAAGCTGGGTGAGGACATCGCCGATATGCCCGCCAGCCGCATCCTCTCTGAGGAAGTGAAGGCAAAGCTGGGCGATGTAACCTTTGTTACCGCTACCGACGGCAACCACGGCCGTGGTGTGGCCTGGACTGCAAACCGCCTGGGCCAGCACTCTGTGGTTTATATGCCCAAGGGCAGCGCACAGGAGCGTTTGGACAACATCCGTGCCGAAGGCGCCGATGCCTCCATCACCGACCTGAACTACGACGAGGCCGTTCGTCTGGCCAACAGCCAGGCCGAAGAAAAAGGCTGGGTTATGGTGCAGGACACCGCTTGGGAAGGCTACACCGACATTCCCCTGTGGATTATGCAGGGCTACACCACCATGGGTTACGAAATTGTAAAGCAGCTGGAGGCTCAGGGTGCCGAAAAGCCCACCCACCTGTTCCTGCAGGCTGGCGTAGGCAGCATGGCTGGTGCCATGGCCGGTTTCTTTGCCAGCTACTACGGCGAGGACCGTCCCTTCATCACCGTTGTGGAGCCCAACAAGGCTGACTGCGTATTCCGCACCGCCGAAGCTGCCGACGGCAAGCTGCACTTTGTAACCGGCGACATGAACACCATCATGGCTGGTCTGGCCTGCGGCGAGCCCTGCACCATCGGCTGGGAAGTGCTGAAGAACTGCGCCGACGCCTTCATCAGCTGCCCCGACTACGCTGCCGCTGACGGTATGCGCATCCTGGCTGCTCCTGTGGACGGCGACACCCCCGTTGTATCCGGCGAAAGCGGCGCTGCCACCACCGGCTGCGTGGCCAACATCCTGCTGCGTGAGGAGCTGGCTGAGCTGAAGGAGAAGCTGCATCTGGACGAGAACAGCCGCATCCTGTTCATCAGCACTGAGGGTGACACCGATAAGGAAAACTACCGCAATGTAGTTTGGGGCGGCAAGTACAGCAACCTGTAATTTCCTTTTGTGAACCCCACCGGGTTGGCATCCTCCTTCCAATACGGGCGGCTTTTGCCGCTGCCTGCCAAGCCGGTGTGTTTCTTTTGGGCTTGCGGTTCTGGCCCCCTCCTGTCAGAGCCAGAACCGCGCGCCCAATCACCTTTTCTTTTTTACTTATGGTATCCTGCGGGCAGATGCTCGCTTCATACAGCATTCATTGATTTATTCTTGTATTCAAGGATTCAGGAGGATACGAACTATGCTTAATCAGGAACAGCAGAACAATGTAGTGGCCCTGTGCCAGAAACTCATCCAGTCCCCCAGCTACAGCGGCCACGAGGATGGCGTTGTTGCCCGTTTGAAGGAGTTCTTCGAGGCCAACGGCTTTGACAGCGTCCATGTGGACAAATACGGCAATGTTATCGGCTGCATTAAGGGCAACCGTCCCGGCCCCCGCATCCAGTTTGACGGTCACATCGACACCGTGCCCGTGGGCGATGCTTCCCAGTGGGATTACGATCCCTTCGGCGCCGAAATTGCAGACGGCAAGATTTACGGCCGCGGCACCTCCGACATGAAGGGCGCTGTTGCTGCCATGGCTTGCGCTGCTGCCAACTACGCCAAGGAGACCAACAAGGACTTTGCCGGTGAAATCTATGTGGCCGGTGTTGTGCATGAGGAGTGCTTTGAAGGCGTTGCTGCCCGTGAAATCAGCGCTTATGTAAAGCCCGACTATGTGGTAATTGGTGAGGCCAGCCAGCTGAACCTGAAAATCGGCCAGCGCGGCCGTGCCGAAATCGTTGTTGAAACCTTCGGCAAGCCCTGCCACAGCGCCAACCCCGAAAAGGGCATCAACGCTGTTTACAAGATGGCCAAGGTCATCGAGGCAATCCGTACTCTGGAGCCCACCCATCACCCCGTGCTGGGCGACGGCATCCTGGAGCTGACCGACATTAAGTCTGCTCCCTACCCCGGTGCTTCCGTTGTGCCTGAGTACTGCCGTGCTACCTACGACCGCCGCCTGCTGGTAAACGAGACCAAGGAGAGCGTGCTGGCTCCCATCAACGAGCTGCTGGAGAAGCTGATGGCCGAGGATCCCGAGCTGAAGGTGAAGGCAAGCTACGCTGTTGGCAAGGAAATGTGCCACACCGGCAACGAAATCGAGGGCGAGCGCTTCTTCCCCGGCTGGCTGTACGACGAGAACGACCAGTTCGTTCAGGATGTGTACAAGGAGCTGAAGTCCATGGGCTACGATCCCACCATCACCCAGTACAACTTCTGCACCAACGGCAGCCACTATGCCGGTGAGGCTGGCATCAAGACCTTCGGCCTTGGACCCAGCCGTGAGAACCTGGCTCACACCATCAACGAGTACATCGAAATCGACCAGCTGGTCAAGGTTACCGATTGCTACATGGGCGTGATGAAGGCTCTGCTGAAATAATCCATTCCTGTGGGCTCGCCGTCCCGCTTCCATCTGGGGCGGACGGCGGGCTTTATTGGATTTTTGCACCTGTATGGGTGCAGCAAAAGAAAGGATCGGAACAAACATGGCAACTATGCTCATTCAAAACGGCCGGGTCATTGACGGCACCGGCGCTCCCAGCGTACAGGCGGACATTCTGGTGCAGGATGGCCGCATCCAGGCCATTGGTCAGGGTCTGAATGTACAGGCCGACCAGGTCATTGATGCCACCGGCCTTACCGTAGCCCCCGGCTTTATCGACACCCACAGCCACAGCGACCTGGATGTGCTGCTGCGTCCCCAGGTGCTGCCCAAGGTTATGCAGGGTATTACCACCGAACTGCTGGGCCAGGACGGTGTTTCCATGGCTCCGCTGCCGGTGCAGTACATCAGCTCCTGGCGTAAAAACCTGGCGGGCCTGGATGGCGACACCGACCAAATCGACTGGACCTTTGAAACCACCGACAACTACCTGAAGATGATCGAGAAGGCCACCCCCGGCCTGAACGAGATGTACCTGGTGCCCCACGGCAACATCCGCATGGAGGCCATGGGGCTGGACAACCGGCTGCCCACCGAGGAAGAAATCGAAAAGATGAAGGCCATCACCCGCCGTGAGATGGAGGCAGGTGCCATGGGCCTTTCCACCGGTTTGATTTACATTCCCTGCGCCTACTCCGAAAGCCGGGAAATCATTGAGATGTGCAAGGTGGTTGCAGAGTACGACGGCGTATTCGTCATTCACCAGCGCAGCGAGGCCGACACCATTCTGGAAAGCATGGAGGAGGTTATCGAGATTGGCCGCAAATCTGGCGTAAAGGTACACTGGAGCCACTTCAAGGTCTGCGGCAAGCAGAACTGGGATAAGGTGGACGGCGTTCTGGAACTGCTGGATAAGGCCAAGCAGGAGGGTATTACCGTAAGCTTTGACCAGTACCCCTATGTGGCTGGCAGCACCATGATGGGTGCTATCCTGCCCCCCTGGGTGCACGACGGCGGCACGGACAAGGCCGTGGCCCGTCTGGCAGACCACGAACTGCGCAAAAAGATGGTGGAGGACATGGAGAACGGCATCCCCGGCTGGGATAACTTCGTGAGCTTTGCCGGCTTTGAAAACATCTATGTAACCAGCGTTAAAACCGAAAAGAACGCCGACGCTGTGGGCCTTTCCATCGTGGAGCTGGCCGAAAAGCGTGGTGTAGACCCCTACACCGCCGCCTTTGACCTGCTGATGGAGGAAGAAAACGCCGTTGGCATGGTGGACTTCTACGGCACCGAGGAGCATGTAAAGCGCTTTATGATGCGCCCCGAGATGAACGCCTGCACCGACGGTCTGCTCTGCCCCGGCAAGCCTCACCCCCGTCTGTACGGCAGCTTCCCCCGTATTCTGGGCAAGTATGTGCGCCAGGAGCAGCTGATGAGCCTGGAAACTGCTGTGTACAAGATGACCGGCAAGCCCGCCAATGTGCTGGGCCTGAAGGAGCGGGGCACCCTGAAAGAGGGCAACTGGGCCGACATTACTATTTTTGATGCGGACACCATTCTGGACCAGGGCACCTTTACCGACCCCATCCAGTTCCCCACCGGCATTGCCTATGTGATTGTAAACGGTCAGGTGGCTGTGGACCACGGCAAGCACACCGGTGCTCTGGCTGGTCAGGTTATCCGCCACGGCCGCTAATTCCTCATTCTCTCTTGCATGATTGCTCTCGTATAGAAAAAACCCTGGAGCCAAAAGCTCCAGGGTTTTTTTGTCCTTGTTTATCCCGCCGAAATCGGCCCGGCTGGGCGGTTTACACCAGCCGATGGCCGTACCGGCGCAGGATGGCCTCCAGCACGCCCCCTGCAATGGCCCGGGCTTTGTCCGAAATAGTGGTATGGTCTGCCTGCTGGCCCCGAGGGTCCACATCGCCGCACTTAAAGCCGGGTGTTACCCCAATGCCTGCCGCCAGCATTCCCCGTATCATGCCGTCAATTTCTGCCACCATGGGCTGGCCGTCCACCATGCCCACCGTCTGGCCTGCCTTTACCAGCTGGCCAATCTGGGCCATGGGCTCAAAGACTCCCGTAGCCGGGCTGCGGAGAATGCGCTGGCTGGTGTAGCCCTGAATGTTGCCGGGTATGCCGGTATTGGGCTGGGCCGGGCCCTGTTCAATCACACGCCCCAACCGATGGCCCCGCTGGGTTTCCACCACATAGTGGCAGTCCTGCCCGGCACAAAAGCCGGGGCCTACACCAATCACCAGAGGGGCATCCTCCATGTGGGTACCCAGGTTCCGTTTGGCCAGAATGGCATCCACCAAGGCATCCGGTGCCAGCTGAGCAATGCAGCTGCCCTCTGGGTCCGGCAGAAGGGCCACCTTGCCCTCCTCCATGGCCTGAATGGCCTGCTGGGGCTGAGTGCACACCACCGCCTGCACTCCTTCCACCCACATGGTGCCCTTCTGTTCCGGCTCCAAAGCGGTGGAAAAGGCCACGGTACGGCGGATGCAGGTGGGCTTGGGAAGGTCGGTCATGGCCACCTGAAACCCACACTGATGCAGCCGCCAGCCAATGCCGGTGGCCAAATCTCCCGCTCCACGAATTACAACACGCATTGCTATACTTCCTTCCATTGTTTGTGTTTCAGGGCAGCCAGCACCACCTGGGCACTGCTGCCGCTGTGAATGGCTTGCACTAACTCTTTTATCATCTGGGACGGGCAGGCATCCCGCTGGTTGAGCACCACCGAAAACCGCCGTCCCTGGGTTGCTTTAGCCAGTCCCCATGGGCTGGTAATCAT
>CALWNE010000049.1 GCA_944382705.1 uncultured Allofournierella sp.
CTGGAACACACCCTCTGTTTCGCTTTGACCCAGCATTTCGTAAGTTTTGCTGTCGTCGTAGGGCATTTCCTCCACCGAGAATGCGGGATTCTGCCGTTGAATCATGGCTTCTGCATCTCGAATCACCGTCAAGGTTCGCAGACCCAGAAAGTCCATTTTCAGTAGACCCAATTCCTCAATGGTGGTCATGGTAAACTGGGTAACCGGTACGCCATCGTTGGAAGCCAGCGGAACATACTCATTGGCCGCTTCCGGAGTAATAACTACACCGGCAGCATGGGTGGAGGCATGGCGAGGCATACCCTCAATTTTAATGGCAGTGTCCACCAATTCTTTGACCTGTTCATTGCTGTCGTACTGAACTTTCAGTTCCGGAGATGCTTCCAGTGCACGATGCAGGGTCATTTTAAGTTCCATTGGAACCAGCTTTGCAATGGCATCCACCATGGCGTAAGGCAAATCCATAACCCGGCCCACATCCCGCAGGGCTGCACGGGCAGCCATTGTTCCAAAGGTAATAATCTGTGCCACATGGTCATGGCCGTACTTTTCGTTTACATAGTCGATTACCTCCTGCCGCCGCTCGTAGCAGAAGTCCACATCAAAGTCCGGCATGCTAACTCGCTCCGGATTCAGAAAGCGTTCAAACAGCAGATTGTAGCGGATGGGGTCAATGTTCGTAATGCCCACGCAGTAGGCTGCAATGCTTCCTGCACCACTGCCACGGCCGGGGCCCACTGCAATGCCCTTTCGCTTTGCGTAGTTGATGAAATCAAACACAATGAGGTAATAGTTGGTATAGCCCATGCGCTGAATTACATCAATTTCGTACCGCAGACGCTCCTGAATTTCGGGCGAGGGGTTTTCTCCGTACCGTTTGGCCAACCCTTCATAGCAAAGCGTTTCAAAGTAGGTTTGGTTGTCCATGCCGTTCGGGGCTTTGAAATAAGGCAATTTTGTAACGCCGAACTCGAAATCAAAGCTGCACATCTCCGCAATTCGGTTTGTGTTCTCGCAGGCATCCGGAGCAATGGCAAACAAATCGTACATTTCCTCGGTACTTTTTAGGTAAAACTCATCGGTTTCAAATTCCAGCTTATCATCATCCTGAATGGTTTTTCCTGTTTGAATGCAAATCAGAATGCTTTGCATCCTGCTGTCTTCCTTGCGCAGATAGTGGGAGTCGTTGGTAGCAACCAGCGGAATCCCCGTCTCTCTGGACAGACGAATGATTTTTGGCAGCACCTGCTGCTGTGCCGGAATTCCATGGTCCTGAATTTCCAAGTAATAATTCCCCTGCCCAAACAGCTGGTTGTAGTACAAGGCCACCTGCTTTGCCTTTTCGTAATCGCCTGCCAGCAGAGCCTGGGGCACCTCGCCCGCCAAGCAGGCAGACAGGCAGATCAGCCCCTCACAATGCTGCTCCAGCAAGGCTTTGTCAATACGGGGTTTGGAATAAAACCCTTCTATGAAGCCAGCTGATACCAACTTGATTAAATTTTTATAGCCGGTTTCATTTTTGCAAAGCAGAATTAAATGGTGGGAACCATCGATACGGTTTACTTTGTCAAACCGGGAACGGGTAGCCACATACACTTCGCAACCGATGATTGGCTTAATGCCCGCTTTTTTGGCTGCCTTGTAAAAATCCACACAGCCGTACATCACACCGTGGTCGGTAATAGCAATGGATGTTTGCCCCAATTCCTTTACCCGATCAAACAGCTTGTCTATACGGCAGGCACCATCCAGCAAGCTATATTCGGTGTGTACATGGAGGTGTGTAAAATTGCGGTTTTTATCAGCCATTGGTTCTCCTTTTTTGCAATTCTTCTGCCAATCGCTCCAGCTTTTTGATGCGATGGGAAAGGCCCGATTTACTGATTGGGTCCGAGCTCTTTTGGGCCAGCTGCGCCAGCGGCAAATCGGGCCATTCCAGCCGCAGCTGCGCTGCCTGCTGCAAAGGTGCGCTGAGCGTTTGCAGTGCATCAATTTCCTTCAGGTAATGAATAGCCCGCAGAGCCTGTACATTGGCCGTAGCGGTTTTGTCCATATTGGCTGTTTCGCAGTTGGTAAGCCGATTGGTTTTATTGCGCAATTCCTTGATTACCTTGTGGTCCATAATCTGCATAGCGCCATTTCCTGCCCCCATAAAGGTAAGCAGGTCTTCAATTTGTTCGCTGGCCTTGATGTATACCACATTTACCCCTTTGCGGAGTGTGCGGTGGGGGCGGAATTCGTGCTCGGCCAAAATCCCTTCCAGGTCCTTAGCCAGATTGTGACGGCTGGATACAAACTCCAGATTGTATTCCTTTTGAGGGTCGGTCATGGTACCGCAGCAAACAAAAGCGGCGCCCAAAAAAGCAGAGACGCAGCTGGGGCAACGAAGCAGTGCTGGGTCAATACGAAGGCTGATTTGCCCGCTGTCGCACTGGAAGATCTCGAACATCTTTTGCACCTGCTCCGGCTCAGAAACCGAAAACTCATACAACGCCGAGGCGCCTCGCTGTCCTACGGTTATCTCGCCTGAAATGCCAGTGCATTGAAACATTTTTTTGGCATACTGCGCAGCAGAAGCCAACTCGGTTTGCATCATCACGCCCCGCTCATCAAAATAACGACTGAAGCAGGCAATGCCATAAGCAGCCGCCAGCGAACAGCAGGGTCGGTTGATTCGTTTTTGTACAATTTCGTTTTTAACATCCTGCGAAAAACTCATGAGAGCGTTCTTAATCCTTTCTTGCTTGTTCGCTTATCGCTTTTCATCTCGATGGTACATAACCGGTGCATACCCTAATTGCTCGCAATGCTCTACAATTTTGCGAACAAAAGTAACAGACCTGTGCTTTCCACCGGTGCAGCCAATGGCAACTGTTAGCTGGCTTTTGCCCTCGCTTACATAAAGAGGCAGCGAGCAATCCAGCAATGCATTGATGTGGGCAAGCAGCTGCTGGGACTGCTCAAACTGCATTACATAATCCGCTACTTCGTCATCCATGCCTGTTTTGGACTTCAATTCCGGCACATAAAAAGGATTGGGAAGGCAGCGCACATCCAGCACAATATCTGCCTCCTTTGGAATGCCAAACTTAAATCCAAAGGACATGACAGTAAGTACCATGCCCGTTTCATTTTCTCGTAAGAATAGCTTGCAGATACGCTCACGGTTTTGCGCCGCAGAAAGCAGCGAGGTATCCACAATGAAATTTGCCCGTTCTAAAAACGGATGAAGAATCTGCCGTTCTTTCCGGAACGCTTCCTCAATGGTGCAGCCTTTCTGCTGGCACAAAGGATGAAGACGACGGGTTTCTTTGTAACGACGAGCAAGCACATCGTCCGATGCATCCAGAAACAGTAATTTGCAAGAAAATTGACTGCTGTCGATGCTCTGCACCACAGCGGCAGTATCCTTTATACTGCGGCAGCTGCGCACATCGATTACAACGGCAACCTTATCCAAGGTATTTTCACCTTGCAGGGCGAAATCCAAAAAGCGAGGAATCAGCCCCGCCGGGATATTATCGATGCAAAAATAACCAATGTCCTCCAATACATTGATTGCCAGCGACTTGCCTGCGCCAGACAAGCCAGTAACCACCAACAGCTCCATTTATATCTTCCTTTGCATTTGACATTTTATGTTGTAGGATAAAACAGCTTTGACCGGCTGCCCTTTGCAAGACAGCCGGCCTTTTGGCAGGTTATTCTACAACTCTGATTTCTTTTTCCAGGCAGTACCCTGTTTTTTCCTGGACGATTTCACTTACCTGACGGGCCAGCTCCAGCACATCTGCGCATGTGGCATTGCCCAGGTTTACAATAAAGCCGCAATGTTTTTGACTGATGGCAGCATCGCCTACCCGAAACCCTCGCAAACCACACTGGTCAATCAGGCCACCTGCAAATGCTCCTTCCGGGCGCTTGAAGGCACTGCCTGCGCTGGGCAATTCAAGGGGTTGTTTATCCACTCGGCGCTGCATCAGGTCATCCATCACAGCCCGAATCTGCTCAACTTCTGCTTTTTTCAGATGAATCTCCGCCGAAAGAACCAGCCAGCCGGTTCGGCCAAAAATGCTGGTGCGGTAGCCCAGTTCCAGAGCGTCCGCACAGAGTGTGCGAATTTGACCCTGCTCATCCAGAAATTCAACACAGGCCAAAACATCCTTCATTTCGCCGCCGTAAGCGCCGGCATTCATGTAAACGGCACCGCCTACACTGCCTGGAATGCCATAGGCAAATTCCAAGCCGGAAAGTCCCTGCTGTGCCGCTGCCAAACAAACATCTTTTAACGATGCGCCCGCGCCAGCTCGCAGACAGGTGTCCTGAATCTCAATTTGATTGCAGGCGTGGGTGGTGGAAATAACGACTCCATCAAAGCCTTGGTCCGAAAACAGCAGATTGGAGCCATTCCCCAGCAGATAATACCGAACTCCCTTGGCCCGGCACAAAGAGACCGCCTGAATCAACTGTTCACGGCTTGCGGGCTGGCAAAACACTGCTGCTGGCCCACCAATGCGAAAGCTCGTATGGTGTGCAAGGGGTTCCTGACAGGTGTACGGGATACCTGCTTGCTTCAATTCCTGTTCAATGGCTGCCATGCACTCCATAAGGTGCCTCCTCTTGTTTATAAAATGATTGTTACAGTTTTTCCTGGTTGCCCAGCCATGCTGCGCCTACTACGCCAGCATCGTTAAACAACTCTGCGCATTTGATGTTAACACGACGGTTTCCATCACGGGCATAGTCTTCCCAATCTACCAATTTGCGCACAGGTGCCAGCAGAACCTCTCCCTGCTTGGAAACACCGCCGCCGATGCAGATTACCTCCGGCTGGAAAATGTTTACAACATTGGTCAGGCCACAGGCGATGTACTCAACGAACTTATTCACCAGCATGGTGGCCAGTTCGTCGCCAGCTGCCATACCGTCAAAAACGGTCTTGGCACCTACTTTATTAATGTCGCCATCTACCAGCTTCCACATCATGTTCTGAGGATGGGCCAGCATGGTAGCCTTCGCATCCTCTGCCAAGGCACTGGAAGATGCATATTTTTCCCAGCAGCCGTTTCGTCCGCATTTGCAGGGACGGCCATCTTTCTGGATTACCATATGGCCCAGCTCGGCACCTGCGTAGTTGAAACCGGCAAAAATTTTGCCATCGATGATAATGCCTGCGCCGATGCCGGTGCCCAGTGTAATCACCACCGCATAGCGGGTATTGCGGGCACCGCCTGCGATATACTCGCCATAAGCCGCTGCATTGGCATCGTTTTCGATGTATACCTTACAGCCCAGCAACTTTTCCATATTCTCCTGCAGATGCCACTCTCGATAGCCGAAGTTGGCATTGAAATTTACCACACCGGTGCTGCTGTTTACACTGCCGGGGCTGCCGATACCAATCCACAGCAGGTCATCCATGGTGAGGTTGGATTCCACCAATACTTGGCGGCAGAGATTTGCGATTTTTTCCTCAATTACATGCTCGGGCTGGGGCAAGTCAGTTGCGCAGGTGCAGGTGTGCAAAACCTTGAATTCTTCATCTACAATGCCAGCGGTAATGGTGGTGCCGCCCAGGTCAACGCCAATGGTGTACTTTTTCATACAAGCAACTCTCCAATCCGATTTACAATTTCTTTTTTGTGAACTTCCAGCTCCCGGCAAAGGCGCTCACCCGTGCTATTCACAATCAATTCCGGCGGGAAGTCTACTTCCTTCAACAGACCAAACAGATGGGCCACGCCGGCTTCCAGATGATAGATGGAATGAGCATCGCTGTTAAGAGCGATTTTGCATTCATTCTTTTTGCAGGCCTCCAGCAGAGCCCGCATATTTCCCACACCATCCGGGCGCACCACATAGGAATTGCCGTTCAGCTCCACAACCTTGTTGTATTCTGCGAAGGCTTTGGTAACCCTATCGTAGTCATAGCGGTGCTTTGCCTGCTCGGAATGCCCAATCATATCCACAACCGGATTGCGGGCTACCTGAAGCCAAAGATGCGTAGCTTCCTCCACCGTAAGCCTGCCGGGAAGGCAATCCCCGTGAATGGATGCAATAACCCAGTCCAGCTGCGCCAACTCGTTATTGGGAAGATCCAAATTGCCTTCCTTGTCCATTACATTGGCTTCCACTCCCTTTAGTACGGGAATGCCTTCCAGCACATCCGGCAGACGGCGCAGGGTGAAGAAATACCAAGGATGGGGAGAATCCGGCATGGCACAGCCATGGTCTGTAACGGCGAATGCCTTATAGCCCATCTGCTTTGCCTTGGTGGCCATTTCGGTAATGGTGTTGACCGCATGGTTAGACACCAGTGTATGGGTGTGGAGATCTGCAACGATTTGATACAAGTCTATGCACTCCCCTCTTATTCCATGCCGTCATCATCCAACCCAAGGCGGGCCAGCAGCTCTTTTGCTGCGTTGTAGCCCATCTTTTTCTGACGGTTGTTGATGGCTGCAGTTTCCACAATGACAGCCAAATTTCGGCCCGGCATAACCGGAATTACGGTGCTGGGAATCTGAACTCCCAAAATATCATAAAAGTCTGTCTCCAGGCCGGTGCGGCTGTAAGTTTTGGTTCGATCCCACGGCTCCAGCGACACCACCAAATCAACCTTTTCGCTGATTTTAACGGAACCGATACCAAAAATGCGGGCCACATTTACAATGCCCACACCCCGCAGCTCGATGAAATGACGGATGTTTTCCGGCGCAGTACCTACGATAGTACGGCTGGAGGTGCGGCGCAGCTCCACTGCGTCATCCGCAATGAGACGGTGGCCACGCTTAACCAGCTCCACTGCCGTCTCACTTTTACCAACTCCACTGTCACCCAAAATCAGAATGCCTTCACCGTACACCTCAATAAACACACCATGGCGTGTTACACGGGGCGCCAATTCCACATTCAAAATGCTAATGAGGGTACTCATCAAAGTGGAGGTAGTCTCCGACGAAGAAAGCAAGGGCACCTCATACTGCTGGGCAAAATCCACCATTTCGGGCAGAGGCTCCAGTCCCCGGCTTACAAAAACAGCAGGGGGCCGAAGCTTGAACAACTGTTCCAGGTGGGCCCGGCGGGTGGTCTGGGGCAGCTCTTTCAGATAAGATATCTCAACCATGCCAAAAATCTGGATTCGGTTGGAATCAAAATATTGATAGTACCCTGCCAACACAATGCCAGGGCGGTTTACATCCGCAGTGTCAATGGGGATGTCTTTCAGGTCTTTGGGAGCATGGATAGTTTCCAGGTTGAGCATCTCGGCCAGTTTGCTCAGAGGAACGGAGAACGCCGGCATAATAACACCCTTTCTGTGGTTTGGAATTTAGCAATGTCCCTATTATATAATAATCGACGGAATTTATCAATTTGATTTCCGCAAAATCATGCACCCAGTTCATCAGGTTGCTTCCGGCATTTTGCTGTTTTTTTACAGAATCTTCAGCTCACAGATAAAGCTCAGTCGTTCGGAATCCCAGAGGGCATTTTGCTGTGCCAAAGCTTCGGTTTGGGCCGCATTCCAATTGGCAAATCGGCGCTGCAAGCCAAATACATCCCCCTGCGGGGTGAACCCTTCGACCAAAATTTTATTTGCCACGGCGCTCAGAGCCGCTTCCATTGTGCCAAGGAGTTTTTCTTGCTGCTGGGCAGAATATTCCCCCTCCACCCCACTGACCGAGCGAATGGCCCCGGTGAGATGCAGGCGCAGCTTCATTCCCTGGGCAGTTTGCTCCACATCGTATACAAACCTGGGACTGCTGAGCTGCACTTGTACAAGCTGCTCGCCCAGCGACAGCTCAAACAATGGAGCGGACACAGACTGCCCACACAGCAGCGCCGCCATAATGTGCTCTGCCTGGGTCCAGTGCGCAGTGGGTTTGCCCTGCTGGTAGAGCATAAGTCCGTTTTCTTTTATTCCCAGCGGCCCTTCGCTTTGGAGCAATGGCACCAAACCGCATTTTTCCTGTTGCAAAAGTTGATACAAGAAGGTTCGGAAGGGCTGCTGCTGGCTAAGCTGCTGCAGCCCTTGCAGAAAGTCCGGTTCCTTTGCTTGCTCCGCAAACTGTTCTGCATCGCTATCAATACCCCATACCTGCATATTGGGTCGCCCGGAATCAATGCCCGCCAGGTATTCCACCGCCTGAAACAAGCCATTCTGCTGCAACCCAGGGCCAACAAGAAACATCTCATTTTGACCGTAAAACACCGGTCCCGCACACTGCTGCTCCGCCTGCTGCAACGCTTCAAACCAGCTGTTCCCTGTTCCCTGCACCACTTGCAGGTTTTCCTGAGCATCTCCTGCATCGGCACTGGGCTGCGCCTGTAAGAGCACCAGCTGGGCGGTGTAGTCTGTTTGGTGCTCCAGATACAGTGCCTTCACAATCATTTTGGTGCCTATGCCGCCTCTGGAACATCCGGTAAAAAGCAACAAACAGGCACAAATCATAGCTGCCAAACCATACGCAGATTTCATGAACAGGCCTCCTTTTTTGATTTTTGGGGCCAGTTAGTCCAGCCCCGCACAAGAACGGACATAGCGGCGGCAATCAACAGCCACTGCTGCCACTGATACAGCAGCTGCTCCGAGCCGGAACGCAGTATCACAAACATAGCCAGAACACCCGCCACCGCTAAAGCATACGGCAGGTGTTTCGGCATACTGGGCCTGCTATATTTCAGCAGCTGAACCAATGCCAGACAGTAAACTGTGATTTTGAGCAGCAACAGCAAAAGCCACACACTGCCGTGGAGGGCATCCAAACGGCGAAAGACCGAAATGCCGCCCAACCGGGCCAAATTAAAGACGGGCTGCTCCTGCTGCCAATAGGAACTGCCCATGGCCATCTCGCCCAAAATTGCCACAAAAGCCTGTATTCCAAACAGCAAGGCAAACAGTTTTGCCCCCTGCCCTGCGCAGCGTGTTTTGCCCTGCTGGTCCTCCTGTGCAAAAAGGCTCCATAGCAACAGCTCCGGCGGAAGGTACAGCTGCGCCCAGGAGGCCTGCACTACCTGCTCCAGTGATAGGCTGCCCGGTTCCAGGCCGGTAAAATGCAGCTGAGGAACCAGCGAGAGGAACAAGAACAGCAGGGATGCGGCACAAAGGGTCAGAATTGCCCCGGCAGTGCGGCACAAAGCATGCAGCCCAGAATACACTCCATAGAAAGCAGCCCCAAACATCAGCAGCAAAAAAGCTCCCATAGAAAGCACGCTGGCTTGAGCATGGCTGTAAAACCGCTGCCCCTGGGCCAACTCTAACGCTAGCGAAGCCAAAACCGCCCCCATAAGCAGGTACCGGCATAGGGCAAACTGCCTGAAATTGACAACCG
>CALWNE010000050.1 GCA_944382705.1 uncultured Allofournierella sp.
GAACGCATCAAGCAGTTCAGCCCGTGGCAAAGGCAAATCCGCACCGATTGGCAGAACCATCTGGCAGGCAAAGCCAAACAGACCTTTGATGCCGACCAGTGGCGCAGCGACATGGCCGACCTGGAGCGGATGATGGCGGCAGCATTTGGGGGGAGGTGATTGGTGAATGGGAACTTCTGCAGGTTCGATTTACATCGACCTGATTATTAAAAACAAAATCAAAGAGCAAACCGAAAAAGCAGCCCAGCAAACGGCGAATGTCCTTGAAAAAACCATCCAGAAGGCAGGGGCCAACGCAGGGGACAGGCTTCAGCAAACCATGACGGCCACATTCCAGCGAATTTCGGCCAAAAATGCGGAAATCCTGGCCAAACCACAGCAGGTAATGCAGCGTACTTTGCAGCAAGCAGCGCAGGGCACCGCAAAATCCGCCCAGACCATGGGGGAAAAGTTCAACAAAAGCCTTGCGCTGGCAAAGCTGAAGGTGGAACAGTTAGAAGCAGAATTTGAGTCGCTAAACGCCCAGCTGGACAAGATGCAAAACGAGCAGGCCCAGGCATTGAATGCTCCAAAGCCAAACGCCACAAAAACACTGTACCAGGAATTGCTGAGGGAGCAAAAATCCGTTAGCAGCAGACTGGTTGCGGCAGAACAGCGCCTGACGGTGGAACTTCAGGCCCAGCAGCACAAGCGCACCGCAGCCCAGCAGGCGCAGCTTGCCCGGCAGCAGGCCCAGCAAGCCCAAAACACTGCATCCACCCAGGCCCAGGTACAGCAGGCCTCTTCGGTACAGGCTGCCGCACTGCAAAGAGTGCGGCAGGTTGCTCAAATTGCGTTCAGCGGCATAAAGGCATCGGCACGAGCGGCACTTGCAAGCATCCCTTCGCTGGTAAAAAACATGGTTTCGGGTGTTCTGGCAGGATTTCGGAAGCTGGCCAGCGGAGCAGTAGCCAGCGTTAAGGCCTTGGCAAAAGGGGTGGTGTCTGGGGTTCGGGCATTGTCCCGGCTGCGCAGCGGCATCAAGCAAAGCACGGCTGGTATGCAGTCCTTCGGAGCACGGCTGCGCAGCATTGTGGGCGGTGCCTTGATTTTTAACGGCATCAGCAGGGCCCTCACCGGCACAATCACCTATTTCAAAAATGCGGTTATGGCTTCGGGGCAGTTCCGGGACGCGCTTGCAAACCTAAAAGGTGCAGCAAGTACGGCAGCTGCACCTATTGTGCAAGCATTAACTCCTGCATTAACGGCGCTTGCCAATGCAGCGGCAACGGTGTTTTCGTACATAGCAAGGCTGTTTAGCCTGCTTACCGGCAAAAGCGTGGCCAGTATGAAGGCAAGTGCCGTAGCCACAAACCAGTATGCCCAGTCGGTGAGCGGTGCCACCGATGCAGCCAAAGAACTGGCCGAAGCCAACAACACCCTGGGCATTGATGAGCTGAATGTGGTGCAGCAGGATTCCGGCTCCCAGTCCGGCAGCGGTGGTGGAGGTGCAGGGGGTACCGTTGCCCCGGATTATAGCTTTGACCCGCAATCCAGTTTGCTGGATAAAATGCTGGAATCCATTAAACAGGGCGACTGGTCACAGGTGGGTCAGTTGCTGGCAGAAAAGCTGAACCAAAGCCTTTCGGCCATCCACTGGCCCAGCATCGAGCAAACCGCCCGGCAGTGGGTGCAAAATCTGGTAGACACGCTGAATGGTTTTGTTCAAAAGCTGGATTGGAGCCTTGTGGGCGATACCTTCGCAAATGGTCTCAACCTTGCCTTACACTGCTATGACGACTTTTTCCAGAACTTCGATTGGACAGGCCTTGGCAGTGGCCTTGGCACAGGCTTGAACCGGGCGGTTCAAACGCTGGACTGGCAGGCGGTGGGCCGCTGGCTTACCGATAAGCTGAAAGCAGCACTGGAAACCCTTCACGGATTTGTGACAACCTTCGATTTTGCATCCCTGGGCAGCAGCTTGGCCGTTGCAATTATGGCAGCTATAAATAATATCGACTGGGTGCAGTTTGCAATGGACTTAAACAACCTTGCCTTTGGTCTTTTGGAGGGATTGCAGAATCTAATCCGAGGAATTGATTGGGCGGGAATGGGCGCAACTGTTCGTGAAATGCTGGCAAGCATCGACTGGGCCGGCATTGTATCAGGTTTGGCTTATTCACTGGGCCAGTTAGCTGGAGGTATTTGGATTTTCTTGCAAGAGGCACTTGCGGGCATAGGAGAGAAACTTGGTTCCTACTTCACCGACATCGGCGAAAATGGCATACAAGGCTTGCTGAAGGGTATGTGGAATCTTCTGTGCGACATTGGCAAATGGCTGTACAACAACCTGATTAAGCCAATGGTGGAAGGTGTTAAAGAGATGCTGGGCATCCATTCGCCCTCCAGAGTGTTTTTGGAAATCGGCGTGTTCCTGGTGCAGGGGCTGTTCAAAGGACTGTCCGACACCTGGCATACCGTTGCCGACTTCTTCTCGCAAAAGTTCCAGTGGGTTAAAAATCTGGTGGGCACAGCCTGGCAGCAGATTTGGGACAACACCTCCACGGTCTGGCAGAACATTAGTTCTGGGCTGAAGAACACGCTTGGAAATATTTTGAGTTTTGTTTCCGGCGCCTTTACAGGGGCGTGGAGCAACGCCTGGAAGATGGTGCAGAGCATTTTCGGGGGCATCTGGCAAGCCACCGGACAGAATGCCATCAATGCCTGGAAGATTGTTTCCTCCAGCTTGCAGGGGGCATTCCGTGGGCTGGTGGATTTTGTGGCAGGTGTTTTCACCGGAAATTGGAGCAGGGCATGGCAGGGAGTGCAGCAGGTGTTCTCCAGCGTTTGGCAGGGAATTGTGGAAATCTTCCGCAGCAACCTGAATGGCATCATCAGCTTTTTAAACGGCATGATTTCCGCCGTGGTGACAGGCATCAACGGCATGATTTCTGCCCTGAACAGTCTGAACATTCAGATTCCCAGCTGGGTGCCTGGGCTTGGCGGCTCTCAGTTCGGCCTAAATATCCCGGCGGTTTCTGCGCCGCAAATCCCCATGCTGGCCAATGGCGGCGTGATTACCCAGCCCACCCTTGCCATGATGGGCGAATATGCAGGGGCGGCAGCAAACCCCGAAATTGTAGCCCCGGAAAGCAAGCTGCGCAGCATCATGGGCGAAAGCGTGGCCGGGCTGGAGGGGACCATCAACCGGTTGGCCTCGGCCATTGTGCAGATGAACCGGCAGGAAATTACTGCCACCCAGCCCATTGAGGTGACACTGGATGGCCAGGTGCTGTACCGGGCTATGAATCAAATCAAGGCAAGACAGGGCAGACGAATTGGAGGTGCTTTTGCAGATGCCTATTGATTTAAAGGAATCCACAGGTTTTTTGTATCTGGGGGCTAGCCCCTACACAGATAAAACCAATTACAGTTTGAAGGTGCCTTACCCGGATGTGGGCAGTGCACCCTTTACCACCAGCCGTCTGGTGGACAGTGCCCGGAATGCTCAGGGCACCATGGTGGGCCGGATGGTGGGCCGGAGCATCGACAAGCAGGAGATGGGCTGGAGCGTGATTTCCTGCCAGCTGTGGTGGGAGATGAACCGGTGGTTTGAAAACGGCCACTTCACCTTTTATTGCCACTACTTCAATTTCAACATGGGCCGCTGGCTCACCCGGCTTGTGTATCTCTCGGATGTGAAGGTAAGCCCCGGACTGGTGGAAGGGAAGGATGGCCAACCGGATTTTTTACGGGATGCCAGCTTTTCGGTCATTGACTGCGGCGTGGTGTAACAAACAAATCCCCGGTCATTCATGGCCGGGGACAAATCAAGAATATAAAGGAGCGAGAACAATGAAGTTAATTGATGTATCCAAATGGCAGGGCAATTCCATTGATTGGGCCAAGGTGAAGGCAGCAGGCATTGAGGGCGCCATGCTGCGGGCAGGCTACGGCAAGCACGCCAGCCAGAAGGACCCCACCTTTGAGCGGAACTATGCCGAGTGCAAGCGGCTGGGCATTGCTGTGGGTGCCTACTGGTACAGCTATGCTGCCAGCACCGCCGAAGCCCAGCAGGAGGCCCAGGCATTTTTGCAGGTGATTGCCGGCAAGCAGTTTGAGCTGCCGGTGGCCTACGACATTGAGTATGAGCCCTGCATTCTGGCCCAGAGCAACGCTCAGCGCACCCAGCTGGTGAAAACCTTTTTAAGCCAGGTGGAGCAGGCTGGCTACTATGGGATGCTGTACGCCAGCACCGATTTTGTGGCCAACAAGCTGAACTACAAGGAGCTGACCCGGTACGATGTGTGGGCGGCCCAGTACGGCCCCCAATGCACCTGCCCCATGCCCTATGGCATCTGGCAGCATTCCAGCACCGGCAAGGTGGATGGCGTTGCGGGTGATGTGGATTTGGACATTGCCTACAAGGATTACCCGGCAATTATGAAGGCCGCTGGCCTGAATGGCTTTGCCAAATCTCCCGGTCAGCCTGCCGGTGATGGTTCCGGTGCAGCACAGACCAGACCCCCTGAGCAGCAGGAACAGCCCAACACTCCTGCCTCCCTGAGTACCATTACCATTGGTCCGGTGAGCCCCGGCGACTTTGCGGTGCTGCATAAGCTGGTGGCGGACAAGGCCGCCCAGCTGGGCAACATCCCGGTAAAGGTGGCGTAAGGAGGAAGCATGGTGGAGAAGGTGTTGAATGTGTACAATGCGCTGGTAGGGGGTGTGGTCATGCTGCTAAGCGGCATTCTGGGAGAGTATTGGTATCTGTTTGCGGCTTTTTTGGCGCTGAATATGCTGGACTGGTTCAGCGGATGGGCCAAAA
>CALWNE010000051.1 GCA_944382705.1 uncultured Allofournierella sp.
TGGAAGTGGTACAAAACCTGCTGGACTTTTGCAGTCAGCAGGGCATGGAGGAGGTACTGGTGATTCCCCCCTATGCCCCCACGGTGGCCCGGGCCATGGCAGACAGCGGCCGCTACGGTTACATCCCGCAGATTGCCCCTGCCCTCACCGCCCTGTGCCAGCCCTATGGGTACGAGGTGTTTGACTGCACCTATTTGGAGCAAACCACCGATGACCAGTATATCGACGGCTACCACGGAGGAGACCGGGTGTACGCTCAAATTGCACAGCTGCTTGGCCAGCAAAGCCGCATCTTGCAGGGGCAAATTGATTTGGATTACCTGGAACAAGCCCTTGCACCGGGAACAAACCCCTTGCGCCTTAGTGCCTGAAAAACTTGCAGTCTGTAACGCTACAAGTTATAATAGAACAAATCCAACAAGAAAAGAGGCAACACCATGAGCGAAGAAATCCAGCGCAAAAAGCGCATCTTATCTGGCATTCAGCCCACCGGTACCTTTACCCTGGGCAACTATGTGGGTGCCGTTCGCAATTGGGGAAGATTGCAGCAAGAGTACGACTGCCTGTACATGGTAGCCAATCTGCACGCCCTTACCGTGCGCCAGGAGCCCGCTGCCCTGCGCCGCCAAACCCGTGAAGCCGCTGCCATGCTGCTGGCCACCGGCATTGACCCCCAAAAGAGCATTTTGTTTGTGCAAAGCCATGTGCCTGCCCACGCCGAGCTGGCCTGGGTGCTGTCCTGCAATACCCAGTTTGGCGAGCTGAGCCGCATGACCCAGTTTAAGGATAAAAGTGCCAAACATGCCGACAATGTGAACGCCGGTCTGTTTACCTACCCTGCCCTGATGGCAGCGGATATTTTGCTGTACAACGCCGACCTGGTGCCGGTGGGTGTGGACCAAAAGCAGCATCTGGAGCTCACCCGTAATGTGGCCCAGCGCTTTAACAACCTGTACAGCCCCACCTTTACCATGCCCGACCCTTACATTCCCAAAACCGGCGCCAAAATTATGAGTTTGCAGGAACCGGACAAAAAAATGAGCAAGAGCGACACCAACGCCAACAGCTTTATTTTAATGACCGATGACGCCGACACCATACTGCGCAAGTTCAAGCGTGCTGTTACCGACAGTGAGGGCACCGTGCGTGCGGCGGACGACAAGCCCGGCGTAACCAACCTGATGAGCATTTACAGCGTGCTTACCGGCAAGGACTTTGCCGCCATTGAGCAGGAGTTTGAGGGCCAGGGCTACGGTGTATTCAAAGAAGCCGTGGCACAAAGCGTAATCGATACATTCCAGCCCATCCAGCAGGAGTACCACCGCATTCTGGAGGATAAGGCCTACCTGGATCAGGTTCTCACCGAAGGTGCCCAAAAGGCAGACCACATTGCACGGCGCACCCTGAGCAAGGTTTATAAAAAAATTGGTATGCTTCAGCTGTAAAGCTTGTTTTTTGATGGAAAATCAAAGATTGGAGCAGCCAAAAATTTGACCAGAAAAGGGTCGAATTTTGACATTTATCTTTAATAAATCCCGCTAAAAGCTTTGTTTTTTGTAGAATTGCGAAAAACATCCAAGATATCATAAAAATTTTTCCCGGAAACAGTTTGCCATATATTGACATTTTTTCCACCGTGGTTTATAATTAGGCTGATGAGACTCCCCCCATTTTTAGGGAACCCGGTCTTCATCCCCCATAAGATGAGAGAATACCACTTAGTAAAGGAGAGAAATTTATGAAATCTACTGGTATGGTTCGCAAAATCGACAATCTGGGCCGCATTGTACTCCCCATCGAGCTGCGCCGCGTTCTGGAAATCGATCAGGATTCTTCCCTGCAAATTTTTGTAGAAGGGGACGAAATCATCCTGAAAAAGTACCAGCCTGCCTGCATTTTCTGCGGCGAAGCAAAGGGCGTGGTACAGTTTAAGGGCCGCAACATCTGCCCCGAATGCCGCAAGGAAATTGGCGACATCTAAATAGCTTGTGGTTGGTTTTTCCCATCTCACAAAGCCAATTCATCCATTGGCCAGCACCAAAGCGGACAAGCTCTGCTTTGGTGCTTTTTTAATTTTAATAGAACCCAAAACAGCTTGACCAGCGTTTGCAAAAAAGGCTTGCTTGCTGCAACGATTTATTCCTGCCCAATCGGCAGCCGGGCGGCCTTTTGGCAGATGCTTTTGGCTGCAAACAAAGCAACACCCCCGCTTTCAAATCCGAAGCGGGGGTGTTTTGATTGGCTGCGCACCCAGGCAGAAGATTGGCTGGGATTGGGCAGCGGTTTTTTGTTTGGTGTTTACTTGCCCTTTTGAATGCGCTTTTCGCTGTTGTTGATGAGCATCATCAGGCTGTTGTGGTACAGGCGGTATTCCTGCTCCAGGGTTTGGCTGGTCATGGCAAAACAGCTGGTATCCTTCATGCCAGCCTTATCGCCCACTTCCTCCCCTTCCAGCAGGGCGGATACATTGGCCTGGGCCAGGTTCATGGCTGCATCGGAATAGCCCTCCCAGCGGCCGTTGCTCAGGCTGAACAGACTGGCAGCATTTTTGCTGTTGGAGGAATACAGCAGCCGGAACATTTTGTACACCGCAATGCTCAGATAGGCGCTTACCTCGGTTACCAGGCCGCTGTTCTGGCCAGCAGCCAGCTTGTCGAACAGGATGTTCAGGCTGTTGGAAATCAGCTTTTTGTTCATGGTGGGCAGCGTGCTGCCTTTATAAATGCTGTCCTTGGCGGCCTCCGGGTTGGGGATATCCTCCACCCGCAGGGTAAGGCCGTTGCGGTCGGCACTGCGGCCCAGCAGATAATCACAGGAAACATCGTAGTAATCGGCCACACGCACCACAAATTCCAGGCCGCATTCACGAATGCCCTTTTCGTAATGGGAAAGCAATGCCTGGGATACGCCCAAATCCGCAGCTGCCTGCTTTTGGGTAATGCCCCGCTCCTTGCGCAGCAAAGTGATAATCCGATTAAACTCCGTTGTCATTTCATCTTCCCTCAGTTTCTGGGCAAAGCCCTGGTATGCCGCCGCCTGACGGCACCTGCCTGTCAAACAAATACGCATGGTAAATTATAAAATACCAAAAACACTTTGTAAATACATTTGTATACAAAATTCTCATGGATGTTTTTGGGCAGTTCGCCACCGGTTGACTTTGCCAACTAGATATATGATAATAAACAGGAATCGCTTGCTAAATGTTGTGGTGCGCAAGGCTGCGCCGCTTCTTTATTGTTACTATTTTGTAACCTTTTAAGCATTACCGAAAGGAGTTTTTCCCTTGAAAACCTTTACTTTGCACCTGATTCGACACGGTTTGACCCAGGGCAATCTGGATGGATTGTATGTAGGCAGCGGCACCGACCTGCCCCTGTGCCCGGAAGGCCGCCAGCAGCTGGAAACACTGCGCAGCCAGTTTACCTACCCCCAGCCCTCCACCGTGTTTGTGTCTCCCCTGGCACGGGCAGGCCAAACCGCCGACCTGCTGTTCCCTGCGGCCCGCAAGCTGGAAATCCCCGACCTGCGGGAGGCTGGCTTTGGCTGCTTTGAGGGCCAGCCCGTGCGGGACCTGGTGCAGAATCCGGATTTTGTGCGTTGGATGGACCCTACTTCCGGCTTTACACCGGAAGGCGCCGAACCCACCCTGGAATTTCATCAGCGGTGCGGCAAAACCCTGATGGGATTGTTTGAATTCATGATGCGTTCCGGCCTTACCGAGGCCGCCTGTGTAACCCACGGGGGCGTTATCATGAGCATGCTGGCCCAAAAAGCCCTGCCCCAGCGCAAGCCGGAGGACTGGATGGCAGACCCCGGCTGTGGCTACACCCTGCGCACCGACGCCGCCATGTGGATGCGGGACGGCCTGGTGGAAGCCGTGGAGGTTCTGCCCCTGGGTTATCTGGACTAATCCGCCCGCCTATACAGCGCAAATACGCAGTGCTGCCCGGGCTGCACAGTCCGGCATAGATACAGCACAAACTTTGCATAAAAAAGGCCGCCTGGACTGTCAGGCGGCCTTTTTGCATGGCTGACCCATTCACGGAGCTTCATCCGGCTTGCAGTCCGGCGCTGTGTGCAGGACTGCATACTGCCGGGGCGTCATTCCGTAGGCCCTGCGGAAGGCTTTAAAAAAGTGGTTATACCCTGTAAATCCGCTTAGCTGGCTGGCCTGCGCCACCGACTTGCCCTGTTCCAGGTAGGTTCGGCTTGCATCCAGCCGGGCCTGCACAATGTAGCTGTGTACCGTTTGGCCGGTATGTTTTTTGAACTCCCGCAGCAGGTGACTGCGGCTTACATAAAACTCCTGCTCCAGCCGCTGCAAGGTAATTTCTTCGGTGAGATGCTGGCGGATGTACCGGAACACCTCGTCCACAAAAAACTGGCTGCGGCCCTTGGTGCCGGGGGTCAGATGGTGGGGATCTTCCTGGGCAAAGGCTTGCAGCACCAAGGCTAAAAACATCTGCTGGGTTGCCCGCTCCAGCACATCCCCAGCACAGCGCCGGGGCTCTGTTTGCAGCCGTTCCAGCTGAGAGGCAAGGCTTTTCAGCAGCATCAGTCCCTCGCTCCGTGGCCGGACTGCCACAACAGCCGCCGGATTGATGGCAAAGGCGGCGGCTATATCGGTTTGCGGGGTGGAGCAGGCTGCCAGCAGCTGGGTGTTTAGCCTTACCCAGAGGGCCTTTAAGGGAACCCGGACCCCGGTGTACTCCAACCGGAGCACCTGGTGCTCTTTGCACAGGCACAGATGCTCTGGCCCTATCCGGCCATGCTCATGCAAACTGACCCGCCCCCGCATCACCAAAAGAAAGCCCATCTGCTGGTCTGTGGTAAGGCGCAGGCATCCCGGCTGGGCTGCTTCAATGGTTTTTACATGATATTCCACAGCTGCCTCCTTGCAATTTTGCTATAAACTCAAGGGGTTTATCGGATTGATTTCTCTTTTTTTGATACTATATCAATTTATGATAGTTTTCAAGTAATTTGCGAGTGTTTTTATCCAAAATCTTCTTTTATAATGGGATTTAGTAAGATTGTTAAAAAACAAACCATTTTCTTGCTAAGGAGGATTTCCCATGAACGGTACATCTTTGCTGTTAACCCCCATCACCGTAGGCCCTCTGACCCTAAAAAACCGGGTCATGTTTCCCCCTCTGACCACTGGTTACGAGGAGCGGGATGGCTCCTTCAGCCCCCAGGCACTGGCCTTTTATGAACGGCTGGCCAAGGGCGGCACCGGTTATGTTGTCATTGGCGATGTGGCCCCGGTCATGACCGCCTCCCCCACCCCCAAGCTGTTTGACGACCGGCAGATTCCCAACTTCAAACTGCTGGCCGACGCCCTGCACAAATACGACTGCAAGGTGGCCTTGCAGCTGTTTCACCCGGAGTACGATGTTCCCGGTGTTGGCCGCCTGATTGTGCAGGCCCAGACAGCCGCCAAGGAGGCCATGGAGGCCAAAGCCAGGGGCGATATGGAAACCTTTGCTGCCAAAATGGCCCAGAGCCAGCAGGCAGGCAAGGATGCCCACGCCAAAATTGCCCATGACATGAAACACTTCATCACCGAAGTTACCCCCGAGGAGCTGGCCTGCATCCGTGACCTGATTGCAGAGTCTGCCCGCCGGGCACAGGCCGCAGGCATTGACGCCATTGAGGTGCACGGTGACCGCCTGCTGGGGTCCCTTTGCTCTCACATTCTGAACCAGCGTACCGACTGCTACGGCGGCAGCCTGCAAAACCGTGTACGCTATGCTCTGGAGGTGGTGGCCGCCATCCAGAAGTCTGCTCCCAACCTGATGATTGAGTACAAGCTGCCCATCATCACCCACAACCCGGACGGTTCTCTGCGAGGCAAGGGCGGTTTGCTCCAGGAGGAAGCTGTGGAGTTTGCCAAGCTGCTGGAACAGGCTGGCGTTCACATGATTCAGGTGGCCCAGGCCAATCACACCGGCAACATGGCCGACACCATTCCCCCCATGGGCACCCGGGAAGAACACTGGGTACTGCCCGCCACCCGTGCGGTAAAGGCTGCCGTATCCATTCCGGTGGCCATTGTGGGCAAGGTGCTTTCCATTGAAAGCGGCGAAAAGCTGCTGGCCGACGGCGACGCAGATGTAATTGCCTACGGCCGTGGCCTGCTGTGTGACCCGGATATTGCAAACAAGGCTGCTTCCGGCCTGCCCATCCGGGCCTGCATCAACTGCAACAAGGGCTGCGTGGACGCCATCCAGAACCGCCGCCCCCTCACCTGTGTGCTGAACGCAGAAAACGGCCTGGAGTCCACCCTTTCCATCCAGCCTGCCCAGGAGAAAAAACAAGTGGTGATTGTGGGCGCAGGCATTGCCGGTTTGGAGGCCGCCCGTGTGGCTGCACTGCGGGGCCATACCGTGGATGTATACGAAAAAGAGCAGCAGATTGGCGGCCAGCTGCATCTGGCAGCGGCACCTCCCCGCAAGGATGAGCTTCTGCGGGCCTGCACCAACTACCAGGACCTTCTGCCCCAGCTGGGCGTAAACCTGCACCTGGGCTGTGAGTGTACCAAGGAACAGATGAACCAGGCCGATGCCGTCATCGTGGCGGTGGGTGCCCACAACTGGACCCTGCCCGTGCCCGGCTGCGACGGCAGCAATGTGGTATCCAGCTGGGATGTGCTGGCAGGCACCGTTGCCCCCAAGGGCCATTGCGTGGTGATTGGCGGCGGCCTGGTGGGTGTGGAAACCGCCGAATATCTGCTGGACCACGGCTGCACCGTATCGGTGGTGGAGATGACCGACACCATCGCTGCCGGTGAGTCCTCCACCATTCTGCCCACCATCCTGGCACACTTTGCCGCCCATGATGTAAAGCAGTACATTAACACCCGTGTTACCGCCATCACCCCAGAGGGTGTGGAGGCTGTAAACACCACCGATGATTCCACCCTGACGCTCCCCTGCGACACCGTTGTAATGGCTGTGGGTTCCCGCAAGAACACCCTGGACACCGAAGGGGTTACCGTACCGGTTTACTACGCAGGCGACTGCGCCGGTGAGCGCACCGCCGGTATTCTGGAAGCAGTGCGCAGCGGCTACCAGGTGGCCAACCAGCTGTAAGCTGCCGGCTGTGTGCGGCACCAAGCCTGCTGCCGCCCGGCAAGTAGCCCCACTTTGTTTTACACGCACTTATCTTACCTCACACAAAAACGCTCCCCCTAAACAGGAGGAGCGTTTTTTATGTGTAGTTTTAATGTTAAGGAATTTCGGGACTTTGCGCCAAAAAAGCCCGCAGCTTTTCGGTTTTGGGGTTCTCAAAAATTTCCTGGGGGGTGCCTTGCTCCAAAATCACACCATCCGCCATAAACAACACCCGATCGGATACCTGCCGGGCAAACTCCAGTTCATGGGTTACCACAATCATGGTGGTATTCTGCGCTTTTAGCTGGCGCAGTACACGCAGCACCTCCCGGGTAAGTTCCGGGTCCAGTGCACTGGTGGGCTCGTCAAAACACAGGATATCCGGCTCCATGGCCAGGGCACGGGCAATGGCCACCCGCTGCTGCTGACCGCCGGAAAGCTGGCAGGGATAGTGATTCAATCGGTCCTGCAAGCCCACCTGGGTAAGCAGCAGGCGGCTTTTTTCCTCCAGCCGCTGCTGCTCCTGCCGGGTTAGTTTTTTGTTCCGTTTGGCTTGCAGCTGGGGTGCCAGCATCACATTTTGCAGCGCTGTGTATTGGGGAAACAGGTGAAACCCCTGGAACACCAGGCCCATGTGCAGCCGCTGGCTGGCTTCCACGGTTTTTTGGCCGGTCTGCCACAGGGTTTTGCCGTTGAGCAAGATGCGGCCCCGGTCCGCTGTTTCCAAAAAGTTTAAGCAGCGCAGCAGGGTGGTTTTGCCGCTGCCGGAGGACCCCAGGATGGAAAGCACCTGCCCCTGCTCCAGGGTAAAGCTTACATCCGCCAGCACCCGGGTGCTGCCAAAGTTTTTTTGCAACTGTTCTACCTGTAACATACGCCCACTCATCCTTTAAAAAATTCCATCTTCTGCTCTGCTTTGCGGAACAGAAGGGTGACCACGCCGCTGAACACCAGATAAAACACACCGGTGTAAAACAGGGGCCAGATCAAACCATATTGAGCAAAATGCTCTGCCTCTTTCAGCAGTTCCACCACACCAATCACCCGTGCCAGAGAGGTATCCTTAATAAGGGTAATTACCTCATTGCTCATGGCGGGCAGAATGCGCTTAACCACCTGAAGCAGCACCACCCGGAAAAAAATCTCCCGCCGGGTCATGCCCAGCACCAGCCCGGCTTCGTACTGACTGTTGGAAATGCTTTGAATGCCGCCCCGGTAAATTTCCGAAAAATAGGCCGCATAGTTGATTACAAAGGCTGTAAGGGCCGGAACCATGCGAGAGGGGCCAGTCTGGATGCCAAACACCAGGCCCGGCACATAAAACACCACAAAAATCTGAAGCATTAGTGGGGTGCCCCGTATCACCCACACAAAGGTGCGGGTAAGCCAGCGCAGGGGGGCCAACTGGCTCATGGAGCCCATGGCTACCACCAGCCCCAGGGGAATCGCCAGCAACAAAGTAACAAAAAACAAAACACAGGTGCTGCCAAACCCCTGCAACAGGGTGATGTTTACCTGCCAAAAATCCATGACTGCTTTCTCCTTTCCACGCTTGGTGGATTACTGGCCCTTCAGGGTAACCATAACCGAGGGATATTTTTCTGCCAATTGGGCAATGACACCTTCGTTTGCCAGCTCCTGCAATGCCTGGTTGACCTTTTCCACCGTTACAGGGCTGTTTTTCCGAAAGCCGATTCCGTATTCTTCTTTGGAAAGCTCGATGCCGGGCACCACCATCAAATCCTGGTAGTCGGTGCCTTCGCCTACGCTGGAGTTTGCCATAACGCCGTCAATGATGGCCACATCCAGGGTGCCTGCCTTCAGTTCCAGCAGGGTGTTGCGCTGGGCGGTCAGGCTGGTGCAGTTGGCCTTGCTAAGTACAGAATCTGCCTTTACAGTTGCCTCACCGGCACTGCCAGCTTCCACGCCAATGCGGGCGTTTTCCATATCTTCCACCGTTTTGTAAAGGTCTGCATCCGCTTTACGGATGACACAGGCTTGATAATTTTCGCTGTAAGGTACCGAAAAATCAATGGAGTCCTTCAGTTCCTCCAAAATGGTCATGCCGTTCCAGGCACAGTCGATTTTTTTGGAGTTCAGCTCCAGCAGTTTGTTTTCCCAGTCGATTTCCACAAACTCCGGCTCCACGCCCAGCTTTGCGCACACTGCCTGAGCCAGCTCGGTATCAAACCCGGTCAGGGTGCCGGTTTCGTCCACATAGTTCATGGGTTCAAAGATGGTATAGCCAATGACCAGGGTTCCCTTTTGTTGAATGTAGTCCCAATCTGACGCCTGCTTACCGCAGCCTGCCAGCATTCCAACACTCAGCAGGCCCACTGCTGCTTTTTGCCACCACTTCATACTCAAGCACTCCTTTTTATTTAAGTTGATTCAAGCTTAACTCTTTATCGCTTTATTGTATTAAATTATACCACGCAAAAAAGAGAATGCAAGCCTTTTTTCAAAGTTTTGCATCCTCGTTGATTGTTTGAGCCATCAGGGGGCAGGTTCCTGGGGGGCTTCGGTGGCCTGTTCGGCCTGTTCGGCCTGTTCCGGTGCAGGTTCCGGCGTAATTTCCGGGGTAGGCTCTGGGGTGGGTTCCGGAGTGGGTTCCGGAGTGGGTTCCGGGGTAGGCTCCGGCGTAGGTTCCGGGGTGGGGCTTGGGGTAGCCACCGGCGTGGGAATAGGTTCCGGCGCAGCGGGCAGAGTTTGCGCTGTGCCGTCCTGCCCCAGCACTGCCAGGGCTTGGCCTTCAAAGCCGCCATACAGGCCCAGGTAGGTGCGGCCCGGCTCTACCGTAAGGAGGGTTCCGTTTTGATGATACAGTGCCAGGGGCTGGCTTTCGGTGCCTTTTTCCCACCGGATTATCTCATAGCCGCCCTTGCTGAGATAGACCCCCTCGCCGCCGCTCAGGTCATACTGGCGGGTAGCGCCATTGTCCTTGTAGCCACTGGAG
Organism: uncultured Allofournierella sp.; assembly: GCA_944382705.1. GTDB lineage: Bacteria > Bacillota > Clostridia > Oscillospirales > Ruminococcaceae > Allofournierella. The sequence goes on from CALWNE010000051.1 coordinate 10,075, forward strand.
GCCATCAGCAGCAGTACATTGGTAAAGCTTGCCTGGGTTTCTCCTTCGGTTTTGTTTGCATCGGTTTGGGGCAAAAGCTGATCGCCCTGTACCGTGTACAGCCGATACTCTCCCAGTGCTTGGTCATAAGCCAGCTGGGTGGTTCTTTGGGCGCCGTAGGTAATTTGCAGGCTGCCGCCCTGGGTGTTTTGGGGGGCAGACCCCTGGGCAAAGGCAAAAAAGCTTGCCGTTTGGCCGTTTTTTTCCATACCATAGGTGGAAAGGCCGTTGTTTACCCCGGTGGTGTGGGTATACCAGCTGTACTGCTCCGGCACCGTCTTGGCCCGCTCCCAGTCCAGGTCAAAGCTGAGAGTGCCTATGTATGTGCCATTCAGGTGGGGCAAATTGAAGTAGTTCAAAAAATTCTCGCTGTATACCTCGGTGCCAATCATGGACCAAATGGGCTGGCTGGACAGGGTGAGCTGCAAAAACAAATCCCGCCCCTGGCCCACCGGGCCCACCTTGGGCAGCGCGTCGGTTCCGTCGTAAAGGGCCATCAGCCAGCTGCCCTGTCCTTCGGTGTTGGCTTCCAGCAAAATCTGGGCATCTGCAATGCCCCACTGGGGCAGTGCAGCCGGTGTGTTGTACAGCATAATCCCCACCGGACGGCTGCCGGCAGCGGCTGTGGGCAGCCCACTGAGGGGACTGAGCCCCTGTTCCGCCTGGGCGGTGCTGGGAGCAGGTGTTTGGGCAGCGGCAGTCTGCTCTGCCTGCTGGGTGGCAGCGGAGGAGGCTGCATGGGCACTGGCGCAGCCTGCCAGCAGCAACAGGGCAAGGGCCGCTGACGCAATTTTAAGCCTAGGATTCATGGAGTTCGCTCCTTTTACAGCAGAAAATCCATCCCGCCTGCCCGGTCAGGACAAACGGGATGGTGGTTGATGGAAATGAAATTAATCGTCAGCTTCCTGGAAGGTTTCGCTGGTGGGGGCTTCTTGCACATTCTGTGCGCCAGCCAGCGGCTCCCACTTAAATGCCTCTGCCTCGTCGATGTCCACCACGGTTACATAGCTCTTGCCGCAGTTTACCTGCAAGGGCTCCTCGGTGTCAAAGGTTACCAGGCGCAGGGCTTCCAGGTCGGTGCCTTTCTGCCAGCGAATCTTTTCGATTTTGCCGCCGTAGCAATAGTAGCCTACGCCACCCCAGCTGTACTCTGCGTACTGCAAATCCTTGGCTTCGTGGCCGGGATAGGTGTACATATCCGTAAACAGAACAATCACATTGTCAAAGGCCAGCTGCTGGTCGTTGTTTTCGTCCACCGTGGGGCGGTAGGCGCCCAGGCTGGAATAATACTGGGACATATTGTACACGCCCAGGGAAGCATCGTAGTCAAACTGGGTGCGGTAGCTGTCGGAATGACGGATGGTTACACGCTCGGCGGTGTTGTCCCCCTCAATAAAGTTGCCGGCGGGAATCTGGGCAGGGTCCCGGTAATCCACAAAGTCAAAGAAGGTGGAGCTGTAGCTTCGGCGGTCGTCCACCCCTGCGCTTTGGATATACTGGGCGATATGCTCGCCGTCGGTGTAGGCAGTGTGCTCGGTGTCCACCGTGTTGCCCGCCCAGTTTACCCGGTTGAGCTTGCGGTAAATCAGGCCCTGGGCGTACTTGCCCTCCAGGTTCCACTCATCGTAATCGTACTTATCAATATAGGTGGTCTGCACCACGCTTTCGCCCACATGCACATAGAGGGGCTGCCAGGGCAGCACCAGGCGGAAGAACTGGTCACGGGCCGAACGGATTGGCCCAATTTCCGGAATCTGGTTATAATCCGTAAACAAGGCCATAAAGCGGGTAATGCCGCCTTCCACCTTGATTTCAAACAGGATGTCCGCCGCCGAAAGACCACGCTGCGGGCGGCAAACCTGAATGTTGTTTACCATGACAGCGGTAATCCGCTCGCCTTCGGGGTAATCGGCGTCCTTTTCGTAGCCGGTAAGGGCTGCTGCCTCATAGGGCTGCGCAGTGGGTTCCGGGGTTGATTCGGAGGCTTGGGAGGTGCCTGTGGCACCGCTCTGGGGCTGGTTGGTGGTATTGCCGCCACCGCAGCCGGTGAGCATACCCGCCGCCAGAATGAATGCCAGGGTTAAACCAATGATACGCTTCATAGAATTCTCTCCATCTTTTTTATTTGTATTCCTGGGGGAATGCAGTGCAAAGGCCGGAGCAGCCCTCCGGCCTATAAAATCCATCTTCATGCTGTTTTATTGTACTCCACTCTCAGACTGCTGTAAAGGATGTGCGCAAAATTCATACAACATTCCCTGCTTGCAGGTTCCTTGCTGCATCCGGCACGGCTTTTGCGGGCTTTGGCCCACCGCAGCTGCACAGCCCTTGGGGCCATGCGCGGGCTTACAGCACGCCGCTGTGGCTATTGTGGATGTATGGCCAAGCAGGTATACAGCCAAACAGGCCCGGTTTGGAGTTGTTCTTTTTAACCTGAACGATCTGTACTCCTTTATCATACTCAATCTTTGCTTTTTTGTAAACACTTTGTAATTTTTGGACGGTTAAATTTTCTCCGCAAGCCTTGTGCATCTTTCCCATTTTGTTTTTATGGCGGGGCTGCGCTCTGCTTGGTGGAATCCCCCTGTTTGGGGATTTTGAGGCGAGCCGTCAAAAAGCCTTGCCGGGTACGGGTGCCGCCTTTGAATGCACCCTGTACAGAACGCAAAAAAGCAACAGACCGCCAACCTGAGTTGACGGCCTGTTGCCTTTGTTTGGTGAGCTATCGGAGACTCGAACTCCGGACCCTCTGATTAAAAGTCAGATGCTCTACCGACTGAGCTAATAGCTCTCACCAGTGCTTCGCTTTCAAGCTCTCGCCTGACAGCGTAGTTTATTATAGCAGTGATTTTTTAATTCGTCAATAGATTTTTTAAATTTTTTTATTTTTATTTTTTATCCCCCTTTTTTAGCCCGTTTTTTGCAAAAAAGCCCCGCTGCACCAAAGGGGGTACAGCGGGGCTTTTTGCCTGTTGTTTGGGCCGGGTTTTGGGGGATTTTTTGCTTACCGGGCCTTGGTGGCAATTTCGGTGAGAATCTGGCCCAGGAAGGCTTCGGGGGTCATGACGCCGCCCTTTTCCTCCTTGCGGGCACGGACGGCCACCATGCCTTCCTCCATCTCCTTGTCGCCCACTACCAGCATGTAGGGAATCTTTTTCAGCTGGGCTTCACGAATCTTGTAGCCCATCTTTTCGCTGCGGTAGTCGGTATCCACACGAATGCCGGCGGCCTCCAGCTGCTGGTGCAGCTTGCGGGCGTACTCGTGCTGGCGCTCGGTGATGGGGATAATCTCCACCTGGGTGGGCATCAGCCAGGTGGGCAGGGCACCGGCGTATTTTTCCAGCAGCAGGGCCAGGGTACGCTCGTAGCAGCCCACCGAGGTGCGGTGGATGATGTAGGGAATGTGCTCCTGGCCATCCTCGCCCACATAGCTCATGCCAAACTTTTCGGCCAGCAGCATATCAATCTGGATGGTGATGAGGGTATCTTCCTTGCCGAATACATTCTTAATCTGAATGTCCAGCTTGGGGCCGTAGAAGGCGGCTTCGTCCACGCCTACCTTGTATTCCAGGCCCAGATGGTCCAAAATCTTGCCCATCATGCTCTGGGCTTCCTCCCACTGCTGGGGGGTGCCTTCGTACTTATCCTTCCGGTTGGGGTCCCACTGGCTAAAGCGGTAGCTTACATCCTCGCCCAGGCCCAGGGTGTCCAGCATCTCCTTGGCCAGCTCCAGGCAGCCGCGGAACTCCTCCTCCAGCTGGTCGGGACGGATAATCAAATGGCCTTCACTGATGGTGAACTGACGCACACGAATCAAACCGTGCATCTCGCCGGAGTCCTCGTTGCGGAACAGGGTGGAGGTCTCGCCAAGGCGCATGGGCAGGTCACGGTAGCTGCGCTTGCGGTTCAGGTAGACCTGATACTGGAAGGGGCAGGTCATGGGCCGCAGGGCAAAGCACTCCTTGGTTTCGTCCTCTGCATCGCCCAGAATGAACATACCGTCCCGGTAGTGGTCCCAGTGGCCGCTGATTTTGTACAAATCCCGCTTGGCCATGAGGGGGGTTTTGGTGAGCTGGTAGCCCCGCTTCTGCTCGGTGTCCTCCACCCAGCGCTGCAGCAGCTGAATCACCCGGCTGCCGTTGGGCAGCAGAATGGGCAGGCCCTGGCCGATGGTGTCCACAGTGGTAAAGTACTCCAGCTCACGGCCAATCTTGTTGTGGTCCCGCTTGAGGGCTTCTTCCTGCTGTGCCACATAGGCTTCCAGCTCGCTTGCCTTGGGGAATGCAATGCCGTACACACGGCACAGGCGGTCCTTGCTGGAGTCGCCCCGCCAGTAAGCACTGGTGGCCTGGAGCAGCTTAACGGCCTTTACAGTGCCGGTGCTCATCAGGTGGGGGCCGGCGCACAGGTCGGTGTAATCACCCTGGGTGTACACACTCAGCTCCCAGCCTTTTTCGGCGTACTCCTCCAGCAGCTCCAGCTTGTAGGGCTGCTGGGCAAACAGGGTGCGGCCTTCTTCCAGGGTAATGATGCGCTTTTCGATGGGCAGGTCTGCCTTTACGATTTTTTTCATCTCGGCCTCGATGGCGGCAAAGTCATCGGGCACAAAGGGCTTTACGCCGCCCACATCGTAGTACCAGCCGTTTTCCAGCGCAGGGCCAATGCCGAAGTGCGCCTGGGGGTACAGGTGCTGGATGGCCTGGGCCATGATGTGTGCGCCGGTGTGCCAGAAGGCCTCCTTGCCTTCGGCATCCGCAAAGGTGAGGATTTCCAGGGCGCAGTCCTGGTTCAGCGGGGTGCGCAGGTCGCACACAACGCCATCCACCTTGGCGGCACAGGCGCTTTTGTACAGGCCCATGCCAATGCTCTTGGCCACCTGGGCAGGGGTAATGCCTGCTTCAAACTGCTGCAGGCTGCCTTTCAAATCAATGTTGATCATAAACGATTGCCTCCCGTTTTGGTACCGGGCAAACCGGTGTTTGCCCAACAAAAAAATGCTCCATCCCGTATACAACACAACGGGATGAAGCATTTGCATACTCCACGGTTCCACCCGAATTGCACGCACAGCGTGCCCACTCGTTGGGGCGATAACGGGCCCGGCCCGGCAGGGGTTCGCCCCTGCACTCTGCGGTGGTAAGCATTGGGCCCCAAGCCAGGCGCAGCCGCTTTCAGCACCGGAGCGGGGCCAAAACCCTGCCGCCGGGCGGCGTTCTCTTTCGCAGTTGAAGGCCCGCTCATGTCCGCATCAGCGTTTTGCGGGATAGATTATCCCTATCATATACCCCCGGACATCGGTTGTCAATATTTCTTGACAATTTAACGACTCTTTATTAAAATAAGAACCAGTATATTAGATGATTGTTCCAGGGTTTGCCCTGTTTTTTTGTGAAGTAGTCGCTCCCTCCGCAGGTCTGCTGTTTTGTGCAGTCCTTGCGGGCAAGCTGGATTCCGTCCCTGTGCCCCCTGGTGCCAGGGCCGTATTTTTGTGTGCCCATGGGCGGCACGGCATCTCACATACACAGGCACTGGGTTGTGGCAGTCATCTCAGATACCATTTTTGAAGTTGAGGAGTTGAATACATTGCCACCAATTATGATTACGGTGATTGTTGCAATCATCGTGGGCGTAGTGTGTGCAGCAGCCGGTTTTTATCTGGGTGCTGACCACCGCCGCAAAACCGCAGAAGCCAAAATCGGCAGTGCCGAAGAAGAAGCACTACGCATTGTGAACGACGCCATCAAGGCTGCCGAGCAAAAGCGCAAGGAAACCGTAATTGAAGCCAAGGACGAGGCCCTGCGCATGAAAAGCGAGGCCGACAAGGAAATTAAAGAGCGCCGCAGCGAGCTGAGCCGCCAGGAGCGCCGCCTGGACCAGAAGGAAGAAACCCTGGACAAAAAAGTGGCCGCTCTGGAACAAAAAGAAGAAGAACAGCGCCGCCGCAGCGAACTGGTGGAAGCCAAACTGGACGAACTGGAACAGCTGAAGCTGCGCCAGGTAGAAAAACTGGAGACCATTGCCGGCCTGACCCAGGAGGATGCAAAGCAGCTGCTGCTGAACCGGCTGGACCAGGAGCTGACCCACGAAAAGGCCATGCGCATCAGCGCCCACGAAACCAACCTGAAGGACCAGTGCGACACCATGGCACGGGAGATGATTGGCATGGCCATTGCCCGCTGTGCCGCTGACCACTCCAGCGAAACCACCGTGAGCGTGGTTCCCCTGCCCAACGACGAGATGAAGGGCCGCATCATTGGCCGTGAGGGCCGCAACATCCGTGCCCTGGAAACCGCCACCGGCGTGGATTTGATTATTGACGACACCCCCGAAGCCATCACCCTTTCCAGCTTTGACCAGGCCCGCCGTGAGGTTGCCCGCATGACCCTGGAACGGCTGATTGCCGACGGCCGCATTCACCCCGCCCGCATTGAAGAAACGGTGGACAAGTGCCGCCGTGAACTGGAGCTTTCCATGAAGCGTGAGGGCGAACGGGCTGTGATGGAGGTGGGCATCCACGGCATCCATCCGGACATTGTAAAGCTGCTGGGCCGCCTGAAATTCCGCACCAGCTTTGGCCAGAATGTGCTCAACCACTCTCTGGAGGTTGCTTATCTCTCCGGCCTGCTGGCTGCCGAGATGGGCGTGAATGTAACCCAGGCCCGCCGGGCTGGTTTGCTGCACGACATTGGCAAGTCTCTGGACCACGAAATTGAGGGCAGCCATGTGCAGATTGGCGTGGAAATTGCCCGCAAATACAAGGAAAACCCCGCTGTGATCCATGCCATTGAGGCCCACCACGGGGATGTGGAGCCCAAAACTCCCCTGGCGTTTATTGTCATGGCTGCCGATGCCATCAGCGCTGCCCGCCCTGGTGCCCGCCGTGAAAACCTGGAAAGCTACATCAAGCGGCTGGAAAATCTGGAAGAAATCAGCTGCAGCTTTGAAGGGGTGGAAAACGCCTTTGCCGTGCAGGCTGGCCGTGAGGTGCGCATCATGGTAAAACCCGATGCTGTTACCGATGACCAGCTGGTGCTGCTGGCCCGCTCCATCACCAAAAAGATTGAGGAAGAACTGGATTACCCCGGTCAGATTAAGGTGAATGTGATTCGTGAAAGCCGGGCTGTGGAGTTTGCAAAGTAACTTTGCCGGCCCCTTTTCAGCAACAAACAAAAACGGACTTGGAAGATTCCAAGTCCGTTTTTTTATCGCCTTTTGCAGGTTTTGGCACCGCTGGCTTCTCTGCATCCGGGCTTTGTGCACGGTATGCACCCGGTACGGTATGGCCCCGCTTTGCCGGGGCAGGCCTTTGGGCTTAGCCCTGGCAGCCCCACTCATCCCAATCGCCAAAATCCTCCGGGCTGGCAATGCGGGTTGCATCCAGCTTGCCGGTGGCCTCGTCGATGGGTTTTTCCAGGGTGCCCAGGCTCACCGGGTTCACATTGGGGCCACGGTCCGGCCGCTGGGGGTAGGCCACCGTTTGCTCCTCTTTTGGTTCGGCAGCCTGTGCTGTGGGCTCCTCTGTTTCCTGCGGAATATTCACATACTCGCCTTCAATATGCTCACTTTTATTGTAATCGCTTAGCAACTTGTATGCCACTGCACCGGCAGCCACACCAAGACCAATCGAAAGTAACCGTCGAATAAGACCCATGGGGTTGTTCCTCCTTTGTATTCTGTATCAAGTAGTATAGCATAGCTTTGCGCAAGGTGCAAATAGCACCAAAAAACAGTATTTGCAGCAAACCATAAGCCTAGCCAAGCACCCACATCTTTACTATAATGGTACCATGAAAATGCTAATGCCTGAATTTTAGAAACTGCCGAATTTTACTGCAAAACACAAAGGAGCGAATTTTATTGTATAAAAACCATCACGATAAAACAAAAAACACCAAGCATTGAAGATTACACTCAATTGAGAACCTCCATTGGCTGGAGAATACTTCCATCGGATAAAATCAAATTAGGTTTGGAATACTCAACCTACTGTGTTTGTGCCGAAGATAACGGCAAACTGGTTGGGTTTGGAAGAATCGTGGGCGATGGTGCCACCGTGTTTTATATTCAGGATGTTATGGTACTGCCATCCTATCAAAAGCATAAAATCGGCACACAAATTATGGAACATATCATGGAGTATATTCAAGATAACTGTACACAAGGTTCGATTGTTGGTTTGATTGCAATTTCCGAACTTGATGGATTCTACCGAAAGTTCGGTTTTGCATACAATGAACGCAATCGCTTTTATCGATACAACTAAAAAAGCCCGGCAAAAATCATTTGCCGGGCTTTTTTCATCAAAATCTTATCTTGTTAACTAAAGGTTACCACATCCTGCTGGAGGGGTGTGGTGGATTCCACTTCCAGGGCGGTGAGCACAGGGCCTTTGCCCCCAAACAGGGGATGGAACTGCACCCGCACCTTGGCGGTAATCTTGATCCAGCTGCGCTGGGCCAGCTTTTTGGCCTCGTCGTATTTGCAGGGAAAGCCCACAAACTGAATGTCATCGGCACAGCAGGTCATGGCAAAGCGGCCGGGCACAAACTGGTTCTGCCCCACCTTGGGGGTCTGGCATACCTGGGCGGTAAAGCGCACGGTTTTGCCTGCGTATTTTTCCGGGTCCTCGCTGGCGTCCAAAAACCAGATGCCGTAATCCTCGTCCTCAATTTCCACAACGGGGGCTTCCAGGTCAAAGGGCAGCTCGTCGGGAATCTGGTCGTATTCCACACTGCCGTCTGTGTATTCGTAGGCAATATCGCAGCGGCGGCTGGCCTGCCGGACAGCCTTGTGGATGAACTCCTTATCCTGGGGATTGTTCACCGCTTCGGCCCGGTTCACAATCAGCAGTTCGCTCTGGCTGAACTTATCCAAAAACAGCTGGCGCATATTATCAAAGTACATCCGGAAGGTGGAAGCATCCGCAGTGGCAATGGTCTGGTACACTACCCAGTTGTCGGGCATGGCCTGGGCCAGCTGCTGGGTAAGCCACATTCCGTTGTACTCCACCACCACCCGGCCTGCACCGGTGCGCTGAATTAGCTGCTCCAGATATTCCGGGTTCAGCTGCTCCTGGCTTTCCAGCACCTCTACGGTTACGCCGCCAAAGGCGAAGCGGTCGGGGGCATATTCCTCCTCCCCTTCCTCGCACACCAGCAGCAGGGTCTTGTCGCCGGAGTCAAATTTCGGGTCCTCCATGGTCTCCTGGATGAAGCGGGTTTTGCCGCTTTCCAAAAAACCCAAAAACAAATAAACAGGAATGTCTTTTCTCAAGGTTCTGCTCCTTCCTGGTGCTCTGGGCACTTATTGCAGGCCAAACAGCTGCTCCAGTGCCTGCTCGTCCAGCTGGGCACCAATTACACACAGGCGGCCGGTAACATCCGCTGCCCCGTGGCGCACATCGCCCTCGCCGGGTACATAGTCAAAGTAAATCCACTGGCCTTCTCCTGCCACAATGCCCTTGGCCCGCAGCACCGTGCCGTATTTGCCGGTGTCCAGGGCTTCCAGGGCTTCCTTCACCTGGGCATCGGTAAAGATGCGGGCAGTCTGACGGCCCCAGCTGGTGAACACCTCGTCGGCGTGGTGGTGGTGATGGTGACCGCCGCAGCCGCACTCCTCGCCATGCTCGTGGTGGTGGTGGCCGCCGCAGCCGCATTCCTCCCCATGCTCATGGTGGTGATGGCCGCCGCAGCCGCATTCCTCGCCATGCTCATGGTGGTGGTGATGACCACCGCAGCCGCATTCCTCCCCGTGCTCATGGTGGTGGTGGTGACCGCCGCAGCCGCATTCCTCCCCGTGCTCATGGTGGTGGTGATGACCGCCGCAGCCGCATTCCTCCCCATGCTCATGGTGGTGGTGATGTTCCTCCCTGGCCTGCTCCACCAGTTCCTCCACCAGGTCCTTACGGCCTTCCATCGCCTGCACAATCTGCTCGCCCTTCAGCTGCTGCCAGGGGGTGGTGATGACGGTGGCGTGAGGGTTCTTTTCCTGAATCATGGCCACTGCACGGGCAATTTTTTCCTCCCCGCAGGCATCGGTGCGGCTCAGGATAATGGCATTGGCATGGCTGATCTGGTCGTTGTAAAACTCGCCAAAGTTTTTCATGTACAGTTTTACCTTGTTTACATCGGCCACGGTCACAAAGCTGTTCAGCTCCACCGGCCGCTCCCCGGCAATGGCCTGCACCGCCTTGGTTACATCGCTGAGTTTGCCCACGCCGGAGGGTTCAATCACAATCCGGTCGGGCTGGTACTGGTCAATCACCTGAATGAGCGCCTTGCGGAAGTCTCCCACCAGGCTGCAGCAGATGCAGCCGGAGTTCATCTCGGTAATCTCAACGCCAGCTTCCTTCAAAAAGCCGCCATCAATGCCAATTTCGCCAAATTCGTTTTCAATCAGCACCAGCTTTTGGCCTGCGTAGGCTTCGGCAATGAGTTTTTTAATCAGTGTGGTTTTGCCGGCTCCCAAAAAGCCGGAAAAAATATCAATCTTGGTCATGGAATTGTTCTCCTTTTATAAAATCGGCCCGTCCATTTTTGGGGTCAGCCGATGGCATTCTATGGTATCTATTATACTCTCTTTGTCAAGATGAATCCTCTGGTTTATCTGCCAAAATTCTTTCCTTGGTTGCCCTTTTAAACCGATATACTGTATTTTTTCAAAAAACACTTCCCCATCCTACTTTCATGTAGTAATATAGAAAGAAGAAGTCTTGTCCCTGCTGTTTGGCAGGGCTGTAATTTTGGCACCAAGCCTTGCTTTCTGCCGGTTTGTTTAAAGGAGAACCCGCCATGATGACAACCAACGAAAAAATCAGTCTGCTGCGCCAGGCCATGAAGGCTGCGGGCGCAAATGCCTGTTTAATCCCCTCTTCCGACCCCCACGCAAGTGAATACCTGCCGGAGCACTGGGCTGCCCGCAGTTATTTTTCCGGCTTTACCGGCAGTGTAGGCACCCTGGTAGTAACCGAGACCGCCAGCGCCCTGTGGGCCGATGGCCGCTACTTTATTCAGGCCGAGCGACAGCTGGCAGGCAGCGAAATTCAGCTGCAGCGCATGGGTGTGGCCGGTGTGCCCACCGTGACCCAGTATCTGACCGACGCACTGGGCCAGGGCCAGGTGCTGGCTCTGGATGGCATGGTCACCCCCACCAGCCTGGTGATGGACCTGCAAAAGGCCCTGGCCAAAAAGGGGGCCAGCATTGCATCGGTGGATTTGGTGGAGGGCAACTGGCCCGGCCGCCCCGCCATGCCTGCCACCCCTGCCTGGCTGCTGGGCACCGAATACGCCGGTCTGAGCGCCGCCCAAAAGCTGGAGCAGGTGCGCACCCAGCTGCAAAAGCAGCAGGCAGACAGCCTGGTGGTTACCCGGCTGGACAGCGTGGCATGGCTGCTGAACCTGCGTGCGGCAGACATTGAGTGCACCCCCTTTGCGGTGGCTTACTGCCTGGTTACCAAGGACAAGGCCACCCTGTTTATCAACCAGGCCCGTTTGGAGCCTGCCGCTGCCCAGGGCCTGGCCCAGCAGGGCGTAGAGGTGCAGAACTACGAGGACATTCTGGACGCCATCGCCCAGTACAGCCAGCCCTCCGCCGTACTGGTGGACAAGGCCGGCACCAACTGGGCTGTGTACCAGGCTTTGGAGCAGAACCCCAACTTCACCCTGCTGCCGGGCACCGACCCCATTCAGGCTTTGAAGGGCATTAAAAACCCGGTGGAAATTGCGAACATTAAAAAAGCCCACATTAAGGACGGCGTGGCCATGGTGCGCTTTCAGATGTGGCTGGAGCAGCAGATGGCTGCCGGCAACCCCATTACCGAGGTGGATGTGGACGCAAAGCTGCTGGAGCTGCGTGCCGCCCAGCCGGGCAACCTGGGGGCCAGCTTTGGCACCATTGCTGCCTACGGGGCTAATGCTGCCATGATGCACTACCATGCCACCCCCGAAGCCTGCGCCACCCTGGAGCCCAAGGGCTTTTTGCTGGTGGACAGCGGCGGACAGTACATGGACGGCACCACCGACATTACCCGTACCTATGCACTGGGCCAGCTGACCCAGCAGGAGCGGGAGTTCTACACCTATGTGCTTAAAAGCCATGTGGACCTGGCCAAGGTACAGTTCCTGGCAGGGTGCACCGGCGGCAACCTGGACATTATGGCCCGTGCCGCTGTGTGGCAGCACGGCATCGACTACCGGTGTGGCACCGGCCACGGCGTGGGCTTTTTGGGCGGCGTACACGAAGGCCCCCACAACCTGCGCATTACCAACCAGGTGGTATTTGAACCGGGCATGATTGTTACCAACGAGCCGGGCATTTACGAGGAAGGCCTGGTGGGCATCCGCATTGAAAACGAGCTGCTGTGTGAGGAGCGGGTGAAAAACCAGTACGGCCAGTTCCTGGGCTTTGAGGCAGTCACCTACTGCCCCATCGACCTGACCCCCGTCTGCACCGAGCTGCTCACCCGGGACGAGGTGGAATGGCTGAATAACTTCCACGCCATGGTATACACTACTCTTGCACCCCACCTTACCAGCGAGGAAACCGCCTGGCTGGCCGAAAAAACCAAGGCTTTGGCCTAAAATACACCATCATCTGCGGCACAGGAGCAAATGGCTGGCTCATTTGCCCCTGTGCTGCTTTTTTACAAAGGAGGGTCCCCATGAACCAAGCCATGAACACCCTGCGGCAGCTGCAAAAAAAGCTGTTTGCTTTTCAGTATGCCCTGAATGTAATTGATTACGACGCCAACACCGTAGCCCCCAGCGAAAGCTCTCAGGGGCGCAGTGAGGCCCTGGAAGTGCTGGCAGGCATCCAGTACCAGCTGCTCACCGACCCCGGCCTGCCCCAGCTGTTTGACCAGGCACGCAGCGGCGAGCTGACCGGCCAGCAGGCCGCCGAGGTACGGGAGCTGGAGCGTATGCACCAGCAAACCACCCGCATTCCCCCCCAGGAGTACGCAGCCTTTGTAAAGCTTACTGCCCAGGCGGTGAATGTGTGGCAAAAGGCCAAGGCCGCCAACGACTTTAACCTGTTTGCCCCCTATCTGGAGCAAATTGTGGAGGCCCGCCGCCGGATGGCCGGTTACTTTGACCCAAACAAGGCCCCCTATGATGTTTGGCTGGACCAGTTTGAAAAGGGCCTGACCATGGAGCAGTGCGACCGGTTTTTTGACCAGCTGCAAGCGGTGCTCAAGCCGTTGGTGCAGCAGCTGCAAAGCCAGGGCGTACAGCCCCTGACCACCTGCCTGGAGGGCCACTGGCCGCTGGAAGCACAGCGGCAGCTTTCGCTGGAGGTGATGGAGCTGCTGGGCCTGGACCTGAACCACTGCCAGCTGGGCGAGAGCGAGCACCCCTTTACCACAGAGTTTTACAAAGGGGATGTGCGCATTACCACCCACTACCACGAAAACGACATGACCAGCAGCCTGTACTCGGTGATTCACGAAGGCGGACACGCCCTGTACGAGCTGCACATGGCCGACCGTTTGCAGTACACCTGCCTTTCCGGCGGTGCTTCCATGGGTCTGCACGAAAGCCAGAGCCGCTTTTACGAAAACTATCTGGGCCGCAGCCTGCCCTTCTTGCAGCACCTCTGGCCCACCTTGCAGCGGTTGTTCCCCCAGCAGCTGCAAGGCATTGAGGCAGAGACCTTTTACCGGGCGGTCAACCGGTGCCAGCCTGGTCTCATCCGCACCGAGGCAGACGAAGTAACCTACTGCCTTCATGTGATGGTGCGTTACCAGCTGGAAAAACAGCTGATGGCCGGCACCCTTGCGGTAAAGGACCTGCCTGCCGCCTGGAACGCTTTGATGGAAGAACTTCTGGGCGTTCAGGTCCCGTCGGACAGTCAGGGTGTACTCCAGGACATCCATTGGGCTGGTGGTGATTTGGGCTACTTCCCCAGCTATGCCCTGGGCACTGCCTACGGTGCCCAGATGCTGGCCGCCATGAAAGAACAGCTGGATGTGGACGCTCTGCTGCTGGCGGGCGATTTTGCCCCCATCAACCAGTGGCTGGAGGAACGCATCTGGCAATATGGCAAGGAGCTTACCCCGGCCCAGCTGCTGCAAAATGCCTGCGGTGCTCCCTTTGACCCCAGCTATTACACGGATTATCTGGTGGAAAAATACCGGCGCATCTACCAGCTGCATTGATTGGTCAAAAAAACGTTCTCTGCCCTGTCACAGGGCCAGCAGGCACAACAAAAACACCCAGGAGCCAAACCGCTCCTGGGTGTTTTGCATACTGGGGAAATTGGGGCGAATGCCGCCTGCCGGCTTGCCTGAACCCTGCCGTGCTGCCACAGGTACTCCATCCGTTTCCGTTCTGCATCAACTCATTGTATCGCCTATATGGCTGCAAACCTCATTCACCGGTGGATGATGTGTTTTGCTGCAATAAACCAACATGAAACCGATTGATACTGTCTGCCTTTTCCCCTTAGGCTGTTAAGCTTTAGAGTTTTAAAATTTTATCAATTTAAATTATTTCTTGGCATATTTTGGAACATTCGGTATAATAAGTTTGCTTTGCGGCAGCAGCACTGCATCATTCCCGGTGGTGGAATGGCTGGAACTTTTTTGTGAGATATACTCAAAAACACAGCCAATCCTTGCGGAATTGGCATTTTTTTGAAAAACCATCATGGAATTTTCTGGCACAATCCCCCGCCTGAGCCTTTGGGCGTGAATTGTGTGGTGCTCCCCTAATTTTACTGAAAGGATTTTGTCAAACTTATGAAGCGCTATTTCATTCAATTGACTGCACTTGCATTGGCACTGTGCGCCCTTACCGCTTGCGGAGGTCAGGAGTTATCCCTTTCTGCTACCGATTCCGTCTCTGCCTCTCAGGCAGCCTCGGAAGATACTGCCGAGGATTCCTCCTCTGCCGCTTCGGAGACTGCTTCCAGCCAGGCCACCGGCAGCCTTACTTCCAGCAACGCCGGTACCGGCAAAGAGCTGACCACCGACCTTGCAGTGGAAGGCACCCTGGAGCTGGTGGAGACAGACATTTTTGCCGACTACGATTATTTTGGCGCCTTTACCAACGGCTGGGCCTTTGTTGTGAAGGGCAATCAGGTGGGTTATCTGAGTGAAGCCGGCGAGTATAAGTCTCTGTACACCGCCTCCCTTTCCGAGCTGTTCACCATTGATATTGACTACGAAGCTTTGGATTCTTTGTATAGCCTTAAAGGGAACTTTGAATCCGGCTTTACCGGATTTTCCAGCCGCCGCCACGAGATTTACTACCTCACCAAAACCTTCTCCTGCAATTCCGAGGGTCTTGTCCCCTACTATCAAAATGGCTTGTGGGGCCTGAGCGATTTGGACGGCAATGTTGTGGTACAGCCCCAGTACCATGCCCTGCGCCTCACAAACAATCTTGCGCTCTGCCACAAGTCCGAAGAAAGCGCTAACCGTGTGTATGATGTTCTGGATGCAAAAGGTGATTTGCTCACCACTGGAACCCGCGGCTGGGTATCCTCTGACGGAATGTATTACATGATTGACACAGACGACGGAAACCATTCCTGCATCTACAACAACCAGGGCACCCTCCTGTTAAAGGAGGTGGATTGGGCCATGGGCGGCAACACCTATTTCCCTACCAGCGAATCCATGACATTCTGCGATGGCGGCATCGTCATCAACAGGGTGCAGTACTCCGACTACGGCCTGAGCCTGCCCGAAGATGTGAAGGGCACCGAGGCCTCTGTGCTGCTGGATACCCAGGGCAACATTTTGGCCATCAATCCTACTTACGATGTGACCTACATCGAAGCAAATGGCACCATGAACTTTAAAGAGGGCGACAACTACGGTCTTTTGGATAAGGACTTCAATGTAATCGCCGCCCCCACTATGGATGGAATCACCTCTCCGGATGAGAACGGCTTCATCTTTGCTTCTTCTGCCGCAACCGGCAAAATGCGCCAGTACAACGCCCAGATGCAGGAGCAAACCACTCCCTGCTTGCAGACCAGCTATCTGGACAGCACCCTGGACGAAACCAGCGGTGACTATCTGCGCACAGCGGTGGTGAAGGATGCGGACGGAACCGTTGTGAAGGAACTAGAGTCCCGCGCAACCTTCGATTCTTACGGCTGCCTGTACTACCCCACCTTCCCCCTGACCGAGGGCGATTGGATGTACTACTACCCCGATTTTTCCGACGGTGAGCAGCCCCATGTTTACCAGGTAAAACTGGCCCAATAATTTGCTGGACAGGAGCACGAGCTGCACCTTGTACTCCTTTTCCAATCATAATCTGCAAAAAGCCATCACACGCCCTTTGTGTGATGGCTTTTTGCGTTGGCTGGTTCGGTGTGCTGCCAGAAAGCTGCCTTGGGGTGGCTGTGCAGGTGCCCTGCTGGCCCTTATTTTTGGGGGGCAGCCATCAAACCCGGAAAGCCTGCCGCTGCTAAGGGCATTGGCAGCCTTTTGGCTCTTTACACCCTGGCGGGGTTTGCCGCCCTGGGTTTGCACTCCATGGCTCGGCAAACAAAAAAGCCGCCAAGAGCAAACCGAAGCTTGCCCTTGGCGGCGGAGTGCTAGATTCTTACGCAGCTTTGTACTGGTTGCTGCCACCTTCGGTGCGGGGTACAAAGTACACAAACTCGCCGCCCCGGTAGGTGAGTACACCCTTTTGGCCCACATACAGCTCCCGTGCAATTGCCGCAGGCAGGGCAAACCGCAATTCCTGCCCCTGTGCCGCAAACACACCTACCATAACGCCCTGGGCGTTTTCCATCACGCCCTGAACAGTGGCCATCAGGCTGATTTCCCGTTTGGCCTTTTTACGGTTGCGACAAGCCCAGGTCCGCAAAATTGTAACCGCTGTACAGGCAGCGGTAATGCCGGCAACAATTAAAATCCATTTCATGGTAGGTTCCTCCTTACTTGATTGCTCGCCTTGTAAGCGATATGCTCTCTGGCAAGTATACGCTGATTTCCTCTCTATTAGTAAAACGAAAAAGCGATTGTGTTTATTTCACAAATTTCAAGTTTTTTCAAGTTTTATCAAACAAACAAATAAACCTTGTTTTGTTTGTATTTATTGCCTAAAAACGGCGGTACAGCCAATTTTGTTCTCCTTGTTGCCGGGCCAAGCTTTTGTAGCTGGCATTGAGCCCTCTATGCCGCAAGCAAAGGGCATCGCTCTACCAGGCAGGCTTGAGTCTCTAACGACCTTAACTGCCGTTTGCTTATAAAAAGCCCCTGCACCACTAGGGTGCAGGGGCTTACACAGCTTAAGGAGAAAAATTACAGCTCAGCGAAGTACTTAATGGTGCGAACCATCTGGCTGGTGTAGCTGTTCTCGTTGTCGTACCAGGATACAACCTGAACCTGGAAGGTATCCTCGTCGATCTTGGTAACCATGGTCTGGGTAGCGTCGAACAGGCTGCCGTAACGGATGCCGATGATGTCGGAGGAAACGATAGCGTCCTCGTTGTAGCCGAAGCTCTCGGAAGCAGCGGCCTTCATGGCAGCGTTGATGCTGTCAACGGTAACATCCTTGCCCTTAACAACGGCAACCAGGATGGTGGTGGAGCCGGTGGTTACGGGCACGCGCTGAGCGGAACCGATCAGCTTGCCGTTCAGCTCGGGGATTACCAGGCCGATAGCCTTGGCAGCGCCGGTGCTGTTGGGAACGATGTTGGCAGCGCCTGCACGGGCACGACGCAGGTCGCCCTTGCGATGGGGGCCGTCCAGAATCATCTGGTCGCCGGTGTAAGCGTGAACGGTGGTCATGATACCGCTCTGGATAGCATAAGCATCGTTCAGAGCCTTAGCCATGGGAGCCAGGCAGTTGGTGGTGCAGGAAGCAGCGCTGATGATGGTGTCTTCCTTGGTCAGGGTGTTCTCGTTTACGCTGAACACGATGGTCTTGGTCTCCTTGTCAGCAGGAGCAGAGATAACAACCTTCTTAGCGCCAGCGTCGATGTGAGCCTGAGCCTTAGCCTTGCTGGTGAAGAAGCCGGTGCACTCCAGCACTACATCTACACCCAGCTCGCCCCAGGGCAGCTCGGCGGGGTTGGGGTTAGCGTAGATGGTGATCTTCTTGCCGTCTACGGTGATGGAACCCTCGCCAGCCTCAACGGTGTGACCGTCGTAACGACCCTGAGCGGTATCGTATTTCAGCAGGTGAGCCAGCATCTCGGGGCTGGTCAGGTCGTTGATCGCAACGATCTCGTAACCCTCAGCGCCAAACATCTGACGGAAAGCCAGACGGCCAATGCGGCCAAAACCATTAATTGCAACTTTAACAGCCATTGTAAATATCCTCCTTAAGGTGAATTACTAATGCCTCTCTATTGTATACCAAACTTTGCAAAACTACAAGTGCCTGTCAATAAATTAACGCATTTTTTCAAAAAATTTTTCCTCCTTGTGCCTTTCGGGGGCCATTTTTTTAAAAAACCGCCCTTTTTGCCCAGGTTTGCCCCCTGCATCCGCCCCAGGATGTGGCCTTTGGCGCAGGTTTGGCCTTGCCCCGGGGGCGGCTTTTGTGCTATGCTGATAAACGATTGAATTTGACAAAAAGCTTTTGCGCTGGGGCAGCTGCCCGCCCTTCCGGCTGGCGGAGTGCGGCGGCAAATTTTGGCCCGCTGCACCCCGCCCTCTTGGGCCTGCATGGTGCGGACTGTCCTGGCTTTTTGCCCACCAGAGAGAGGAAGGAACACTCCATGCAAAAACGCATCTGCATTGTATACACCGGGGGAACCATTGGCATGCTGCCCAGCAGCAACGGTTTTGCCCCCCAGCCCGGCTGCTTTGCAGAGAGCCTGGCCCAGATTCCGGACCTGCACAGCCCGGAGATGCCCCAATGGGAGCTGGTGGAGCTTTCGCCCCTGCTGGACTCCTCCAACATTGCGGCGGACCAATGGTATACCATCGGCCAGGCCATCTACCAGCGGTATCATCTGTTTGACGGCTTTGTGGTGCTCCACGGCACCGATACCATGGCCTACACCGCCTCGGCTTTAAGCTTTATGCTGGAAAACCTGAACAAGCCGGTGATTTTTACCGGCAGCCAGATTCCCCTGTGCCAGATTCGCAGCGACGGGCGGGACAACCTGCTCACCAGCCTGCTGATTGCCGCCCAGGGCAAGGTGAACCAGATTTGCCTGTACTTTGGCGGGGTGCTTTTGCGGGGCAACCGGGCCACCAAATGCTCGGCAGATGGCTTGCAGGCCTTCTCCTCCCCCAACTATCCGGTGCTGGCCACCGCCGGGGTGGATATTCGCTACAATCCGGCGGCCATTGGGCCACAGGTCACCGCCGGCCCGCTGGAGCTGGTGCAGCCCCACACGGTGCCCATTGGTGTGCTGAAGGTGTTCCCCGGCATTCAGTTTGAACTGTTTGAATCCATCCTCACCAACAAGCTGCGGGCCATTGTGCTGGAAACCTTCGGCACCGGCAACCTGCCGGACTACAACGGCTCCCTGCTGCCCCTGATGCAAAAGGCCTTTGCCCAGGGCACCTTGGTAACGGTGTGCAGCCAGTGCCACCAGGGTGCGGTGCATCTGGGCACCTACGCCACCAGCAGCCCCCTTAAACAGGCGGGTGCAGTGAGCGGCCTGGACATGACCACCGAAGCGGCGGTAGCCAAGCTGTACTACCTGTTCAGCAAAGGCTTTGAGCCGGACGCCATTAAGTACTGGATGGAACAGGACCTGCGGGGCGAGCTGACCCCCATGGTGTAAGTTGCCGCCTTTTATAAACCAAAACAAAAAGGGACGCTCCCAAAAAGAGCGTCCCTTTTTTATTTCAGAGTGCTTTTTTACAGTGCTTCCTGCTGGGTTTGCACATCCTCCGGCTCTGGCTGGGGTTTAGCCAGCAGAATGCTGCCGCTGTACACCAGCCCCATGCAGCCCACCGCTGCCAGGGCTACCGCCTCCAGCAGGGACAAAAAGTCCCCCTGGCCCACCATGAAGGCGCACACCCTGCCGGGCAGGGCCAGGCAGGCGGCAAACAGAAAGCTGCTCATGCCCAAAAACCAGGTGGTTTTGGCACTTTTGCCGTCCGGCACATAGGCCAGGCGCAGCTGAGCGGTGCAGAACAAAAGGCACAGCAGGGCCGCCATCCCCTGGATGTTGGGCTCAATACGGGCCACGCCGGTGGGGGCCAGCCCAAACCGCTGGATGGTGAACAGCAGCAGGGACAGGGTTCCCGCTATGCCCCACAGGGCATTGGCAGTGGGGGCTTCAAACTCTGGCGTAAAGCGGCTGCGGCCCAGCAGCAGCAACCACACGCCGGTTGCAAGGCACAGTACCCCCAGCAGCATTTGCAGCCGGTCCCCCATGCCGTTTACCAGCTCCAGGCCGCCCAGGGCCGCAAACAGTACGCCGCTTACCAGGGCCAGCCAGCCCTGGGCCGGGCAGCAGCCCTCCAAACTTTTGCTGGTTTTGGGGGCAGCCAGGCTGCACAGGGCCAGCACCACCAGCACAGCCGCCAGCACCCCATAGCGCAGGTGATGGCTGCCAACGGTAAAAAAGCCGGTATCCAAATCGGTAAAATTTACCAAGTCCACCCAGCGGGCTGCACCGGCAGCCAGGCAAATCAGGGTGCAAAGGGCTACAATCAATCGTTTCATGCTCGTTCCTCTAAGGTCTTGTATTTTTGCCGCACACCCAGGTATTTGTAGGCCGGGCGGATGATGCGGTTTGCAAACACTACTTCTTCAATTCGGTGGGCGCACCAGCCGGGAATGCGGCTGATGGCAAACAGCGGGGTATACAAATCCTGCCTGATGCCCAGCATCTTGTAAATCAGGCCGCTGTACAAATCCACATTGGCACAAATCATTTTGGTGCCCTTTTCCTCCGCAAATACGCTGGGGGCCAGGGTTTCCACCTGGCGCAGCAGCTCAAAGTCCCGGCCAAAGCCCTTGGCGTGGGCCATGGCCTCCGCCTTCTGGCGCAGCACCTGGGCACGGGGGTCGATCATAGTGTAGATGGCGTGGCCCATGCCGTAAACCAGGCCGGAGCCATCCCCTTGCTGGCGGCGCAGAATCCGGCGCAGAAACTCCCGCACCTCGTCCGGGTCGTTGTGGTTTTGGATGCCCGCCTTCAAGCATTCCAGCTGCTGCATCACCTTCAGGTTTGCGCCGCCGTGCTTGGGGCCCTTCAGGCTGCCAATGGCCGCCGCAATGGCAGAGTAAGTATCGGTACCGGAGCTGGAGAGCACCCGGCAGCCGAAGGCCGAGTTATTGCCGCCGCCGTGGTCTGCATGAACCAGCAGGCACAAATCCAGCAGCTTTGCCTCCTCCCGCGTAAACTTCTGGTCCGCACGGGAGGTGGAAAGAATATGCTCTGCGGTGCTCTGCCCTTCGGTTGGCATATGAAAATAGGTGCTCTGCCGGTCAAAGATGCGCCGCTTCATCTGGTAGGCGTTCACCATGATGGTGGGCAGGCTGGCAATCAGGGTGATGGACTGGCGCATCAGGTTTTCCAGGCTTACATCATCGGGGTTTTCGTCGTAGCTGTACAGGCCCAGCACGCAGTGGGCCATCTTGTTCATGATATTGGGGCTGGGGCAGCGCATCATGGCATCCCCCACAAAGCCATCCGGCAGGTTGTGGTGCTTTGCCACCAGTACCTGGAACTGCTCCAGCTGGGTTTTGCTGGGCAGGCTGCCAAACAGCAAAAGCCAGCTTACCTCCTCGAACACAAAGCGGTCCTGCTCGCAGGCTTCCCGCACCAGGTCCTCCAAATCCACGCCCCGGTAAATCAGCCGTCCCGGTGCGGGGAGTTTTTCGCCCTGGGGGCCCATTTCGTAGCCGGTCACATCGCAGATGTTGGTAAGGCCGGCCAGTACGCCGGTGCCATCCGGGTTGCGCAGGCCACGCTTTACCCCCAGCCGCTGGCTGATTTTGGGGTCGATGTAGTTATTTTTCAGGTACTCCCCGCATAAAAATTCCATATCCGCAGCGGTCCATTCGGTCTGCTGAGCCATTGGCAATCACTTCCCCTATTCAAACTGTGCCCGGCCCCGTTGTGGGACAGGTTCCCCAAAAAATGGGCGATTGATTTCATCTTACACACTTTAGAGGAAAAAAGCAAGTGCGGCCGGCCCTTCGCCGGGCAAATCCGCACCGAATGCGGTATGGAGGTAAAACATGAAACAAATGGCGTTTGCATTGGCCCTGTTCTGTCTGCTCACCCTGCTGGTTCCCGCCGCCGGGTACCTGGCGGGCGGTTACCTGAAACTGCCCACCCAGCCCCTGGCTCTTGCCCAGCCGGACAACCCATCTGACCCCCAGCAGGAGGACTTACAGCAGACAGAAACTGCCCAAAGCTCCCCTGCTCCCGCCGGGCAGACCGGTATGATTGTGGTGCAGGATGCCTCCACCGGCCAGGTGCTGGAAATCCCGGTGCTGGAGTACATAATTGGTGCCGTGGCCAGCGAAATGCCCATTGACTGGCCGGACGAAGCCCTCAAGGCCCAGGCCATTGCGGCCCACAGCTATGCGCTGTACCAGCGTGACCATGCCGACACCGCCGCCCTGGGGGGTGCCTGGTTTTCGGTGGAGCCTGCCAGACGGCTGGGCTACATGAGCCAGGAGGTACTGCAAAGCTACTGGGGGGATGCCTTTGAAACCAACTACAACCGGCTCAAGGAGCTGTTCACCCCCCTTGTGGAGACGGTTTTGCTGTACGAGGGGCAGCCGGCAGCGGCCTGCTACCACGCCATCAGCAACGGCCGCACCCAGGCAAGCCAGGCGGTGTGGGAACAGAGCCTGCCTTACTTACAGGGGGTGGACTCGCCCCTGGACAAGGGGGTGGAGGGCTACTCCTGCACGGTGGAATACTCCACCCAGCAGGTGTACGACATTCTGGCCGCTCAGGTGCCCGGTGCCAATCTGGAAGGGGACCCTTCCGGCTGGTTTGGCAGTACCAGCTGGAACGACTGGGGCTATGTGGACCGGGTGGAAATTGGGGGCGTATTTGTGCGGGGAACCCAGTTCCGGACCCTCATGGGCCTGCGCAGCAGCTGCTTTAGCATTGAACAGACCGAAAACGGATTTGCCTTTACCACCCTGGGCTACGGCCATGGCGTGGGCCTGAGCCAGAGCGGTGCCGCCGCCATGGCAGCCCAGGGGCAAACCTGCCAGGAGATTTTGGCCTGGTACTACCCCGGCACCCAGCTGGGCAGCGCAGAGTAATCGGCTGCCCGCCTTGGCAAAACTTAGGCCGGCTGCCCCTGGCAAGGCCTAGTGCTGCATCAAGCCCGGCGCACAAAAAAGGCATGGCCCGCAGGCCATGCCTTTTTATTTCATCAATCAGTTCAGGATGGTGAGTTCGGTCTCGGGATCGAACAGGTGAATCTTGTGGGGGTCAAAGGCAACGGTAACGGTGCTGCCGTTCTTTGCCTTGGAGGTGGGAGCCACACGGGCGGTCATCTTGTTGCCCTTGTATACCAGGTACAGGTAGATTTCGGAGCCCATCAGCTCAGAAACTTCCACAGTGGCTTCCAGGCGGCAGCCGCCCTTCTTGTTGATGAACTCCTCGTCGTCCTTAATGTCTTCGGGACGAACGCCAGCCTTCACCTTCTTGCCAATGTAGGCATCCAGCTTGCCGTCGGTGGTCTTTTCGGCGGGCAGGTCCACACGGTCGCCAGCCAAATCCAGGTAGTAGCCCTTTGCATCCTTGTTGAGGGTAGCATCCAGGAAGTTCATCTGGGGGCTGCCGATGAAGCCGGCCACAAACATATTGATGGGGAAGTCGTACAGGTTCTGGGGAGTATCCACCTGTTGCACAATGCCGTCCTTCATAACCACGATGCGGTCACCCATGGTCATGGCCTCGGTCTGGTCGTGGGTAACATAGATGAAGGTGGTAGCCAGCTTCTGATGCAACTTGATAATCTCGGTACGCATGCTGGTACGCAGCTTTGCGTCCAGGTTGGACAGGGGTTCGTCCAGCAGGAATACAGCCGGGTTACGAACCATGGCGCGGCCCAGGGCAACACGCTGACGCTGACCACCGGACAGAGCCTTGGGCTTGCGGTCCAGCAGATGCTCAATGTCCAGAACACGGGCGGCCTCACGGACACGCTTGTCGATTTCGGCCTTGTCTACCTTGCGCAGCTCCAGACCGAAAGCCATGTTCTTGTACACGGTCATGTGGGGGTAGAGGGCGTAGTTCTGGAACACCATGGCGATGTCACGGTCCTTGGGGGCCACATCGTTCACCAGGCGGTCGCCAATGTACAGCTCGCCCTTGCTGATTTCTTCCAGACCTGCAATCATACGCAGGGTGGTGGACTTACCACAGCCGGAGGGACCAACCAGAATGATAAATTCCTTATCAGCGATTTCCAGGTTAAAATCCTTAACTGCGGTTACATCGCCGGGATAAATCTTGTAGATATGCCGTAAGCTGATGCTTGCCATGGGACTACACTCCTTGTTATTTTTTTGGTTTTTAGCTTTTATTGATGCACTTGACGGTGCATTGCCTTCGTTAATATAATAATACCAGACTTTTTGGCAAATGAAATAGTATTTTATTGATATGAGGTAGCAAATATTGATATTTGATTTTACCACCATCTGCTGCACCCAGGAGCAGCTGGATGTACAGTTTTCGGCCCCTTATCCATTGGAAGGGGCCGGTTTATGGATTGGGCTGATTTCCAGCGGGCAGTGCGCCCTGTCGGGGGATGACTCTCCCCAGATGGCAGGGGCGGGCAGCGTGCTGCTGGGAGCCGGGCCCCTTCGGCTGGTGCCGGCGGCCCCCTGTCACCTGCTGGCGGTGCGCATTACCGGCAGTGCAGCCAATACCTTTATGGAGGCACTGCCCCAGCCCATGTTTGCCGCCGGTACCAGCTGCCCCGGTGCGGCGGAGCTGCTGGTGCAGCTGGCGGGCAAGTTAAGCCCACGGCGCAGCTGCGAGCTTGCCTACCAGCTTTTGTGCGAATGCGCCGAAGCGGACGCCCAGTCCCCCAGCCTGCCGCCGCTGGTGGTATCTGCCATTGCCTTTATGCGGGAGCACTACGCTGGCCTGTACGGCATCGAGGAGCTGAGCCAGACCCTGGGGGTAAGCAAAAGCCATCTGGTGCGGGTGTTTCACCAATCCGTTGGGGTTACCCCCGGCCAGTACCTGACCTCGGTACGCATCGAGGCAGCCAAGCAGCTGCTTTGCCGGCCGGACTACACCCTGGAGGTGGTGGCCAGCCTGTGCGGATTTTCCGGCGCCAACTATCTGTGCCGGGTGTTCAAAAAGGCCACCGGCCAAAGCCCTGCCGCCTGGCGGGCCTGTGCCGGGCAGCAGCCGGGGCATCTGCTGCCCCTGGAGCGGGAGCTTTATGTGTAATTACGGCAGCAAGCCTTGCATAGGATGAAATTTTTTGTGCAAATTTTCTGGCTTTTTGTTGGTTTTCTTTTTGTTTTTTAAGGCGTATCATTACAGTATCCACAGACGGAAGGTTTGGCTGCTGTCCGGCAGGGTGCAGACTGCCTTACTACAAAAAGGAGTGCGTTTCCATGAACATTGTCGTTACCAAGGATTATGAGGAAAGCTGTGCCTATGTGGCCGATATGATTTGCCAGCTGGTGAAGCAAAAGCCTGCCTGCAAGCTGGGCCTTGCCACCGGCGGCACCCCGGTGCCCGTTTACAAAAACCTGATTGCCGCCAACCAGGCCGGCCAGGTGGATTTTTCTCAGGTACATACCGTAAATCTGGATGAGTACTGCGGCATTCCCGAAACTCACCCCCAGAGCTACCGTTATTTCATGAACACCAACCTGTTTGACCACATCAACATCAACAAGGCCAACACCTATGTGGCCAACGGCATGGGGGATGCCCAGGCCAGCGCCGCCCAGCTGGAAGCCAAGGTGTGGGAGGGCGGCACCGCCGACCTTCAGCTGCTGGGCATTGGCAACAACGGCCACATTGCCTTTAACGAAGCGGGCGACCACCTGATCAGCGTGGCCCATGTGGAAACCCTTACCGAAAGCACCATCAATGCCAACGCCCGCTTTTTTGAAAAGAAGGAGGATGTTCCCACCACCGCCATCACCATGGGCATGGGGGATATTCTGGCCGCCAAGCGCATTGTGCTGGTAGCCACCGGCCTGGCCAAGGCCGAAGCCATCCGGGGCTTGATTATGGACCATGTAATCACCACCCAGAACCCCAGCAGTATGCTGAAAATGCACCAGGATGTTTGGGTTGTGATTGACCAGCAGCTGGCCGATGCCGTGGGCTATCGGGGCTGATGGCAGCCGTTTTTTCTGCTTTCCTGTGTTCTCACCCTTTCCGCAAAGGAGGGCACCCTGCCGAGGGTGCCCTCCTTTGCTGTTGTGCCGCCGATGCAGAACACACTCCACCCCTGCCCCAGCTATAAACACCCCTGGCCAGCAGTCTGCCGCTGGCAGCCCGGCCGCAGCTGCGCCGCAAAACAGGGGCGCAAACCAGGGCGCAAAAAAACACGCCGGTTCGGCCCGCTGGATTGCGAGGCAAACGGCGTGCTTTTTGTGTTGGGGAATGTTTGGTTTGGCGGGCTGGGTTATTCCTCCCCCCGGCCCCTGCGGCTGAGCACCTTAACGCTGCCGGCATATTCCGAGGGGGTCATGCCGGTTACCTTTTTAAAATGGCGGGAGAAATAATGGATGGAGTTGTAGCCCAGCAGGGCGGCAATCTCGGTAAAGTTGTGCTCCCCTTCCCGAATCAGCTCCTTGGCTTTGCGGATTTTCAGGTTGCCAAAGTACTCCATGGCTCCCCCGCCGGTTTTTTCCCGAAAGACCTTTTGCAGGTAGCTTCGGCCCACCAGATTATCCCGGCAGATGTCGCTGAGGGTAAGCCGCCGCTGGATGTTTTGTTCCAGATAGGCCTGTACCCGGTTTAAAAATTCGTGCTGGCTTCGCTCCCGAATCAGGCTGCTGGGTTTGCCCACCGCCGGTTCCTTGCTGCGGCAGATCATCTCCAGCAGCATACTTTCCAGCGAAAGGCCAATAATCTGCTCCGCCCCAAAGGGTGCATCCGGGCGGCGCAGCAGCTCCTGGGCCAGGGGGTCGTCCAGGGGGGTGCTGAAAGCGGCACCGGCCAGCTCCACAATGCGGGCCATGAGCACCCGCTCGGTATCCCCCACCGAAATCTGCTTTTGCCGAAAAAAGTCCATTGCCTTATTTTTGCATTCAAAGGAAACAATCACAATGTTGGGGGCGTCCCTGCCGGTGCCCCGGATGTTGTGATACTCTCCCGGCTGGTGAAAAATCATCTGCCCCCGTTTGAGCAGAATCTCCTGTTCCTCCGCCTGCACATACACCTCGCCCTTGTCCACATAGACCAGTTCCCAAAAATCGTGGCTTTCGCCGGTAAAGGCATAGTCCGGGCCATACTCAAAATAATGCACCGAATA
>CALWNE010000052.1 GCA_944382705.1 uncultured Allofournierella sp.
TGTGCGGATCGGATAAACGCTGAAAGCATCTAAGCGTGAAGCCGGCCCAAAGATAAGATATCCCACTGAGTTAATCAGGTAAGACCCCTTGAAGACTACAAGGTTGATAGGCACAAAGTGTAAGCGCGGTGACGCGTTGAGCTAGCGTGTACTAATAGGTCGAGGGCTTGACCACAAGTCTTTATGGTACTTCTAATTTGTCCGCAGTTTATTATTCAGTTTTGAGGGTGCATCCCTCGAAGTAAAGAGAATATGTAAGGCCAGTATGCTGAACATATGGCCGGTGCCGATGACGCAGAGGTCCCACCTGTTCCCATTCCGAACACAGAAGTTAAGCTCTGTTGTGCCGAAAATACTTGGCTGGAGACGGCCTGGAAAGATAGGTAGACGCCGGCTTGCAAATGCGAATAAAGCCGAATGCTGATGGGCATTCCTGCTTTTGGGATTCGGCTTTTTTATATAGATGGCCCGTTGGTCAAGCGGTCAAGACGGCGGCCTCTCACGCCGCAAACGGGAGTTCGATTCTCCCACGGGTCACCATAACAATAAAAGTGCACCTTTCCTTTTGGAAGGGTGCACTTTTGTTTTATTCACTCTCAAAAAACTGAAAAAACAAAGACGCTAAAAGAAATTGAACTGTAACTAAAGAACGACAAAAAGGTGACGCAGGCTGTTTATTGACGGAAGAAACACAAAAAGCAAAGAAAAGGCGAAAAACGGAGCCGGAAAAAGAGCGCTGGAAATTGGATGAAAACAAAATTTTGAAAAAAGAGCAGACATTAGGGCAGGTGCTGCTGAACCAAACCGAAATGGAGTAAAAGCCTATGGGACACAAAGTTTTAGGTACAGCCAGACTGGTCGATTTAGTCTGTTTTAAAAGCAGATAAGCCAAAAGGTAGATTCCCATCCACTAGCCTGGCTGGAGTGTCCGTTTTATGCAGTAAAAATCAGAATAGGAGAATGGTTATGTACAAAACGGTATTGTTTGATTTGGATGGAACACTACTGGATAGCTTGCAGGACCTAGCCAAAGCCTCTAATTATGTGTGCCGTCTGCATGGGTGGCCAGAGCATCCTTTGGAAGCCTATCGGTATTTTGTGGGCAATGGAATTCCCATGCTGTGCCGCCGCTTTAGCCCACAGGGCCAGAGGGATACCCAAACACAAGCCCAGGTGGTGGCAGAGTTTCAGGCCTATTACAGCTTGCATAAACAGGATACCACTGGCCCTTACTCTGGAATTACATTGCTTTTGAAGGCGCTGCAGCGGGAGGGCATCTCCTATGGAGTGGTAACAAACAAAGAGCATACCCTGGCGCAGGCAATCGTGGAGTACTATTTCCCGGGTGAAGTGAAATGGGTGCAGGGCGCCACTCCCTCGCTGCCCACCAAACCGGATCCCGCCGGTGTGTTGCAGCTTATGAATCGAATGCAGGCAGAACCTGACACAACACTGTTTGTGGGAGATAGTGATGTGGACATATACACCGCCCGCAATGCAGGGATTGACAGCTGCGGCGTGCTTTGGGGATTTCGGTCCCAGGAGGAATTGAGCAAGGCAGGGGCAGTGCATCTAGCCAGAGATGTGGAGCAGCTGGCCGCTGTTGTGGGGGTAAACTTATAAATGGTCAGATGGGTTTGGCAGCTTGGCAGCAAGCCAGGCAAAAGCAAATGCTTTTCTGCCCTTTCGGGCAGGATTGCCAGGGTTGTTCTAAGCTCTGTGCAGCATCGTGTTGTGCAGCGGGGATAACCCCATTGATGCAAAACAAAAAAGAAGGTGTGGTACAATTTTTTATGCAGTGAATGTTCGCTTCCACACCCTGGCTTGCAGATTTCAAAAAAGAATGATGACATTGCGTGTGCCTTGAGTGAATGAGAACAACAGAACCTGGAGGGCGGCACAAAGGGCCATGGGCGCAAGGGAATGCCCAGCAAAGCACGAGTGCAAGGCATGAAGGCAAAGGCGCAAGGAGAGCAGGTAAAACAAAGCGAACTGCACATTTGGAAAAATATCTGCCAGGAGTTTAGCATTTTTTAGGACTCACAGGGAGCGTTCCCAACAAAAAGGGGGTGCTCTCTTTTTGTATACAGAGCAACAGGCAATGGCATACAGCGTTTAGGTTATGCTGTATAAGGTTTTGCAGCAGTCTGCCTTGTGTGTGCAGGGGTGAGAATCACCCAAAAAAGATGGCACGGAAGGATAAAAAATCACAAAAAAACATCTCGCTGCCTTCGGCAGCGAGATGTTTGAATCTACAACGGCTAGAACGATGTTCCGATGCAAGCAGGGAAAGAAACCTGCCGAATCATCAGCTGGAAAGTCGAATGCAATCCGCTTGGTAACACTTGATAGCCCGCACCCGAATGCGGCGGCGGGAGGGCAACCCAATGACCAGATTGCACCGGGCCACCGTTTGAGCAAAGGGAGATTGGCGTACGGTAAGGCATATATCCTGGGTAAAAAGGCAAAGGTCGTGCCGGGTAAACAGCCGGGTAAAGCAAAGGGACAAGGGGCCATTTTTGTGCTGAAAAATGCCCTCCCGCAGCCACCCCTCTACCGCCACGGCCATCAGCCCAAGGCTAAGCAGGCAGGGAACGCAGAAAATCGGGGTCCAGTCGGGCAGCTTCCACATGGATACCCCTGCAAGAGCGGCGCAGAGCAAAAAGCAGACGCCCCCTTTCCAGATGAACAAGGGCAGACTGCGATCCGAAGCCAGCCTTACCACCTTGGAAGGCGGTGGTTTGAATCCCGGCATCAGTGCCTCCAGCAGATTTTCGTACCCCTTTTTATACATAATAAGGGGGAGTGGACTGGTATAGCTGCCCGCCGTAAGATAAACCGGGTAACATCGAAGCAGGCGGGCAAAGGGAGTGGTGCGGATATCGCAGTAGGATACGGCGGAAGCCAGAATACGCTGGTCGCTGTGGTTGATAAAGCCGCCCTTGGCATGGATTACCCCGCCATTGCGGCCAACCCGGAAGTTGGTGGTGGACAGCAAGGACCAAAACAGGGCTACCCCACCAAGGGTAAACAACAAAGTAAACAGCCAGGCCATGCCGGCAGGGAGCACCAGTTCGGCCAGCCGTTCGATGCGGGCCAGATTGCTCATAGCCAGCTGACTTAGCTCCTGCCCCAGATTTTTGCCTAGAATTTTTTGGGTTTGCTGGGCGCTGAAGTACACCAGGGCGGCGGTGGTAATGAGGTTGACACTGAGCATGGTAAACCGGATGCGTTCTACCCCGGAGGGAGCATAAAAGGTAGCATCCGACTGGGAGGGAAGCAGACATTCTGCCAAGGCATCTGCCTGCCGGCGAGGCAGGTAGCATTGCAATTTTTTGAAATGGGCCGTGGTGGTGCCGTACAGCTGTACCCGAGTGCAGCCCAGCAGCCGCAGAATCAGCGGTCGCTCCAGCGTTAATGCGGCAATCTCCCCCGAACGCAGGGTAAGCTGCCTGCTTACAAATAGGCCCGAACGCAGGGTAAGCCCCGCTTTGCTTACCTGGAATCCCGCCCGCTGCCACATGAGCACCGATGCCAGCGCCATAATTATCAGAATCAAGATGTCCTGCTGCAAGGCCAGCGAAAATGCCTCCCAATCCCAGGAAAAGAGGGCGTTTGCCAGGGGAACCAGACTTAAAAATAAGCCGTATCGTATATATTTTAGTGTATATACAATATGGAATTTCCCTTGTGCTAAAAATGGGCTCATAGACGGCCCCCTTCCAGCAAAGTGGCCAGCTGCTGGGCTGTTTTTTGCGGCAGGCCGGGCAGAACAATTACACTGCCGCTGGTGTACAGCAGCAGGATGCAGCAGCCTGCCCAGCGGCTGAGGGGGCTTTGCAGCCGCAGCACACCGGTAATGAACCGGGTGGGAATACGGCGGCGGGTGGTAAATAGGATGCCTCGCTCCAGCCGCAGCTCCACCAGGGTGCAGCTGCCCCGCAGGCTGGCCAGATGCAGCTGTACCGGACCAAGGAGGATTACCCCCCAGATTGCAAGAAACAGGATGCCGCCCCACAGGGTTTGCCAAAATACAAAGGGGGCTGCCACCAGACCAGGCAGCGCAAGCCAGAATAGGGTGATGAACAGCCCGGCAGTACTGGGTTTAAACGAAATCATAATACTGGCTCCCTTCGTAATGGAATGCGGGGCCAGCAGGACAAATCACAGATAAGCCAGGCCCCAGTCTCTGGCCAGCTCGTGGATGGCCGTATCCCGTGCAACGCACAGAATCTTATCCCCAACCAGGATTTGGGTATTACCGCGGGGGATAATCAGTTCGCCCTCACGGGTAATGGCAATGATAACGGCCAGCTCGGAGATGGGGATTTCTGCCAGAGTGTTGCCGTGGTACTTAAATCCTTCGGGGATTTGCAGCTCGAACACAGTGGCAGTGCCCCCTGCCAGATTAAGCACCTGCTGGATGGCGGCTGTTTCCACCTCCCGCTCCAGAATGCGGGCCAGGTTGGCCGTGCTGGAAACAGCAATGTCCACCCCCAGGCGGCGCAGCACCTCGGTGTTTTTGGGGTTGTTGACACGGGCAACGGTTTTGCCCACATGGAACATCTTTTTGGCAATCTGGCAGGTGATGAGGTTTACTTCATCCCGGCCGGTTACAGCCACCAGTGCATCACACTGAGAGCAGCCGGCGGCTTCCAGATACTCCACCGTGGAGCCGTCGCCGTGGGTAACAGGAATGTCCAGATCATTGGCAATCTGGGTGCAGAGCTTTAGGTCTTTTTCCACAATCATGGGCTGATGATTGTGGTCCATCAGGGTTTTGGCCATGTAGTAGCCTACCTTGCCACCGCCTACGATCATGATTTTCATTGCAGAATCCCCCTTGCTTAGTCGGAAATGCGAGAATAGATGACCTGATCACCTTCCCGCAAAACGGGCATGGGAGCTGTGGCCAGCTCCACCACGCCGCTGGAACGCAGCACCCCATATAAGAGGCTGCCCTGGGGCAGCATCACCTTGTTGAGGGGGCGGCCCACATCCCGGGGGCTTACCGGAACGGTAACGAAGGCGGCAGTGGTGCTGCCGATGGTGACGGTGCAGGAGTCCTGATCGTCCAAAAGGCTCAGAAGCATACTTTGCACCGTCAGATTGGTGGCGCACACGGTGCGCAGCCCAAATTCGTTGGAATACAAATTTTTAAGGGTGGGATCGGTGCAGCGGGCGATAACCCGGGGAACCTGGAACAGGTCCCGGGCAATCTGCGCTACCATGATGTTGACGCTGTCGTCGTTGGTGGCCACTGCCACGGCGTCGCAGGTTTCAATGCCAGCCTGACGCAGTGCATCAATGTCGATGGGGATACCGGTAATTGCAAGGCCGGAAAACTGATAGTTGTCCATGCTTTGCAGGCGCTGAAAGGCTTCGGGATTGGAGTCCAGCGTAGAGACCTCATGCCCCATTTCCTCCAGCAGGCGCACAATGTTTGCGCCTACACGGCCGCAGCCTATGACCAAGATATTCAAAACAACACCTCATTATTCTTTCTGTTTGCTTGGTAAATGGTTTGTTTAACCAGATTATACTGTATTTTAGGGGGAAAGAAAAGGGAAAAATCCCGCTGGGGAAGGGGCCATGCCTCCCTGGAAGAATCTGCAAAAACAAAACCCACAGGGTTCTGTTTTTACGGTGGATGTGCTATACTGGTAAAGCGTAAATCCCAATCAAATACAACTCCGCAGCAAACACCCACCGAGAGATGGGCTGCCGGAGGAGAGAGAGGCGAAGGAATGGATTTTTTAAAAACTGTTTTGTACGGTATCATCGAAGGCATTACCGAGTGGCTGCCGGTAAGCAGCACCGGCCATTTGATTTTGGCGGAAAAATACCTGAATATGCCCTTTGACGAGAGCTTTCTGGAACTGTTCCGGGTGGTTATTCAGCTGGGTGCCATTCTGGCGGTGGTGGTGCTGTACTTCCCCAAGCTGTGGCCTTTTTGCGCCGATGCAAAAAAGCATTACCTCAAAACCGACACCTGGCTGATGTGGTTTAAAATTGCAGTGGCAACCCTGCCGGCCATGGTGCTGGGCCTGCTTCTGGACGATTGGCTGGAGGCCCACCTGTATAACCATGTGGTGGTTGCCGCTATGCTGATTTTGTACGGTGTGTTTTTTATTTTAATTGAAAATCGCCGTGCAAAGCCCCGTATTACAAACTTGCAGCAGCTTACATACAAGGATGCACTAATCATTGGCTTTTGGCAGGTACTGGCCATGATTCCCGGTACCTCCCGCAGCGGCGCTACCATTGTGGGTGGCCTGCTGCTGGGTGCCAGCCGCCCGGTGGCTGCGGAATTCACCTTCTTTTTGGCAATCCCGGTTATGCTGGGTGCAAGCCTGCTGAAACTGGTGAAGTATCTGGCCGCAGGCATGGCTATGGGCAGCTATGAGCTAATGATTTTGGGGCTGGGCTGCCTGGTTGCCTTTGTGGTGAGCATGGTTTCCATCCAGTTTTTAATGAACTTTGTAAAGAAGCACGATTTCAAGGTGTTTGGCTGGTATCGCATCGCCTTGGGTCTGGTGGTACTGGCCGCTTCGTTTTTGGTGTGACAAAAAACCACCTGCCTGGCGGCAGGTGGTTTTTTTTAAGGAAATCAATCGCAGCCCTGTTCTGCGAGAATAAAGAAAGGAATTGCAAGTATGGAACGCTCTAAAGTGTATTTTACCGACCTGCGGGCAAAGCCCGGCCGCAACCTGCTGGATAAGCTGAAACAGCTGATGTACAAGGCTGGCATTGACACCATTGATATGGACAAAAAATTTGTGGCCATTAAAATCCACTTTGGCGAGCCGGGCAACCTGGCTTACCTGCGACCCAACTATGCCAAGGCGGTGGCCGATGTGGTAAAGGAGCTGGGTGGACGGCCCTTTTTGACCGACTGCAACACCCTGTATGTGGGCCGCCGCAAGCACGCACTGGAACACATGGATGCAGCCATGGAAAATGGATTTACCCCCTATTCCACCGGCTGCCAGGTGATTATTGCCGATGGACTGAAGGGCACCGATGAGGTGGAGGTTCCGGTGGAGGGCGGCCAGTATGTTAAGACCGCCAAAATTGGCCGTGCCATTATGGATGCGGATATTGTCATCAGCCTGAACCACTTTAAAGGGCACGAG
The DNA here is from genome assembly GCA_944382705.1 of uncultured Allofournierella sp. Taxonomy (GTDB): domain Bacteria; phylum Bacillota; class Clostridia; order Oscillospirales; family Ruminococcaceae; genus Allofournierella. Next base: position 7,137 of record CALWNE010000052.1, read on the forward strand.
TCGGCAGGATTTGGCGGCGCCATTAAAAACCTGGGCATGGGCAGCGGCAGCCGGGCCGGCAAGCTGGAGCAGCACGCCGCAGGCAAGCCGCACATCGAAAAAACCCATTGCCGCAGCTGCCACGCCTGTGCAAAAATTTGCGGGCAGGATGCCATTTCTTTTGATGCCCAGGGCAAGGCGGAGATTGACCAGAACCTCTGCGCTGGCTGCGGCCGCTGCCTGGCCCACTGCAACTTTGATGCCATCTGTGGTGATTTTGGTGCAGCGGCAAACGACCTGAACTGCCGTATGGCAGAATACGCCAAGGCTGTGGTACAGGGACGGCCCAACTTCCACATTAACATGGTGATGGATGTTTCGCCCAACTGCGACTGCCATGCAGAAAATGATATGCCCATTATTCCCGATGTGGGGATGTTTGCAAGCTTTGATGCGGTGGCACTGGACCAGGCCTGTGCCGATGCCTGCAACAATATGCCCCCCATGCCCGGCAGCCAGCTGGACGAGCAGCTGGGCCGCCCCGGCTATTGCAGCTGCGGCGACCATTTCACCGATTCTGCCCCTATTACCAACTGGAAAAGCTGTGTGGAGCACGGCGAGGAGATTGGCCTGGGCACCAGAGAATACGAACTGATTGTGATGAAATAACCCGGAATTAACCATTTGCAGAAAGGAAAAAAGATTTATGAAGACCCATTGCGAGGATTTGTTTGCCTACATCGCCCAAAGCCCCACTGCCTTCCATGCAGTGGAGCAGACGGCCCAGCGGCTTGAGGCACAGGGCTTTGAGCAGCTGCAGGAGCATCAGGCATGGCAGCTGAAGCCCGGCGGACGCTATTTTGTAACCCGCAACCAGTCCAGCCTGATTGCCTTTGTAATGCCCAAGCAGGCCGGTGCAGGCTGGCGGATGACCGCCGCCCACACCGACAGCCCCGGCTTTAAGGTGAAGGGCACCAGCCAGAAGGCTGGCTTTACCATGCTGGATACCGAGGGCTACGGCGGCATGATTCGCTCTGCCTGGATGGACCGGCCCCTGGGTGTGGCAGGCCGGGTAACGGTTGCCACCCAAAAGGGCGTGGAGAGCTGTCTGGTGGATTTGGGCGGCAAGGTGGCCACCATTCCCCACCTGGCCATCCATCTGGACCGCACCGTAAACGATGGCCACACCTACGACCTGAAAAAGGATATGCAGGCAGTGTATGGCCCTGCGGGCAGCGGCCAGCAGCTGGAAGTGGAGCTGGCCAAGGCAGCAGGCTGCCAGCCGGAGGAGATTCTGGGCCGGGATTTGTACCTGTATTGCAGCGAGGAAGGCCAGCTGGTGGGCGCAGAGGATGCCTTTGTGCTCTGCCCCCGGCTGGATGACCTGGCCTGTGCCTGGGCTTGCCTGACCGGATTTTTGCAGGCTCCGGAAAGCACCGGCGGCCGGGTGCTGTGCCTGTTTGACAACGAGGAAGTGGGCAGCGGTACCCGGCAGGGTGCCTGCGGCAGCTTTTTGCCGGATGTACTGGCCCGCGCCGCCCAGGCACTGGGCGAAAGCCGGGAGCATCAGGCCATCAGCCTGGCCCACAGCCTGCTGCTGAGTGCGGACAACGGCCATGCCATCCACCCCAACTTTGCAGAGATGAGCGATGCAAACCACCCGGTGGAGCTGGGCAAGGGCATTGTGCTGAAATTTAATGCAAGCCAGAAGTACACCACCAACGCTGTAACCGCTGCCCTGGTGCATCAGGTGTGTCGTGCAGCCGGGGCCGGTGTGCAGGAGTACTACAACCGGGCCGACCTGCCCGGCGGGTACACCCAGGGCAACCTGCTGGCTGCCCAGGTGGGCGTGCCCATGGCAGACATCGGGCTGCCCCAGCTGGCCATGCACTCCAGTGTGGAGATGGCAGCGGCTGCGGATGTGAGTGCTCTGGTGCGCACCTGTGAAGCCTGGTACCGGGCAGAAATCTGCTGCACCGCCGACGGCGGCTATCAGCTGGAGCTGGCATGACCGGAAGGGAAAAGGGCCGCTTTGCCCCCAGCCCCTCTGGCCGGATGCACCTGGGCAACCTGCTGTGCAGCTTGCTGGCCTGGCTCAGTGCCCGCAAAGCGGGGGGCAGCGTGGTGCTGCGGATTGAGGATTTGGACAAGGCCCGCTGCCCGGATGCCTTTGCCCGCCAGCTGGAGCAGGATCTGGCCTGGCTGGGCCTTACCTGGGACGAGGGCGGCATGGAACAATCCGGCTATTGCCAGAGCCAGCGCAGCCAGATTTATCAGGAATACTTTGACCGGCTGGTTCAGCAGGGGCTGGTGTATCCCTGCTTTTGCAGCCGGGCTCAGCTCCATGGGGCCAGTGCGCCCCATCGGTCGGACGGAACGCCCATTTATGGCGGCACCTGCCGCCAGTTAACAGCCCAGGAACGGCAGCAGCGGGCCAGTGGCCGGAATGCTGCCATGCGGCTGGAGGTGCCGGACCGGCAGATTGCCTTTGTGGACGGGCATCTGGGCCGGGTAGAACAAAATCTTGCCGGGGAGTGCGGAGATTTTATTCTGCGGCGGGCGGATGGCGTGTTTGCCTACCAGCTGGCGGTGGTGGTGGATGATGCCTTAATGGGCGTGACCCAAGTGGTGCGGGGAGCGGATTTGCTGGACAGCACCCCCCGGCAGCTGTATCTGTATGAGCTGCTGGGCTTAACCCCGCCCCGGTTTTATCATCTGCCTTTGCTGCTTGCACCGGACGGGCGGCGGCTTTCCAAACGGGATGGAGATGTAAGCCTAGAGCAGCTTCAGCAGCGGTACACGCCTCAGGAGATTTTGGGGCGGCTGGGCTGGCTGGCAGGTTTGCTGCAACGGCCCCAGCCCATGGAGCTGGACCAGCTGCTGGAGCTTTTTGATTGGGAAAAGGTGCCCCGGCAGGATATATTGCTCCCGTCGGATTTGTTTTAAAACCAAAAGCACTGGGCCCCAAAGGGGCCCAGTGCTTTTGGTTTGCCGAAAAGTGCAGCCGGGTGCAATTTGAAGCAAAGAAAGGCTGGTTGTTTTCTTTTTTGTTAAAAAAGTGTAGAATAGGAATAAAAACAAACCGCCCGGCCCCTTTAGGCCATGAGCCATGGGGCGGCGGGCAGCAAAAGGAGAGAGCGGCATGATTTTGGATGCAAAGGAACGGGAACGGTTGGCACAGCGTGCGCGGGAGCTGTTTGCTGCCGAACCGGTGGATTATGCCGCAGCGGTGCCGGTGCTGCGCCAGGCGGCGGCACTGGGTGACCCGTGGTGCCTGTGTACCCTGGGCTGGTGCTGTGAGTTTGGGCAGGGAACCGAAAAGGATATGGAGCAGGCCCTCTGGCTGTACGAGCAGGGAGCCCAGCAGGAGTTTGCCCCCGCCCAGTGCAATCTGGCTGTGTTGTATATTACCGGCAAGGGTGTGGCCAAGGATGAGGAGCAGGGAGTTGCCCTGCTGCGCCCCGCAGCCCAGCAGAACTTTGCCAGAGCCCAGTACCTTTTGGGCTGTATGTACCAGGAGGGCCGAGGGGTGGAGCAGAATGCAGCCAAGGCGGCGGCCTGTTTTAACGATGCGGCCTTTTTGGGCTACGCAGCGGCCCAGTTCAGCCTGGGGGTATGCTATGAGCGTGGCCGGGGTGTGGAACAGAATTTTGATACCGCCCTCCACCAATACCTGAAGGCGGCAGCCCAGAACCATGTGGCGGCCATCTACAATGTGGGCTATTTTTATGAGATGGGCCTGGGCGTGGAAAAGGACGAGGCCAAGGCGGCGGAATACTACGCCCGTGCAGCCGAACAAGGAGATGCAGACGCAGAGTGCAGCCTGGGCTGGTGCTACGATACCGGCACCGGCGTGGAGCGGGATTCCCGCAAGGCGGTGGAGCTGTACGAAAAAGCAGCCAAAAAGGGCCAGCTGCGGGCCATGCACAACCTGGCCTGGTGTTACCGGATGGCCCAGCCCGGCGCAGACGGGCCGGACCGCAAGGAGCAGGCCATCAAGTGGTTTCGCCGTGCGGCCAATGGCGGCTATACTAGCTCGCTGTGCGACCTGGGCGTTTGCTATCAGGAAGGCTGGGGCGTGGAGCAGGATCTGGCCCATGCCATTGACCTGTACCGACAGTGTGCCAACCAGGGGCTGGGCAAAGCCATGGACTGCCTGGGCCAATGCTATCGGGACGGCGAAGGGGTAGAAAAAGACCTGGACGAAGCACTGCGCTGGTTTGAACAGGGGGCCGAAGCAGGCCACCCGGAGGCCCAGTTTCATGCCGCCTGGTTTTGGGATGAGGGCCTTACCGGCCAGCAGGACAGCCGCCGTGCCGTGCACTGGTACACCGCCCTGCTGGAACAAAATCTGCCTGGCCGCCAGTGCTGGAGCGATGGAGTGAACAATCTGGCCGAGTGCTACCGGTATGGCCGGGGCGTGGAGAAGAACCTGCAAAAAGCCGAGGAACTGTACCAGCTGGCGGGCCGGTGCGGCAACGACATGGCCTGGTATAATCTTGGTCATTTATACCAAGAGGAAAAGCAGGATTTGAAAACCGCAGCCCGCTACTACACTAAGGGCGTGGAGGAGTGCACCCAGGGCGGTGATTGCGCTCTGGCTCTGGCACTGCTCCATGAGAAGGGCCAGGGAGTGCCGCAAGATTCGGAGGAAGCCCTTCGGCTGGCCCGGCTGGCTTTGGAGCGGGCAGGGGATGACCAGCAGGTCATTGACGATGCCCAGGCATTGTTGGGCCGGCTGGAGTCTCAGCCAGATTGCTGACAGGGCAGCCTGGCAGAGGAGTCGCAAAGGCCCCAAAAAGAGGCAATACCCCGATAAAAACGCAAAATTATAAAAATGAAAAGTAAAACCGGCACGATTCAATACAAAATGTATTGAATCGTGCCGGTTTTTTGGGTTTAACTAGAAAAAAGAGCAGCAACTCAAAGAGATGCTCGCAGCCGGAGCAGAGTCCACACCGACAAAATAAACCGGCCACACCCCTGACGGCATAAACGAAGAACCACCCGCCAGAGCAGAAGAAGGGGGCGGCAAGGTGCTTTGCGGCTGCGGCAGAAGAACCATCTGCCGAAATAGGGGAATTGCGGTTACAGCCCAAACAGAAGCCCCGCCAACGCCAGGGGAGAAAAGCAGTCCTCCTGCCAGATGGCTTGCTCCATCCGGGTGAGATTTTCCGGGCAGTATTCCACCTGTTTGGAATAGAGCCGGGCCAGCTCTACCAGATGGGACGCAGCCGGTTGGGGGTGCTCCAGTGCCAGCAGGGCAACCAGCAGGCAGCCGCTTACAGCAGGCAAAAGACCGCCCAGTGCGTCCCCTTCCAGCACCGCCACCGAGCACCAGCGGTACAAAAAGTATTCTGCCAGCCGTTCCATGGGGCCAGTGGGGAGGCTGTGTGGCCCGGCGGCTTGCGCCAGCCGGTGGGGCAGCTGATGGGCCAGCCGTTCCAGCGCATTGCTCCAGAGGGGGTCCGAAATCAGCAGGGACTGGTAGAAGCTAGCCAGAAGAGAGGCCGTGGCCTCGCTTTCCTGCGGCGGCAGCAGCTCGGGCAGCTGGTGGGCAAGGGAAGCCCAGAAAGCACTGTCCCCATAGGCTTCCACCACCTGGGCGATGGCCTGGCATTGCAGGGGCTGGGGGTTTGGCTCCTGGGGGTCAATCTGGGAAAAGCCGGTTTGCAAATCCTGCGCCAGGCAGCACAGCAGGGCCAGCCGGTGGAAAAAGGGCAGGGCGGCATGATTGACCAGAGCAAGGCAGAGACTGCGCAGGGCGTCCAGCTGGGTTAGCAGCTGGGGCGAGGCATGGGGACTGCCCTCCGGCACGCTGCCTTCCCAAGGCTGATGGATAAGTTCCATGGGCTTGTCTGCCAGCAAAATCAGCTGGGCGGCTGCTTCGCAGCAAAGGCCCAGGCCGCTTTCCCGCCGCTGGCCCATGGTGTTGTGAAAGCGGGGGTGCTCCCGGCAGATGGGGCCAAGCAGGTCTGCCCGGCCTTCCCGTTGCAGCTGGCACAGGCCGCTGGCTTCCAAAAAGGGGCAGCGGCCCTGGTCATCCAGCCGAAAGCAGGGGGGCTGACCGGGAGCGATGGCCTGTTGCAGCGCTGGAGCCAGAGGGCCGGTTTCCTGGTTCCAGCGGTTTAGGGTGGGGGCATCCAGACCAATTTCCCAACCAATGCAGCAGTTGTCCGTACAGTGGGAGCCGGTGCAGGCAAATTGAGGGTAGTAACTGGGCAAAACCTGAGTCATAGCGGGGCGTCCTCCTTGGGGGTATACTGGTTTAGCAGCTGCAAAAAGGCTTGGCCATACTGCTCCGCCTTACGCACACCCACGCCGGGGATTTCCAGCAGCTGGGCACGGGTGTGGGGTACCTGGGCACACATGGCCCGCAGGGTAGCGTCGGTAAACACCACAAAGGCAGGCACACCGGCCTGCCGGGCCAGGCTAAGCCGCAGCTCCTTAAGTTTTGCCAGCAGGGCAGGGTCCAGGTCCTTTTCTTGGATGGCACGCAGCCGGGCGGCATCCTGAATGGCCTGCTTGACCACCGAGGCCCGCTGCTGCTGGGGTGTACAGACCGAACAGCCGCCGCAGTTTGCAGGGCCATCCTGCCCAAAGTAGCGCAGAATCTCCCGGCGCAGGCAATGGCTGCTGTGGCAGTAAAAGGTCATCTGCCGCAGACGGTCTTTTTGGCGCAGCATCTGCCGCTGGGCTTCTTGGGGGTCGGCATCCTGGGCGGGGGTGCTATTTTCAATCAAAAAGGTACCGGTACGCACATCGGCGCCGGAATACAGCAGGATGCAGTCCGCCGGTTGGCCATCCCGCCCGGCACGGCCTGCCTCCTGGTAGTAGCTTTCTAGGTCCAGGGGCATATTGTAATGCACCACAAAGGATACATTGGATTTATCAATGCCCATGCCAAAGGCATTGGTGGCCACCATCACCCGTACCTGGTCGTACAAAAAGCGTTCCTGGCTGCGCTGCCGTTCCTCCGGCGGCATACCCGCATGATACCGGGCGGCGGACAGGTCGCTGTCCAGCAGCTTCTGGTAGACCTCATCCACCTTTTTGCGGGTGGAGCAATAGACAATGCCGCAGCGGTCCGGGTGTTCCTTCAGGTAGGCCAGAAGGCAGGGGAATTTTTCCCGCTCCTCCAGCCGCTGCACCTCAAAAAACAGATTGGGCCGGTCAAAGCCGGTGGTGATTTCCAAGGGGGACTGGAGGGCTAGCATCTGGCGGATGTCGGCACTGACCCGGCGGGTGGCGGTGGCGGTAAAGGCACCAATCACCGGCCGCTGGGGCAGCTGGGCGGCAAATTCCTGGATTTGCAGGTAGCTGGGCCGAAAGTCCTGCCCCCACTGGGAAACACAGTGGGCTTCGTCCACACACAGCAGCGAGATGGGAACACTTTGAGCAAACCGCAGAAAGCTGGGGGTGAGCAGCCGTTCCGGTGCGGCGTACACAATTTTGTACAGCCCGGTAGCCGCATTGGCCAGGGCCTTGCGGCACTGGTTTTCGGTCAGGGAGGAATTGATATAAGCGGCACGCACACCCATCTGAATCAGGGCCTGCACCTGATCCTGCATCAGGCTGATGAGGGGGCTGACCACAACGGTAACACCCGGCAGCAGCAGGGCGGGCAGCTGGTAGCAGATGGATTTGCCTGCGCCGGTGGGCATGATGGCAAGCACATCCCGCCCGGCGGTGAGAGCGTCCACAATTTCCTTCTGGCCGGGGCGGAAGGAGTCGTAGCCGAACACCTCTTTTAAGGTTTGGTATTGGATGGTTTCGTTCATGGCAACCTCGTTTTCATAGGCAATAGTCCTTTGTATTATAGCATACCTGGGCCCAAAGGGGAGGGCAGCGTAGAGGAAATGCGAAAGTGAGTTTATGGGCAAAAACCAGCCCGATGGCTTTTACTTGGATAGGAAGGGCAAAACGGGCAACACTACCCATCAGGAGAACGGCGGCCCAAACGCTGCCCAGATAGGAGGAAAGAGCCATGAACACAACCATCTGCACCGTTACCGCCCGGCAGATTTTGGATTCCCGAGGAAATCCCACCGTGGAAGCGGAGGTGCTGCTGGCGGACGGCACCCGGGCACGAGGTGCATCCCCCAGTGGTGCATCCACCGGGGAATTTGAGGCCCTGGAATTAAGGGATGGAGACCCCTTGCGGTTTGGAGGCAAAGGAGTGACCAAGGCGGTGGAGAACATCTGCCAGCGGATTGCCCCTGCCCTGGAGGGAATGGATGCAGCGGACCTGTACGCCGTGGACCGCACCCTCTGCCAGCTGGATGGCACGGCGGATAAATCCGGCCTTGGGGCCAATGCCATGCTGGCGGTTTCCATCGCCTGCTGCCGTGCGGCGGCACAAAGCCTGGGGCTGCCGCTGTACCGGTTTTTGGGCGGCGTGAACGCAACCCGGCTGCCGGTGCCCATGATGAATATCCTCAACGGCGGCGCCCATGCGGCCAACACGGTGGATGTACAGGAATTCATGGTGGTGCCGGTGGGGGCTGCCAGCTTTGCCGAGGGGCTGCGCTGGTGCACCGAGGTATTCCACGCATTGGCAAAGCTGCTCAAGGAACAGGGCCTTGCCAGTGGTGTGGGGGATGAGGGAGGGTTTGCTCCCAACCTGGCTGGCGATGAGCAGGCCATTGAGCTGATTTTGCAGGCCATCCAGCAGGCGGGCTACCAGCCCGGTCAGCAGTTTGCCCTGGCCATTGACGCAGCGGCCAGCGAGTGGAAAACCGGGGTAGCCGGCCAGTACCGTTTGCCCAAAAGTGGCCGAACCTTTACCAGTGCCCATCTGGTGGACTACTGGCAGGCCCTGTGTGAGCAATACCCCATCTGCTCGCTGGAGGACGGGCTGGACGAGGAGGACTGGGAAGGCTGGCAGCTGCTGACCCAGCGGCTGGGCGAACGGATTCAGCTGGTGGGGGACGATTTGTTTGTAACCAACACCCGGCGGCTGGAACAGGGCATCCGCCAGGGGTGTGCAAACTCCATTTTGATTAAGCTGAATCAGATTGGAACCGTGTCCGAAACGCTGGAGGCCATTCAGATGGCCCATAAGGCAGGGTATACGGCGGTGGTGTCCCATCGGTCCGGCGAAACGGAGGATACCACCATTGCGGATTTGGCGGTGGCGGTGAACAGCGGCCAGATTAAAACCGGCGCACCCAGCCGCAGCGAGCGGGTGGCCAAGTACAACCAGCTGCTTCGCATAGAGGAGCAGTTGGGGGATGCAGCGGTATACCCCGGCTGGCAGGCCTTTGGCAATGGATTTTAAACAAAGCAAAAATGCAAGGCCCCGGCAGATGCCGGGGCCTTGCTGTGTTGAATTTAACCTGTGGGCAACAGCAAAAGAAAGCTGGCAGAGCAAGCGTTTTTAGCAGAGAAGGCAGATAAAGTTGGCTGGAAAAAATACTTGGTTGACGGCGGAAAATAGCGTTGTTATAATGGATTAATATAGTAAAGTGCAAAATGCACTGTGGGCAGGCATTGATTGGCCTGTGGTGTGGAATGAAAGGATGTGCAACGGAATGGAAAAGAAAAATCTGGATTGGCAGAATCTTGGTTTTGCCTACCATCAGGCGGATTGGCGCTATAAAGCTGAGTATAAAGATGGGGCCTGGAGCGCAGGCGAACTGACCCAGGATGCAACGGTGGTGCTGAATGAGTGCGCCGGTGTGCTGCAATACTGCCAGGCCGTGTTTGAGGGCTTGAAGGCATACACCACCCAGTCTGGCAGCATTGTGACCTTCCGGCCGGATCAGAACGCAGCCCGGCTGCAGGATTCTGCACGGGGGCTGGAGATTCCTCCGCTGCCCACCGAGCAGTTTATGGAGGCGGTGGACCAGGTAGTGCGGGCCAATGCCCACTGGGTACCCCCTTACGGTACAGGTGCATCCTTGTATCTGCGCCCCTACATCTTTGCAAAGGGGCCTGTTATTGGCGTGAAGCCCTCCTTGGAGTATGAGTTCCGCCTGTTCTGCACCCCGGTGGGGCCCTATTTCAGCAAAGGGGCAAAGGCACTGCGCCTGTGCGTCAGCGATCGGGACCGGGCAGCCCCCCACGGTACCGGACACCTGAAAGCTGGTTTGAACTATGCCATGAGTTTGCACGCATTGATGCAGGCCCATGAGAACGGCTACGACGAGAACCTCTACCTGGATGCAGCCACCCGCACCTTTGTGGAGGAAACCGGCGGCGCGAACCTGCTGTTTGTAACCCCGGAAGGCAAGGTTGTGGTGCCCCAGTCTCCCTCCATTCTGCCCTCCATCACCCGTAAGTCGCTGATTTATGTGGCGCAGGCGGTGCTGGGCTTAACGGTGGAGGAGCGGCCTGTGCGGCTGGATGAGCTGGAGCAGTTTGCAGAATGCGGTCTGTGCGGCACCGCAGCAGTAATCTCTCCGGTGGGCTGTGTGGTGGACCACGGCAAGGAAATCCATTTTGAAAAAACTGCCCAGGGCCATGGCCCTGTAACCGGCAAGCTGTATGAGATGCTGACCGGAATGCAGTATGGCCTGGTGGAAGCCCCGGAAGGCTGGATTCACACCATCTGTTAAGGCGCAAAAAGCGGCGGAAAATTGGAACAGATTGCCCTAAAATACAACGCCGTCTCGTAAATAAGAGCCGGGTTTGCAGGCAGGTTAGCCGCAAACCCGGCCTTTTTTGGCAGACTGCGCAGCAACAGCAGGGGGCAGAATTGCCAGTGAAATTTATTTTTGCTACAATGATGCAAAACGCCCCACTAGATTGGGCTGTTACACAAAGGAGGAATCGCATGGCCATCAAACAAACCCAGAGGCCCAGGGTATCCGGGCTGCTGCCCACTCCAACACGCCATAAAAGGATGAAACTGGGGTTGATTGTGCTTGCAGCGCTGGCGGTCATTGGCACCGGGGCTTTTTTGTTGAATAGCATCCGGTACCAGGGGGCCCTGGTGGTGGCCGTTGACCCTGGCCATGGAGGAACCGACCCAGGAGCGGCGGGCAGCGGGCTTGACGAATACCAGGTTACCTGGCAGACTGCCCAGTACCTAATGGAGCTGCTCAAAGAGGACAAGCGCTTTAAGCCCATACTTACCATTACAAAAAAGGAGTCACAAAACAGCCAGTCCAGCCGGATTACCCCCAGCCAGCGGGCCCAGCGGGCCAGAGAAAAGGGAGCAGGGCTGTTTGTTTCCATCCACTGCAATTCTGACGGTACCGGCGAGGCATACGGGTTTGAGTGCTATCCCGTACCACCCGGCCGCACCCACCACCAGCAGAGTATGCTGCTGGCACAGAGCATTGCAGATGCCTTTGGGCAGCAGGGAGCCAGACTGCGGGGAACCCAGGGCCTGCGGTATGTATACTACAACCAGCAGGATGAAAAACGCTTTGTGGAAATACAGGATGACACTGTACAAACGGATTTGAGTTTTACGGTTCTGGAAGAATCCGGCTGCCCGGCGGTTTTGGCGGAACAGTGCTTTATCACCAATACACAGGATGCCCAGCGGTTTGCAAGCCAGGAGGGCTGCCAGCAGGCAGCACAGCTGTATTACCAGGGAATCTGTGCCTGGTATGAGCAGGCCGGTTTGGGTTAAAACAAGCATAATTTCAAAAAACAATAAATGGAAAAAATGGTATAAAAAACAGAAATAATTCCGATTAACTGGTTAAAAAAAGAGAAATTATGCAGGGTTTTTTGTTTGTTGTTACTAAAAAAACATGAGGAAATCAGTTGACAAAGTCTAAAAAAATTCGATATACTAAATAATGTATCGAAACAGCAGGGATAAAACCAGCGTAAGCTTGCAGGCTTACGCTCTTTTTATCGTTTGCAGGCTTTTGCACCGTCTTGAACGGGGCAGAAAGCCACAAAATAAAACAGAAAATGGAGGAGTGAATCGAATTTATGTACAAGCAATTGGCAAAATCGGTCCGGGAATATAAGGGTCCATCCATCCAGGCAGTGGCCTTTGTGGCGCTGGAGTCCATGGTGGAATGCATGATTCCCTTTTTAATTGCCCAGCTGGTGAACCAAATTAAGGCAGGGTGCAGCTTTGAGACCATTTTGTGGTATGGAGCTGGCCTGCTGGCATTGGCCGGAATGTCCCTTACCTTTGGTGCAGTTGCAGGCTCGGCAGCAGCTACTGCATCCAGCGGCTTTGCACGCAACCTGCGCAAGGATATGTTTTACCGTATTCAGGATTATTCCTTTGAGAATATCGATAAATTTTCCGCTTCGTCGCTGGTTACCCGTTTGACCACCGACATCACCAATGTGCAGAACGCCTACATGATGATGATTCGTGCAGCCATCCGCTGCCCCATGATGCTGGTATTCTCCTTCACCATGGCTTTTGTCATGGGCGGCCGTATGGCCGTTATCTTTTTGCTGGTGGCACCCATCCTGGGCATTGGTCTGTTTACGGTAATTCGCAAAGTAATGCCCTTGTTCCACCGGGTTTTTCAAAAATACGATGCCCTCAACCGTTCCATTCAGGAAAATGTTCAGGGTATGCGTGTAGTAAAATCCTATGTGCGCCAGGAGTACGAAAAGAAAAAGTTTGAGGCCGCTGCCGACGATGTATGTGCCGACTTTACCCGTGCCGAAAAGATTTTGGCCATTAACAACCCCCTCATGCAGTTCTGCCTGTATGTGGTTATGGCGTTTGTGCTGTCCTTTGGTTCTTACACCATTATTTCCACCCAGGGTACTGCCTTGGATGTGGGCCAGTTTTCCGCTCTGCTTACTTACAGTTTTCAGATTCTCAGCAGCCTGATGATGTTCTCCATGGTATTTGTTATGATTACCATGGCCACCGAGTCGGCGCATCGTATCATGGAGGTGCTCAACGAGGAAAGCACCCTGAAAAGCCCGGAAAACGGCCAAACCATGGTGGCAGACGGCAGTGTGGATTTTGAGAATGTGAGCTTTAAATATTCGGAGCATGCTGAGCGCATGGCCCTGAGCAACATCAACCTGCACATTAAGAGCGGCGAGACCATTGGTGTGATTGGCGGTACCGGATCTTCCAAATCCTCTTTGATTCAGATGATCAGCCGCCTTTACGACGCAACCGAGGGCACCGTAAAGGTAGGCGGCGTGGATGTGCGGGAATATGACCTGGAGGCTTTGCGCAACCAGGTTGCAGTGGTGCTGCAAAAGAATGTGCTGTTTAGCGGCACCATTAAGGAAAACCTGCGCTGGGGCAACAAGTTTGCTTCCGATGAGGAAATCGAGGAAGCCTGCCGCCTGGCCTGTGCGGACGAATTTATCCAGCGTTTTCCGGACAAGTACGACACTCATATTGAACAGGGCGGCTCCAATGTATCGGGCGGACAGAAGCAGCGTTTGTGCATTGCCCGTGCCCTGCTGAAAAAACCCAAGATTTTGATTTTGGACGACTCCACCAGTGCAGTGGACACCAAAACCGATGCACTGATTCGCCGTGCCTTTGCGGAATTTATTCCCGAAACCACCAAAATCATCATTGCCCAGCGTATCTCCTCGGTGGAGCAGGCTGACCGCATTGTGGTAATGGACGGCGGAACCATCAGCGCAGTGGGAACCCACGCCCAGCTGCTGGAGACCAGTGAAATTTATCGGGAGGTTTACACCTCTCAGAATAAGGCAGGTGACGAAGATGCACGGTAATCCTACCATTAGCAAAAAAGATACATTGGTGCGCATTTTTAAAACGCTGTTTTCCTTTTTTCCTGTAATGATGCCGCTGGTTGTGGTGTGCATTCTGTTCAGCGCCGTGGTCAGCTCCATGCCCGCTGTATTTATGCAGAATGTAATGGCCCTCATCGAAAAGAACTGGGCAGCAGGCGACTGGGCAGCGGCTGGCGGGCCTATCCTTAAACTGGTGGGGCTGCTGGTGGTGCTGTATGTACTGTCGCTGGCATCGGCCTTTACCTACACCCGCATGATGGCAATTATCACCCAGGGCTTTTTGAAAAAGCTGCGGGTGAAGATGTTCAGCAATATGCAGGATCTGCCCATCCGCTACTTTGACACCAACAACCACGGCGATATCATGAGTTACTACACCAACGATATCGATACCCTGCGGCAGCTGGTGTCCCAAAGTTTCCCCCAAATCACCATCACCCTGGTCTCCATGCTTACCATTACCTGCATCATGCTGTATTACAGCGTGTGGATGAGCCTGGTGGTAATTGGCGGTATAGCCATTATGACCGTGCTGGTAAACAAGATTGGCGGAAATTCCGCCCGGTTCTTTTTGCAGCAGCAGCGTGCCCTGGGCCAGATGGAAGGCTATGTGGAGGAGATGATGAACGGCCAGAAGGTGGTAAAGGTGTTCTGCCATGAGGAGGAAACCAAAGCCGACTTCGACCGCTGGAACGACGAGCTGTTTGGTGCCGCAGAAAGCGCCAACAAGTTTGCCAACATCCTGGCTCCTGTACTGAACAACATGGGCAACCTGATTTATGTGACCGTTGCAGTGGCCGGCGGCTTCTTTTTAATGTCCGGCATTCCCAACCTGAGCATCTCCGGTTTGCCCCTGACCATCAGCATTGTGGTGCCCTTTTTGAACATGACCAAGCAGTTTGCAGGCAGCATTATGCAGGTGTCCCAGCAGATTAACGCAGTGATTATGGGTCTGGCAGGTGCACAGCGCATCTTCACCCTTCTGGACGAAAAGCCGGAGGAGGATGAAGGGTATGTAACCCTGGTAAACGCCAAGGAAAATGCAGACGGCAGCCTGACCGAGTGTGCTGAACGCACCAATGTATGGGCCTGGAAGCATCCCCACAAGGCAACCGGGATCATCACCTACACCCGGCTACGGGGCCATGTGGAGCTGTTGGATGTGGACTTTGGCTACACCGCCAAAAAGACCGTGCTCCACGATGTAACCCTGTTTGCAGAGCCGGGCCAGAAGGTGGCCTTTGTGGGCGCCACCGGTGCAGGCAAAACCACCATCACAAACCTGATTAACCGGTTTTACGACATCCAGTCCGGCAAAATCCGGTACGATGGAATCAACATCCGCAAAATCAAAAAGGCAGATTTGCGGCGCAGCATGGGTATTGTGCTCCAGGATACCAACCTGTTTACCGGCACCGTGATGGAAAACATCCGTTACGGCAACCTGGATGCAGTGGATGAGGAGTGCATTGCCGCAGCCAAGCTGGCTGGTGCCCATGATTTTATCACCCGGCTGCCCGATGGCTACAACACCATGCTCACCGGCAACGGTGCCAGCCTGTCTCAGGGTCAGCGGCAGCTGCTGGCCATTGCCCGTGCGGCTGTGGCAGATCCCCCGGTTATGATTATGGACGAGGCAACCAGCTCCATTGATACCCGTACCGAGGCCATTGTACAGGCAGGTATGGACGCTTTGATGACCGGCCGAACCGTATTTGTAATTGCACACCGACTTTCCACCGTAAAGAACGCAGATGTAATTATGGTACTGGAACAGGGCCGCATCATTGAGCGGGGCAGCCATGAGCAGCTGATTGCGCAAAAGGGCAAGTATTATCAGCTGTACACCGGCGCATTTGAATTGGAATAACCAGCAAAAATCAGCAAAAAAGGGGAGGGCGGCTGCCGTTGGCAGCCGCCCTCCTTATTGCTTTGGAGCATCCAGCGGGACTTTGGTTTTAGAATCGCAGAAAATACAGTTTTGCCTTGCAAATATTTTTGCCTGTGCTAGAATGAGAAAAAAGTGGGCTGTTGGCCGGCATTTTTTAAGCTGGGCAACCGGTATCTGGATTTTGTGGGTATGGTTTTGGATTTACGGCCTGAGCTATATGAGAAAGCTATGAAGGAGGAATAATACAAGATGAAGCGGTATATCAACGGGGCGATTGCCTATGCCATTTTGGGAATGGCGGGAGGAGTGTTTTATCGGGAGTTTACAAGGCATTTTAACTATACCGAAAAGACAACCCTTTCTTTTGTGCACACACATTATCTTGTTTTGGGAATGGTGTTCTTTTTGCTGCTTTTGCTGCTGCAAAAAAACAATCTGTTGCCACAGAACAACCGCAAACCGCTGCTGGTGTACCAGGTGGGATTAAATCTTACCTGCTGTATGCTGCTTGCGCGGGGTGTGGTGCAGGTGCTGGGCATGGTGCCTTCCGCTGCAATGCAGGGCAGCCTTTCTGGAATAGCCGGTATAGGGCATTGCCTGCTGGGTGTTGGACTTGTGTGGATTCTGGTGGGGATTCGGAGCAGTATTGCTGCCGCAGAGAGCACCAATAAAACCGACCATCAAACCGTTTGAATCGTTTACTGCAAATCACAAAAGGGGCGGGCCGCTGGATGGCCTGCCCCTTTTATTGTTTGGAATGGATAAGGAAAAAATTCTTCTATGGCAGTGATTTACAGACTGGTTGCTGTTTTTTTACGGCTTCGCACTGCCATGACAATACTGAATGCTGCCAAAACGCCAAATACTACATCACAAACGATGAAGGCAATCTGCCACCAAGTGATGACTTCCACCACCTGCATGTTTGGGCTGACGCCGTTCATTGCGTTGGAGTTAGCTACGGTGTATAGAATGCGCTGGGTAGCCTGGCGCATAGCATTGACCACAGCGGGATCGTCCTGGTACTGGCGTAGATTGTCGGTCCACTTAGTGGCATCGTTGCAGTCCCAAGCATCGCCGCCGGCCAGCACACCCTGCACGACATCCATGTAATTGTTAAAGTTGGAGAAGTCGGTCAGGGCAAACCCGGTCATACCCCATTCCCCGCGAAGGATGTTGGTCAGCAAGTTGTAGTCGCCGCCGGCCCAAACGCAGCCGATGCGGTTGAAGGAGGTCATAACGCAGTAAGCGCCGGATTCTACGATGGGATACTCAAACGCCTGGAGATAAATTTCGCGGGCGGCCTGTTCGTTGGTCCAGACGCAGATGCCATCGCGGCCAGTCTCCTGGTCGTTGATAGCAAAGTGTTTCATATAGACATACACGCCCTTGGACTGTATGCCAGCCGTCTCGGCGGAACAGGTCTTGCCAGAGATAAAGGGATCTTCGGAGTAATACTCAAAATTACGACCGGAGTACGGGGTACGGTGGATATTCACACCAGGTCCATAAAGGCCGGAGTAGGCCTTGCCATTAGCCAACAAGCAGTCGTTGCCCATGCTGCGGCCCACGGCCTCGGCAATGGCGGGATCAAAGGTGGCAGCCAGCAGATCAGCAGAGGTGTAGCTGGTGGACGAAGAACCGCCTGTTAGCGTAGCGGTAATCCCTTGGGGGCCGTTCTCGTCCTTGGTGGCAGGCTTGTTGACACTGGCAACATAAACAGTAGAGTGGTAGGCCTGGCCGATAAGTTTGGCCATCTCGGAAAAGGTGATCTGATCCAGCAGATCGTTCCAGGTGTACTCAGTACCGTCCACGGTGACTGTGCCATCCAGCGGCACACCTGCAAACTGGGCCAGGCTCAGGTTGCCATCGGCCCCCATGGTGGGCATCTCATCAGAAAATTCGGCGGTATCGGGTATATTCTCCACGGTAGCTTTCAACGCCTCAATCATCTGGGCATTGGCAGCCAGCTGTACCGCAGCACGGTAGGCAGTAGCGGTGATGTCAGCCTTGGGCATGGTATCTGCCCAGTTGCTGCGGCTGACATAGACGATGTCGTTGGAGGTATCATCGTCAAACTTATTCAGATCGCCGTGATCCAGCTGGTTCGTGATGTCGGTGCCGGTAATGGAGGTGGCATATGTGGTGTTGTCCTGCACAGCTTGATTGTACTGTTTGACCAGAGCAGCATTGCCGGATGCGGTCATCTTGGAAGTATCCACAGTGCCGTTGGCAGTATCGCCCAAAGAGGCCTTGGCAGCCAGGATATTGTTCAGGGCTTCGTGGGCTCCGTTGCCGGTAGCGAAGTAGTAGTTGCCGGCATCAACGATATAGGTCTTGGCGCCATTGGCGTCATAGGTACGCATCTCACTTTTGTCCACCGTAATGGTAGCAGTGACGGTCTGGCCAGCCGGGACACTGACCTTGGTGTAGCCCACCAGCTCGACAGAGGCTTTTTCGATGCCGTTTTGGCGGTCATATTCGGTGTAGGGGGACTGCATGTAGATTTGCACTGCCTCAGCACCGTCCACCGCACCGGTATTGGTTACATCCACGGTAAAGGTGAAATGGTTGCCGTCATCCTGCATGGACAGGTCGCCGTAGTTGAAGGTGGTGTAGGACAGGCCATAGCCAAAGGGATAGGCCACCGTAGAGGCATAGTCGTACTCGCCTACATTGGAATCACCCAAAACCATATCTTCATAGCGAGTCTCGTAGTAGCGGTAACCCACATAGATACCTTCCGCATAGGCCACATAATATTCGTTGCAGGTGCCAGCAAAAGCCAGACCGGCTTCCGCAGCGTTTGTATAGGAGGTGGCGTATGCATTCAGGATGGCGGGGGAGGTCAGGTTGTCGTAGCAGTAAGTGTCTACCAGTTTGCCGCTGGGGTTAACTGTGCCGTTGAGCAAATCACCCACTGATTCGATACCAGTTTGTCCCAATTCACCTACCCACAGGCATGCGTCAATTCCGTAGTCGGTGCCACAGATGGACGGATTCAGGAAGTCCAGCTCGATGGGATTGGTAGCATTGAGCAGTACCACAATCTTCTGAATCTGGCCGGAAGCTTTCAATTCGGAGAGTTTTTGCAGCAGGGCATATTCCTCGTTGCTGAGGGAAAGCATATTGCCATTATCATCTCCAGCGCCAAACCAGGGCAAGTCGGCACCCTCGCCACAGATACGGCCCAGTACCACAATAGCAGCGTCACCGTAACTGGAAACGGAGTTCCACTCAGTATCGGTGTAGACACTCTGGGGCACCTCATTGACAGTGTATTCGGCGTTGTTAAAGATATAGTTGTTCAAAGATCCGGAAGCGGTAGTCAGCCCGTAGCTGGAACCGGCACCGATAGTGTAAAAGTCCCACATAGTAGGGTTGACCGAAAAGCCGTCAGCTTCCAGTGCATTTTTGTAACCCAGAGAACTGGTTTCCATACCGCCGGAACCCGTGCCGCCGTATACAGGCTTGGCCGAAGTGGTGCCGAACAGGCTAATTTTGGATCCTTGAGCCAAGGGCAGAGTGTTGTCTTTGTTAAGCAGCAGAGTAGCACCATTGGCAACCACACTTTTACAAATCTCGGCTGCCGAAGAAGCCTGCTCCTCACTAGAGGCAAAGTCGGCCTCAAAATAGGTCTGGCCAGGGTCACCGATGGTCTTAGTGGACTCGGTGCCCAACACCATGTTGATGATGGTGGCATAATTGTTGGCGATGGGGCCGCCAATCATTGTAACTGCAAACAGCAGTATAAAAATTACCGACAGGATTGTCCACAGCAGAGAACCCTTATTTCGCAATGTATTTGCCTTCATGAGGATCCTCCTTAATTGGCGGCGTGCGTAGGCATGGGCAGTTCAGGCACATCAGTCAGACGATAGGTCAGGGTGGTGTCTTCTGGCACCAGAGAAGGATCTTCCACCGTAATGGTGAACGAACTACCGAACTCCTTCAAGAAGTCCTCTGCTCCCTTGGTGCTGTTTTGAGGATCGTACAGGGAAGTCATGGTATCAGTCCAGGCAGCAGTATCAAACTTAGCATCACCGGTGGTAATGCGAATGATTTCGGTGTCGTGTCCCCATCCCTTACCGTGCTGTTCCATATAGATGCGGTTCACATCGGACAGAGTCACATCCTGATGGGAGGCTTCACCATCCGCAGACTCAGCTACCGTATAAGTGCCGGTGTAAATGATAACGCGGTTGCCACGGCTGCCAAGGTCATCACTACCAAAGATATCGCTGCTGTAATCCAGCTGATAAGTACCGTTGTCAAACAGCTGCAAAGTATAGTTTTCGTCCATGTACCAGGAAATACCGTCCAGATAGCTGGCCTTGCTCAAAACATAGGTTTTTTCCATTTTGCCGCTGTTGCCGCCGCAGCCTGCTAGAGAAAAAGCCATTGCGCCGGCCAAAACTCCGGCCGTCAAGATTTTTGCCATACGGGTGTTTTTCATTGAAATCGTCCTCCTTTTTATTCGCAATCCACCTTATGCGGTGTCGCTTTGCAGTACTATATTGTCAAAATGCACAGTTTTTTGCAATGGTTACCACGCAGCTCGCCCTTTTCGCATCGTGATTTGCTGTTTGCGCAGTTTTTCAATGGAGAAAGGAGTTTTTGGACAGAAAATTCCAGCAATAATTCAATCAAAAAAGTGCGCAGAAGCGGCATTTAGACAAAAAATTTGATTTTTGACCAAACGCTGATAAAGCGTGTGAATGTTTGTGCATTTTGCCAAATAGTCTGTGAAAAAGATTCCCCGGTAGGGCTTTAGGGCCCTACCGGGGAATGGACAAATCTATTAAAGGGGGGTGCTGGGGTCGACAAGCAAAAACTCCAGACAAAACAGCCCGTCCCGTGCATAAACTGCCAGCGCACCGCTATATTGGTGGACAATTCTCTCCATACTGCGCATACCGAACCCGTGGTAACGGGGATCCCGGATACTGCGTGGCAGACCATTCTGAAAAGTTAGCGGTCCGGTAAAGGGATTTTCGATGTGCACGGTAACAATATTGCCCACGCGGGTACCGGTTATCGAAATAAACTTTTCCTGTGGTTCGGGCAGTTGGCCCACCGCCTCGATAGCATTATCCAGTGCATTGCCGAACAACCCATACAGATCCAATTCTTCCACAAAGGCCAAATCTGGGCCGTGGAGCAGGCAAGTCAGCTGGATGCTTCGCCGGGCACATAGTGCCCGGCGTTCGGTCAGCAATACATCCAGCGCTGCATTTCCGGTATGGATATATATATCATACTCCTGAATCTGATCTTCCAGCTTTTTCATCTGTGCCGGTGGCAGTTGACCTTGAAAACTACGGAGCAACGCTTTTAAGTCGTGGTACTTTTCATTGACCAGTTCCATGTTGCTCTTGCGAGCCTCGTATTGGTCTTTCTGCTTTTTCAGCATACAGCGCATCTCGTCCACATTATGGGACAAACGAGCACGCTCCATAGTGCCAAACTGAAGAAGTAGAACGAAGATGTCGCAGACCATTGCATACAGACATTCCGAGAAGTGTGAAAGGAAATTGCGTTCCGGATTGTCTTGGGTAATACGTGCCATACCTATGCACAGCAACAGCACACCAAAGGAAAAAATCGCCTTGAGCTTGTTGTCGAAATTGTCATTTCGCTGGCGTGTAAATGGACGCAGTGAAAAAAAGAGTAGCGTGTAGATTCCGCCATAACAGATTGCGTCCAACAGCAAAACGCCCATAGAATCTAGAGCCCAGATACCTGTAACAGGAAATAGCTTCAGAATCATTTTTAGGTTGCCTGAAAGATCCTGTGCAACATACCCTGAAGAAGCAACAAACAAGGCAGTGTAGAAAGTTTCCTGGTAGATTAGGTTTGCTGCCAGAATCAACAGCAGATAAACCAGAAATGATGCCATTCCGCGGTATCCTCTCGTGTAGACCCATGTTCCACCAAGATATGCCGCAATAGCACAGGTAAACCAGGTTAATCCAAGCCGCAAAAAAATGTGAACGACGGCGCAGAGGGTAAGCAAACAACTGCATACCCACTGCGCCCTGAAGAAACAAAAGTGCTCCCCGAATGTACCTATACCAATCCGGCATCGGTGGATTCAACCTCCTCCCTTGTACTGGGCTAGCGCCTGCAAAAAGGCCTTGCGACGGGATTTGCTCACCACAAGCCGGTCGTTGACCACCAGAACTTCATTGCCGAAGATACCACGAACAAACTTCAGATTTACAAGATAACAACTGTTGCACCGAGCGAAGTGGGCCGATAGCAATTGCTTTTCGTAGCGGGACAGACTGCCCCACTGTTTAATAACGCCATCATCAGTGTGAATGAGCAGGTTGTGGTCAAATACCTCAAAATAGTGAATCATATCCGAGCTTAGCCGCAGGCTACCTTCTCGTGTTTTGATATCCAGCACCACGCCTGGCTTGCGGTAGGAGAGCACCCGTAGTGCTCGTTCCAGCTTAGCCGCAAAGAACTCGTATCCTATGGATTTAACGATATAATCGAAGGCCTGAACGGAATACCCTTCTACCGCATATTGGGTTACGCTGGTTACAAAGATAATCATGACATTGCGGTCGATTTCCCGGATGCGATGAGCTACCTCCATGCCAGTCATATCGGGCAGACGAATGTCCAGGAACAGAAGATCAAAATCTCGCTCATAGTGGTCTAGCAGGTCTAGTGCCCAGCTATAACGCTGAAGAGTGTAGACAAATTGAGGATGTGTTTCTTGGTATTGCGAGAGAAAGGAAATCAGTCGCTCTGCTTGCTCCCGATCATCCTCCAAAAGCCCGATTTTGAGCATCCTCAGTCCCCTCCTTGACAATATTTTACCCTATCATGATAGTATACGGGTACTGTTTCTGTCAATTGAAAGGAGGATACAGGGCAAAACGGTATTAATGACATCAAGATGATGTTGGTCGTTAATAAAGATGTAGAGTAATTTTAGAAACTCTCTAAAAACGGAGATTTCTCCAGCAGATAAATTAAAGGACGCACTTTCTCCGGTTTTTTTCAAAAAATCGGAGCAAATATCGTACCGGAAGCCGATATAAAACAATGCATAATGAGTGCAAAACAGATATAGCTGCCGGTAACAATTGCCAGTGATATAGAGGGTATACAGAACACTTAAAAACAAGAAAAAACCGACAAGCCAAAAACGGCTTGTCGGTTTTGCTTGGTGCGCTCGGCGGGATTCGAACCCACGGCCTTCAGAGTCGGAGTCTGACGCGCTATCCAGCTGCGCCACGAGCGCTTATTTAAGGTACGCTAACTATAATAGCATAGTTTTGCTTGTTTGAAAAGCCCCTAATGCAAAAAAATCCGGGGGATTTAAATTTTAAGAGGCAAGCGGGTGGAGTGCTGCATTTCAAGATATAGTTATGTTTAAGTATATAATATATATTACATTATATATGCAAAATAGATATAGGCAAAGGGAAAGAGTTAAACACTAACAGGAACGAAAAAGCTTTGCCCCCGGAGCACATTTATAATGTGCTCCGGGGATTGTTTTAAGTAAGCCGTTAGCAGAGTTTTAAGGGCAAAAAAGATGATTTTCAAATAAATCACACTTTTTTGAAAAAAGGTGTTGACTTATGGGCAGGGAATGTGATATTATAACTGAGCCGCGGATAACGCGGTTGTCGCTGAAAAGCTGAATAAAAAATCTTGAAAAAGTACTTGACAAAGCACTGAAGGCGAGATATAATAAATAAGCTATCTCACAAGAGAAAAGTGACCAGGACCTTGAAAATTGAACAATATCAAGAAGCTTGAACGGAACCTTAATTGTGATGGAAAATCACATTAAACAATTCCAAAAAACAAGTAATTCGTGGATGCAAGCGTATTGTATCTGAGAAA
>CALWNE010000053.1 GCA_944382705.1 uncultured Allofournierella sp.
AAGCGTTCTTGCGCCCGCAGCGGTGTGCTTGCCGAGGTTCGCAAGCGTGAAGCTTACGAGAAGCCCTCTGTGCGCCGCAAGAAGAAGTCCGAAGCTGCCCGCAAGCGCAAGTTTAAGTAATTGCGGTGGCCGGAACAAAGGCTAACAATGCGTGCAAACGCCCGAGCAGGCCCATCAGTTGGGCCTGCTCATTTTTTTATTGTTTTTTGTTTATGCTGCCTTACTCAATCGGGGGCAGTGTACCGTTTACTTTACAAAAGGAGGCGAAGGCCAGTATGTTCATTACACCCTGCTACCTGTTTCGGGATGCGTCCCGCATTACGCCGGAATTTTTGCGCAGCCAAGGCATTACCGCCCTGCTGTTGGATGTGGATAATACCCTGACAGCCCACGGCAGCCAGGAGCTGCCCGGCCACATCCGCAGCTGGCTGGCCCAGATGCAGCAGGCGGGCATTCAGCTGGCCATTGCCAGCAACAACACCCAGCACCGGGTGGAGCCCTTCGCCCAAAAGCTGGGGCTGCCCTATCAGGCCATGTGCTGCAAGCCCCTGCCCTGGGGCCTTGCAAAGGCCAGCAAACAGCTGGGGGTAAGCCGCAGCCAGCTGGCCATTGTGGGCGACCAGCTGTTCACCGATCGTCTGGCAGCTGCGCTGTATGGCATCCGTGCTTTGGTGGTGCTGCCCATGACCGAGGATACCCACAAGGGCATTCGGTTCAAGCGCAAGCTGGAACAGCCTTTTTTGAATCGCTACTACCGTAAAGGAGGAAAACTGCTGTGAGCATCCTGTTTGGTACCGCTGGTACCAGTGAAAGCTTTCAGGCTATGGGCTACAAAAACAGCCAGCAGGTGCCTGCCTACACCCGCCGCATGGGGCTGGATGCCTTTGAATACCAGTGCGGCCGGGGTGTGCGCCTGAAGGAAGATTTGGCTCAAAAAATTGCAGCCCAGGCGGCAATCCACAACATCCGGTTCAGCCTTCATGCGCCGTATTACATCTCCATGAGCAGCATGGAGGAGGAAAAACGCCTCAACAGCATCACCTATATTTTGCAAAGCGCCCAGGCCATCCGTGCACTGGGGGGCAACCGGGTGATTTTTCACTCCGGCAGCTGCGGCAAGCAGAGCAGGCAAGCCGCCCTGGAAAAAGCCCTGGACACCATGCACCGCATGGTGGAAGCGGTGGACCAGGCAGGTTTTTCGGATGTGGTTCTCTGCCCCGAAACCATGGGCAAGGTAGGCCAGCTGGGCACCTTGGAGGAGGTTCTGGCCCTGTGTAAGGTGGACCCCCGCATTACTCCCTGCATCGATTTTGGGCACCTGAACGCAAGAGACCAGGGCAGCATTAAAACCAAGCAGGACTACGCCGCTATTCTGGATCGAATGGGGGAGGTGCTGGGGGATGAACGGGCCCGCTGCTTCCATGTGCATTTCAGCAAAATTGAGTACACCACCGGCGGAGAAAAGCAGCACCTTACCTTTGCGGATACGGTGTATGGCCCGGAGTTTGAGCCGCTGATGGAGCTGTGCTATGAGCGCAATCTGTGCCCCACCATCATCTGCGAATCTGCCGGTACCCAGGCGGAGGATGCGGCAGCCATGAAGGCTTATTTTGAGAGCCTGGGCTAAGCCGGTAAGCCGAAAAGGCCCTTTTGGGGCTTAATTTCGCAAATACCCGGTTCCCCAAGGGGTAATCCCACGAAAAGGGCTTGAAAAATGCCCGTTTGTGGGGTAAAATATCATTGGATATGTCAACGGTGCCAGACACCTGCGAGAGTACTCTGGCAGGATAAGGCCGCGGCGCTGATGAGGAAGAAGCAATTTTAAATAAGTAAATGGAGGATCATTTATGATTTCTGCTGGCGATTTTCGCAATGGCGTAACTTTTGAGGAAAACGGCAACGTGCTGCAGGTTGTAGAGTTCCAGCATGTAAAGCCTGGCAAGGGTGCTGCTTTCGTGCGTACCAAAACCAAGAATGTAATCACCGGTGCTGTAACCGAAAAGAGCTACAACCCCAGCGATAAATTCCCCACTGCTTTCATCGAGCGTCGTGAGATGCAGTACCTGTACGAGGATGGTGGCCTGTACTACTTTATGGACACCGAGACCTTTGAGCAGACCCCGCTGAACGAGAGCGATCTGTCCGATTCCTTCAAGTTCGTGAAGGAAAACGAGATGGTTAAGATTCTGAGCTACAAGGGCAATGTGTTTGGCCTGGAAGCTCCCAACTTTGTAGTGCTGCAGGTTACCGAGACCGAGCCCGGTTTCAAGGGTAACACCGCTACCAACACCCTGAAGCCCGCTAAGCTGGAGACCGGCGCTGAAATTCGTGTACCCCTGTTCATCAACGAGGGCGACATGATCCGTGTGGACACCCGTACCGGCGAGTACATGGAGCGCGCTTAATCGGCCCGCTTGGCATGAACTGTATTGTGATTGGGGCGGCGGCTATGCCGCCGCTCCATTTTTTTATGTAAGCCAAAACGCTGCAAGGCGTTTTTATAAACAGAACAAAAGGCGGCTGATGTGGGGCATTTTGCCCTGTACAAAACCTGCCGGTTCTCTGGATTTCTTTTAAGGAGGAACGAACAATGGAACTGAAAGAGCGTGCTGCATACCTGAAGGGCTTGATGGAAGGCCTGGAAATCGAACATTCCAGCAAGGAGGGCAAGGTTCTGAAGGCCATGTATGACCTGGTAGCCCAGCTGTGCGAAACCGTAACCGAGCTGGATGCAGATATGGACCAGGTATACGATGAACTGGACGCCATGGACGAGGACATGGATGAGCTGGAAGACCTCCTGTTTGGCGAGGATGAGGAGGACGAAGACGAGGACGAGAGCGACGCAGAGGAAGAAGACGACTGCTGCTGCGACGACGAGGACTGCTGCTGTGAGGAAGAGGATTGCTCCATTGATTACGAGCTCACCTGCCCTAACTGCGGCGCTGTAACCGTGGTGGATGAGGATACCCTGCTGAACGAGCAGGTATGCTGCGGCAACTGCGGTGCTGAGTTTGAAATCGAGTTCGGTGAGTGCGACTGCGGCGACGAGTGCGACTGCGAGGACTGCGCCGAAGAAGTGGAAGAATAATTCTGTAAGGTTTGCAAAGCCGCCAAGGGCCAAACGCTTTTGGCGGCTTTTTTGCAGGGGTTTAATTTAGTAAGATATTGCACTAAAAGGAGCAAAACATGAAACGGAAGGTTGCGATTGTTGGCGCAGGCCATGTGGGCTCTCATGTGGCCAGTGCTTTGATGCTGGGGGACATCTGCGAGGAAATTGTGCTGCTGGATACCGATGCAGGAAAAGCCGAATGCCATGCACAGGATTTGCAGGACGCAGCCTGCTATGCAGGCAAAAATACCCGGGTATATGCCGGCAGTTACCAGGACATTGGGGATGCACAGGTGTGCGTGCTGGCCTACTGCGGCGCCATTTTTGAGGAAAATCGGCTGGAAGAACTGGAAGTGGCCTTGGATATAGCGGATGAAATTTTGCCCCAGCTTAAAGCCAGTGGCTTTGCCGGTGTGCTGGTGGGCATTACCAACCCCTGTGACCTGGTGGCTCAGTACTTTGCCCGCAAAACTGGGCTTCCCACAGTGGGTACCGGAACGGCCCTGGATTCCGCCCGTTTTCGGGTGCGGTTGGCCCAGCAGCTGGCTGTTCAGCCTGCCAGCGTGGAGGGGTTTTGCCTGGGTGAACATGGAGACAGCCAGGTACCCATCTTTTCGCAGGTGCGCATCGGTGGCCTGAGCCTGGAACAGCTGGCCCAGCAGCAGCCCCAGCGGGTTAGCGCACTGGACCGGCAGCAGGTGGCCAGACAGACCATTGAGGCAGGCTGGCATATCGTAACAGGTAAGGGCTGCACCGAGTTTGGTATTGGCAGTGCAGCCGCAGAGCTGATTGGTGCCATCTTTGCAGACTGCGGCCAGGTGATGATGTGCTCCGGCCCCTACCGGCGCAGCCCAAACCACCCGGAAATTTTTACAAGCATTCCCCGCCAGGTGGGGAGCCAGGGAGCACAGGCGGCCTTTCTGCCGGTGTTGACCCAGGAGGAGCAGGCCCAGTTTGATGCCAGCTGTGCACTGCTGGAGCAGTATGTACAGCAGCGGCTGGACCCTCGCTTTGCTTAAAGCAAAGAAGAATGACACCTGGCACAAAACAAAAGCCGTTTGCTGCGGCATAGGCTGAAACACTGCAAAACTGCTGGAGTTATCCTTACAAGAACACTTTGCAGCAGCATGAAGCAAAACAAATAAAAACACCACCTTCGCCATGGCGAAGGTGGTGTTTTGTGCTTGTTGTTAAAGGGGTTATGCCTTTTTGCCAGCAGAAGCAGCCTCTTTCAAGGCGCGCTCCAGCCACATAGAGCCAATCTCCAAAGCGGCAAACAGACCGTTTTTGCTGCTCTGCTTGATAACACGGTCGGGCAGAGCTTTGGTGGAGTCGGTGCTCAGCAGCATGACATGAACCTTATCGGCTACGGTAACACCCTGTTCTTCTTTTGTGGTCAGTATCTGCATAAAAACTACAAAGGGGTCAGCCAGGCTGCCAAAGTAAATTTCGTTGTTGCAGCGCACCAAAGGCTTACCTTTATAGGTCAGTTTCGGGGTAAATGCCATTCTAGAAACCCTCCATTTCGATGATGTTGGCTCAGCTGCACCACAGGCGAGGCTCCGGGCCTCAGGCAGAGCTGAGCGAGTGCCATTCCGCACAGTGCGGAACATAAAACTGAATGATTGCTTTACATTTTATTATAACATAAAAAAGAAGTTCTGGCAATGTAAACTATTGCCAGAACTTCTTTTTGTTTCATCGAATAGAAGCAGGGCTTAAAAGTCCTGTTCTTTTGTGGGCACTCGCTGTACCCCACAGCTGGAACCATTGGGCTGGCGGGTAGCTTGTTTGGCCCGTTCTGCCTTTTCTTCGTCCAGTGCCACACGCTGGGTTAAATCCCGCAGGGTGCTGTCCAGCCGGCTTACCCGCATGGACAAAAAGAACAGCTTTGTGAGCAGCAGAAAGATAATGGAAAGATACACCACATTGATTTCGCTTACAAAGCCAAAGCGCTTTGCAACAAGGGTGGTAAACTCCGGAAACAGGCTTAAAAGCAGCAAAAAAACCGAAAAAAACAGCCAAAAAATGGAGTCTTCAATCTGAACTTTTGCTTGCCGCACCCGGCGCAGTACAAACAGCAAGGTTAAAAAACTGCCCAAAACCAGCAGCAGGCGAATGGGGCCGGAAAGCAAAGAGGGCACAAACAATACCATATCCCTCAGAATCTCCTTTCAGGATAAAAAGTCACAGGTTCCCGTTTGCGGAACCACTGAATCAGCAGGATGGAAAAACCCATCTTGAGCATATACTGCATGGAGCGGGCAAAGTTCAGGTAGCTGGAGCCGGCGGTGCGCTCCTCCATTTTTACCTGAAGCTCCTGCACCACAGCGCCGTTTTTAATCAGGTAGCTGATGGTATCCGGTTCCGGTGCATAGTTCAGATTCATGGCAAATTCATCCACCATGCGGCGGTTGAACATCCGCATACCACTGGTAGGGTCGCAGATTTTTTGGCCGGTGGTCAGCCGGATTGCCCAGCTGATGAGATAGCTGCCCAGCATACGCAAATTTTTGGGCTTTTTTACCTGCACAAAGCGGCTGCCAATCACAATATCTGCCCCTTGCTCCAAAAGCTGCAGCATGGGGTCGATGTATTGGGGCAGGTGCTGGCCGTCTGCATCAAATTGCAGCACGCAGTCATACCCGTTTTCGGCAGCGTAGCGCACACCGGTTTGAAACGCACCGGCAAGGCCCAGGTTTACAGGCAGGTCAATCAGCCGAAATCCATGGGCACGGCACAAAGCAGCGGTACGGTCACGGCTGCCGTCATTCACCACCACATAGTCGTGCTGAGGGCAGCACCGGCGCAGGTTGTTGATCACCTGCACAATGTTGCCTTCTTCGTTGTAGGCGGGTATGACGATGAGTAGTTTCAGCATAATGTGTTGCTTCCTTTTAAGCTTGTTGTTCTGCCAGGGCCAGCAGGGCATCAGCCACTGTGTCCCAGGTGAAATGATGTTCCAGGCGGGTCAAGGTGTTTTGGCTGGCCCTGGTGCGCCAGGCGTCGTCGTTCAGGCAGCGGCACAGCGCATCGGCCCAAAGGGTAGGGTCGGGGCTGTCCAGCTGCAAACCGTAATCCTCGCTGGGCAGAAGTTCGTCACTTCCGCCGGTGCGGGTGGTCACAATGGGGCACCCACAGGCTGCAGCCTCCAAAAAAGTGGTGGGAAAGCCCTCGGCATAATAGGTGGGCAGGCAGTACAAATCCGCCTGGCTCAGCAGTTGCAGCACCTGGTTGTGAGGTACAGCACCCAGGCAGTAAACCCTGGGCAGCTGCTGGACAATCAACTGTTCCCGCAAGGGGCCATCCCCTGCAATCAGCAGCACACAGTTGTGCAGCTGGGCTTTTACAAAAGCCTGGGCCAGCTCCTCCACACCTTTTTCCGCAATCATCCGGCCTACAAATACAACCAGGCGACAGCGGACAGGCAGCCCCAAGCGAGCCCGCCAATCCACTGCGTTTGGATCCCTTGCAATGCGCTGTATCGCCTGAGGATCTACAGCGTTGTAGAGCGTGCCCGCTGGCTGGATGCCAAAATGGGTGAGCCAGCGGCATACCCCCTGGCTCACTCCATAAAATTGGGGCTTGCAGAGCCGCAAAAAGGCAGCGGCCAGATGTTCGTAACAGGCTCCGGCGGCGTTTAACAGGGCACTACCCATGGGCAGGTGACCGGTGGAATGGTCCACAACAATGGTGGAAATGCCCCTCAAGCGGCCCTGGGCCGCTGCGTAAAGGCTAAGGGGATAAAACCGGGTGTTGACCACCAGCAGGTCAGGCTTTGCATCCCACAGGGGCTGTAAAATGCGGCCCAGGGCTGGGCCTGGCTTTAGTACGGGGAAACGCCCCTTCATCAAAAGCCAGGAGGGCACCCGCAGAATTTTTACCCCATGGGGGTCGGTTTCCTGCACCGGCAGCCCCGGCAGCTGGCTGGTTACCACAAAAGCACGGTGCCCCCGGGCTGCCACCTGGCGGGCCAGATTGCAGGTGTAACGCTCCACACCGCCCACCGTGGGCAGGTATTGGGCAGCAAAAAAACAGATGGTCAACAAAACCGCTCCTTTGCGATGCTTTGGCTCGCAAACACAGGCAGCCAAAGCGCAACTTACTGGCCGGACTGTTCCTCAAGCACCACCGGGGGGAAGTGAATGTGCCCCCAGTAGCTTTCCCATTTGGTAAGGGTACGGTCCGAATTGGTGATTTCAAAGGCGAACTGTTCGGCGGGCATATCCAGGCAGACAGCACAGGAGGGCTCCCGCTCGAACACATCCAGATAAAAGAAATACTGCCCCTCGCTCAACAGAGAGGTGTCAAAACAAAAGGTGGTGGTGTACAGCTTGCCGGGCTGGGCAGGCCCCAGGGTAATGGGGTGGGTAATGCCGATGGACTCGGCATCCCGGTAGCGGATTTCCAGCTTCATGTTCACGGCATCAAAGTGCTGGAAGGCACGCCAGAACAGCTGCACCCGCAGCGGCTCGCCGCTGGCATACACACTGCTTTCCTTGCCCACAAACAGCACCCGGTCCACAAACAGGCGGCTGGCAGCACCCGGCACCAGCCGGTTGCAGTTGGTAAGGTCGTAATCCACAATGTTTACATCGGTGGTATCCATATAAATGGCAATGGCGGTATCCACATCGCCGTCGTACAGAACCCGGCCCTTATCCAGCACAATGCACCGGGTGCACAGCTGCCGGATGGTGCTCATGTTATGGCTCACATACAGTACGGTACGGCCCTCCTGGTTGGCCACATCCCCCATCTTGCCCAGGCACTTTTGCTGGAACTTCATATCGCCAACGGCCAGCACCTCGTCCATAATCATGATTTCGCTGTCCAGATGGGCGGCCACCGCAAAGGCCAGCTTTACAAACATACCGCTGGAATACCGCTTTACCGGGGTGTCGATGAAATCGCCGCATTCCGAAAAGGCGATAATCTGGTCCAGCTTGGAGTCCACCTCCGCCTTGCTCATGCCCAAAATGGCACCGTTCATGTAGATGTTTTCCCGGCCGGTCATCTCCTGGTTAAAGCCGGTGCCCACCTCCAGCATACTGGCGATGCGCCCCTTGATGCGGATTTCCCCCTCGCTGGGGGCGGTGATGCGGCTGAGCAGCTTGAGCAGGGTGGACTTGCCTGCGCCGTTACGGCCGATGATGCCCACGGCCTCGCCCTTGTAGATGGTCAAATCCACCCCATTCAGGGCCATAAAGGTTTGGCCAAACAGCCGGGTATCGGTGCCCAGGGGCAGGTTGGGGTCCTCCTTGCCGCGGATGCGGGCCCACCAGCTTTGCAGGTCGGCAGTAAGAGTACCGCCGCCAATCTGGCCTAGCTTGTACTGCTTTTTCAGCCCTTCCACCTGAATGACAGGCTCTTTGTTGCTTGTAGATGCAGTGCTTTGCATAGTGGCTCTCCTTTGGTCAAACGGTGTCCATAAAGGTTTTTTCAATGCGGCTGAACAAAATCACACCCAGTGCCAGCAGCACAAGGGTGACTGCCAGGCTGTACACAAGGCTGCCCACATCCACGCTGCCGCAGCCCAGCAGAGCCAGGCGAAAAGCCTGAATGGGGGCGGTCATGGGATTAAAGCGCACCACAGCCTGCAGCAGCGGCTGGCTGCCCAGGGTGGTGGTGGAGTACATCACCGGTGTGGCGTACATCCAAACCTGCACGCCAAACCCCACAGCAATGGCCAGGTCACGGTACTTGGTGGTCAGGCTGGAAACAATAATACCCACACCAAGCCCCAGCAGCATTACCTGCACCAGCACCACCGGCAGGTACAGTACCCAGCCGGTAAGCTGGAACTGGCTGCCCTGGCCCAGAGGGGTGCAGGCAAACAACACCCAGAAGCACAGGAACATGGCAAACTGAATCATGCAGTTGATAACCGCCGTGAGCACCTGGGACAAAGGAATAGTAAGCCGGGGGAAATACACCTTGCCAAACACGCTGGCGTTGGTCACAAAGGTGTTGGCGGTGTTGTTGATGCAGGAGGCAAACAGCGTCCACAGGGTGTTGCCGGCCATAATAAACAAAAAGCTGGGCACCCCTTCGGTGGGCAGCTTGGCGATGCCCCCAAAAATTACATTGAACAAAATGGTGGTAATGAGGGGGTTAAGCAGAATCCAGAGCGGGCCCAGAATGGTCTGCTTATACAAAATAGCAAAATTGCGCTTGGTAAACAGCACCACCAGGTCACGGTAGCGCCACAGCTCCTTAAAATCAATGTCAAACCAGCCGGTGCGTGGCCGGATGATGGTGTCCCAGTGGGGTTCGGTTGGTGTTTGCATCAGCACACTCCCTTTACAGGGGCCGCTCCCAAAGCAAGGGATGACCCGGTTGAATTTATTGTAAAAAATATCGTGCTATTATAGCACAAAAAGGCACGAAAAGCAAAAACAGCTAGTTGCCAGGGGCTGGGCAGAACATCTGCCCAATGGCCTGGGCCTTGCCGTACAAATCCGGGTTTGTTTGCCGCAGCTGCCACAGCCAGCTTACCAGCCGGGGGCTGCGCAGTGCCAGGGCGGTGGCCAGGGGGGCATAATAGCCCATGCGCCACAGCTGGCGGCACAGCTCCTTGCAGCAGGGCTGTGCCATAAACTGGGCAACCCTTTTGCGCCGCTGGGCTGGGGTGCCTGGGCCACGGTTCAGTTCATCGGTTATGCCAAAGCAGAGGGTGGTCAGGTAGCTGTGCCACACATGCACCAGGTCGGCAGGGGGGCAGTTCCGCGCCCTGCAATCTGCCAGCAGACGGGCAAACAGCCGGGTCCAGAGCTGGCAGAAATCGCTGCGATACCGCTGGGTCAGACTGTCCGGATTAGGGCCCTGTTCATAAAAGGTTTGTGGTTCTTTAAGTTGAAAGAACCCTTCCCCTGTGCCAGCAAACCAGCGGTTGGCATAATCCAGGCAGAACAGTAAATCTTCGCCCAAAGAATAGGCCGGGTCAAAGCGCAGGGGGATGCCTTCCTCCAGCACCGACCGCTTGTATAGCTTGTTCCAGGGCATGGAAAGGCAGCAGTCCCGGTACACATAGGCCAGTTTTTCCGGCCCCAGCAGCTGCCCTTCGCCGCTGGGAGCGGCAGGCAGCTGCTGGGGGCTGGTTGTGATGTGGGGCCAAACCACCCACCGCTGGGGGTGCAGGGTTTGGGCGGCAAGCGCACTTTCCAGCGCATGGGGGGCCAGAACATCGTCCGCATCCACAAACACAATCCACTCTCCCACAGCGGCGGCCAGCCCTGCATTGCGGGCCTGGCTTACTCCGGCATTGGCCTGGTGAATCACCTGAATGCGCTCATCTGCCGTGGCCAGCACATCGCACAGCTGGCCGCTGCCATCGGTACTGCCGTCGTCCACCAAAAGCAGCTGGAAATCTCGAAAACTCTGGCTGGAGATACTCTGCACACAGCGGCCCAGGGTGTGAATGGCCCGGTACACCGGCACAATAATGGTAACAGTGGGCATAAATCCGCTGCCTCCTTGCAAAAAAGTAAATGGGTCAGGGAATCAGGGCTTGCTGGGCGTGCAGCGCAGCCACAAATTCCCGGTAGAATGCCTGGGGCGAATACCGCTGCGCCACCGCCGTGCCTGCCAGGGCCATCTCCCTGCATTGCTGGGGAGACTGGTAAAGCTGGTGGATGGCCTGGGCCAGCAGCTGGGGCAGCTGGGGGGTGCGGGGCAGCACCAGGGCCTTGCTGCCCGCCAGGTACTCCGGCATACCGCCGCTTTCGGTGGCGATAATGGGAATGCCGCAGGCCATGGCTTCCATGCACACAAGCCCGGCGGCCTCCTCCACCAAGGTGGGGATGCAGCAAACATTGGCGCAGCGGTAGTATTGGGGCAGCTGTTCGTTGGGCACAAAGCCTGTAAATTGAATCCGGCTGCCCAGGGCCTGGGCCTTGGTTTTCAGCTTGGTCAAAAAGGGGCTTTCCTGGCTTTGGGCAAAAAAGGGACTGCCCACAATGAGCAGTTTTGCAGGAAGGGTATCCCCCAAAAGAGCAATGGCATCCATCAGGGGTTCAATGCCTTTTTCCTCAATGACCCGGCCGCAGTACAGCACCACAAAATCCTCCGGCGCAAGGCCCAGGCTGCGGCGCAGGGCCCCATCCGGCGTGCCGGGGGTAAAACGGCTGCAATCAATGCAGTTGTGCACCAGGTGTGCAGCTTGGGGCTGCAGCTGGCTGGTGGCAAGGTATTCGGAACGGAGAAAGTGGCTTAAAGCAAGAATTCCCCCAAACATACGATCCATGTAAGGGTTGGAGTGGCTGTGCCCATGGAGATGAAACAGGCACCGCTGAGGCCCGGCCCAGCGGCTTAAAGCCCCAAACTGCATGGGGTTGCCGCCCTCTGCCACCAAAAAATCCGGGCGGGGCCCCTGGCGCAGCTGGTCCAGAACTGCGTTGTACCATGGGTCGGAGGGAGGCAGCATTCCCTGGCACCGCTGCCAGATGGCCCGTGCACGGTCCAGCGGATGGGGTGAGGGCTGGGGCAGATACAGCATTTTGGTGTGGCGGTAGCCAGCAGCCTTTTGCTGAGCCTGGGGGTGGGGGATGGAGGCGCAAACCAGAGAGAGCAGACCTTGTTGTTCGTTCTGCTCCATTAAATGGGTGAGCAGGGTTTCCACCGCGCCGCCCTGCACCTGGGGCAGGGGCAGCACGGGAGGCGGCACCAGAACCACCTGCAACGGCTGTTTAAAGGGAGTGTGGCTCATGGGGTTTCCTCCTGTTGGGAATGGGTTACAGGGCAAAGCAGGCCCACAGGGGTGAGACACCAGCGCACCGCCGAGCATTTTTGCCAAAAATCAAGCTGAGAGCTGGCAGGCAGGTGGCCAAGGAGCGGCCGCAAATTGCGCTGCTGCTGGGCCATGGCCTGCTGCAAGGCAGGGGTGGGGGCCTGCCTTGCCTGGGCACAAAAGCACAAAAATTGCTTCCAGCACATGGCATAGGCAGTTTCAATCAGCTGGGAGCGGTGGGGGAACTGCTCTTTAAAAAAGCGGTACCGGTCAATTTCCGCTTCTACCTGCTGAAAGGCCTGGGGGGTTAATCCGCTGTGGCACAGGCTGCCGCTGCGTACCCGATAGCGGTACAATACCTCATCCAGACAAACCACCCGCTGGCACTGGGCCAGCATCCGGTGGGAAATCAGATTGTCCTCTCCGTGGGACTTGCCGGGGGTAAAGCGCAGATGCTGCCACACCGTGGCACGGTACAGCTTGTTCCACACCACCGAATAACAGGGGCCATGGGAGCCGAACAGACATTCCAGAAGGTCCTGGCCGCAGAACACACCGGTGGCGGCGGGCAGGGTGCAGCGAGGGGGGGCATTGCTGGTGCCATCCTCCCGCACATCCTCCACAGCGCACATGGCCATATCCGCCTGATGCTGCTGGCAAGCCTGGTAGAGGGTTTGCAAAAACTCGCCGCAGAGGATATCGTCGGAATCCACAAAGGAAAGATACTCTCCCTGTGCCTGCTCAATTCCGTGGTTGCGGGCTACGGAAGGCCCCTGGTTGGGCTGGCAGATAACCCGGATGCGGGCGTCCTTTTGTGCCAGCTGGCAGCACAGCTCCCGGCTGCCGTCGGTGGAACCATCGTCAACCAGCAGCAGCTCAAAGTCGGCAAAAGATTGGGCAAGAATGCTTTCCACACAGGCGGAAAGCCAGGCTTTTGCGTTGTAGACCGGCACAATCACACTAATGGCAGGGCGTGACATAAACAATCAAGGCTCCTTTCGGGGGGTTAACAAGCGGCCCCAGCAGCAGGCCAGGCCATAGACCAGATGGGGACAAGCACAGAACCCGGCGGCCCGCAGCCGTGCCGGCAGCGACAGGTGGGGGCTAAGGAGTAAATCCTTCATCAGGCTGCGCAGGTGTTTCAAATGAGGCGTAAAGGCAGGCCCGGCCTGGGCCATGGCACCGGCGGCGTGGGCCTGGTGCCAGAGGGTGTAAAATAGGTTCCAGTACCGCACAACGGCCCAGGGCCGGTACAGGGCAGCACGCTGGGGCTGGGCCGAAAAATAGCACAGCCAGTTCCAGTACATCCGCAAATCGTCCAGCTTGCGCAGCGAAAACAGGTCGGCCTGGGTAATCTGGCCTTCCCGGGAGCGGTAGTGGTATAAAACTTTATCCAGGCAAACCATCTGTTCCCCTTCAAACACCAGATGAAGCACGCTGGCATCATCGCCAAAGTGCATGGTCTCGTCGTAATGAATGCCCTTCTCCCGGAAGGTGCGGATGTCGAACAATTTGTTCCAGCTTAAAGGGCCGTAAAAACGCCCGGTACGAAAGGCCTCCAGCAAAAGCTCCTGGGCATCCCTCACGCCGGTTTGCTCCACCGTAACCCCCTGGGAGGGGATGGGCTGGCCGTTTTGGTCGATGCAGTCGCCGCAGCAGGCGGCAATTCGTGCACCAGACTGGCAGATGGCCTCGTAAAGGGTCTGGTACATGGTGGGCTCCGCCACATCGTCTCCGTTCACAAAGCCCACATACCGCCCCCGGGCTTGGTCCAGCCCCGCATTGGCGGCAGAGGCAGGCCCGCCGTTTGGCTTATGAATCACCCGGATGCGGGGGTCCAGCTTGGCCAGCTGGTCACACAAGGCACCGCTGCCATAGGGACAGCCGTCGTCTACCAGCAGCAGTTCAAAATCCGTAAAGGATTGGGCCAGTATGCTTTGCACCGTTTGGGGCAGATAGTCCCGCACATTATAAACGGTGGTAATGATGGACAAAATGGGGTCAGCCATGTACATTCTCCTTGTTGGGGTCTGGGCCTAGAGGCCCAAACCGGATTGCTGCCGCTCTGGTTCAGGCGGCAAAGCAGAAAAATTTTTTACAGCGTTAGCAGTGTGCGGATTTTTTGCACAAAGGACTGCTTGGAGCGCATGACAGCCGGCAGCAGGGCCATCCGAATGCTTTTGTGCTGGACGGCAAACCGCAAAAACTGGTGGTAGCGGCCCTCACGCTCCTCCAGCTGGGTGAGCAGGGCTGTATGCCAGATTTTGTTGCGGAACAGCTGTTCCAGGCCGGTTTTGCGCTGCTGAAGGGTGTAGTCCCGGCTGGAATCGGTCAGCAGGTCAAAAAAGCAGGCAGTGTCCCAGGGCAGCTGGGAGGCAACCAGGGGAGGATACAGCTGGGACTGGCCGCACTGCTCCAAAAAGTCCCGCACCAGGTGCAGAATGCGCTGGCTGTTTTCCATATGTTCCAGGGAGGGTTGCCGGGTCAGCGTTTGGGGATGAGCCCAATATTCGTAATAACAGCTGCCAAGATGCTGAATCTTGTTGCAGTTTTTTAGGTAAGCGCAGTTGAAGGCGATGTCCTCACCGGTGCGCATGGATTCATCAAAACAAAGGCAATGCCCCTTAATCAGCTGGGTGCGGTAGACCTTGTTCCACAATGCAAAAAACAAATTTGCCTGGTAGTACTCCACAAAATGGGGCCAGAACTCTGCCAGGGTTTGGGTAGAAAAGGCAGGGTAGGCAGCAGGGGTATCCTGGCTGTCGCTGCGAAAGACAAAATCAAAACTGACCAAATCCAGATTTTGATTTTCCATAGCCTGCACGCATTTTTCAAATGCCTTGGGCAGCAGAACATCGTCCGCATCCACAAAGGTGATGTAGCGGCCGTTGGCGGCCTCCACCCCTGCGTTGCGGGCGGCAGCTACCCCTTGCTTTGGCTGGGTGATTACCTTTACCCGTTCGTCCTGGCGGGCAAATTCTTCGCAGAGCTTCCGGCTTTCATCGGTGGAAGCATTGTCCACCAGAATCAGCTCAAACCAGGCAAAACTCTGGCTCAGCACGCTTTCAACGCTTTTTTTTAGGTATTTTTCTGCATTGTAAACAGGGATGATGCAGCTTAATACAGTGGACATACAAGGGAGTCCTCCTTGAACAAATTAAAGTGAATGGGTGGTGCTGCACCGCAGCCAGCACCAAAGGGCCATGGGCAGTGCAAACCGAAGCTTGATGCAGAACCGATAGGGCAGGGCCAAAAGCCGGTTGGAATCGGCGGCAAACTTATGGGCAAGGGCCTGCCGGTACCTGGGTTCTGCAAGCAGCTGGCGGATAATCTGGCAGTATTGCCTCAGCGAAAGCGGGCCACGGCGCTCTATCAGATGGGACATCTGGGCAAGGGCTGTTTGGCCCATGCGGGCAGACAGCAGCCCTTCAAATTGCTGGGGAGAAAGGCCATAATGCAGGCAAAATTCCTCAAAAGTGCTGCGGGTGGCTTGTTCAACCTGCAAAAAGTCGGTGCGCAGCGAGCGGGACAGGGAGTTAAGGTTGCTTTGGTCGTAGGCATAATATTCCTGGGGAATCATCCGCACAGCCCCACAGTGCTTGAGCACCTGGAGATTGAACATAAAATCCTCGTTGATGGGCAGGCTCACATCAAAGCGAAGCGTGCCGATGAGCTGGCGGCTGTAGAACTTATTGTAGGGGCAGGCAAACTGGCCGGTATCCACCAGATAGCGTTTGAAGTCACTGCGCAATTCCCCAAGGCTGGCATACAAAGCGTCGGGCAGTTTGGGCTCCGGAACGGGGGGGATATTCTGCACCCCAAAGATTAAAAGGTCTACTGGTGGGGTCAGCAGCTGGCCGACGGCCTGGTACAGGCCGGGCAGCACCCAATCGTCTGCGTCCACAAACTGAATGTAGTGGCCCCGGGCCAGCTCCAGCCCTGCATTCCGGGCTGCACTGGCACCGCCGTTGGGCTGGTGTACCACCTGAATGCGTGCATCCTGGCGGGCCAGTTCATCGCACAGAGGGCCGCTGCCATCCTGGCTGCCGTCGTTCACCAAAATCAGTTCCAGGTCCTGGGGCGCCTGCTGCAAAATACTCTGCACACAGCGGGCCAGGGTTTTTTCTGCGTTGTATACCGGAACAATCACGCTGTAACAGGGGCAGCTCATGCGCGGTTCCCTCCGGTGAGTTTATTCCACACAAGCCCTGCACAGCGAGCGGCACTGTAAAAGGGGAACAACAGCTTTGCAGCCAGGGGCATACGGCCCATAAGCTTGATAAATGCCACCGCCCCGCCTTGCTTTATCCGGTCAATCAGGGGGTAAAAACTGCCGTTGCAGTAACACAGGGTAAAGGAATAGCGGCCCTTCCAGTAGGCTTCGCTGGCCTGTACCACATCCAAAAAGTCGGCATATTTTTTGAGGGCACTCTGGCTTGCGTTGTAGTTTTGGTGGTTGGGATTGCTGCCCGCTACCCGGTAGGCAGAAAGGGCCTGGTCCATAACAAATACCTTGCCCCAGCTTAAATAGAGCATACAAAGGGCAAAGTCCGCAATGCTTCGGTTTGCGGTCACATAGTTATAAAGGGCTTTGTCCGCTGCATCAAACCGATTGCGAACCAGGCAGGCAGTGCAGGAATAGGTAATGCCCCGCAAAAACAGCTCCATGGTGGTATCCCGGTTGAGGATGCGGGGGTCATTGGGCAGGGTTTCGTAGGTGCGGCCGCTGTCGTCGGTAAGCTGCAATCTGTGGCTTACCGCCGCATAGTCCGGGTGGGCACGCAAAAAGTCCACCTGTTTTTGCAGCTTGTGGTCGTCCAGCCACCAGTCGTCCCCCTCCAAAGTGCAGACGAACTCGCCCCGGGCGGCACAAAGGCCCTCGTACCAGTTGCGGCTGATGCCCACATTCTGGCTGCGCAGGTTCAGGCGGATTAAATCCGGGTAACGGCTGGCATATTGCTGCAAAATGGCACGAGTTCCATCGGTGCCGCAGTCCTCGCTGATATAAATTTCAAACGGAAAGTCGGTTTTTTGGGCCAGAACGCTTTCAATGGTCTGGGCAATGTACCGTTCCTGGTTGTAGGTGGTAATCAACACCGTAACCACCGGGCGGCTGTTCATGGCTGAACCTCCTTTGAGCAGATTTGTTGGTAAAGCACCCAGTGGGCCTGGGCAATGGCGGCAGGGTCGTGGGCGGCCAGTGCACGCTGGCGGGCTGCCGCACCCAGTTGGGCGGCCTTTTGGGGCTGGCGGAGCAGTTCCACCACCCGTTGGGCCAGTGCTCCCGGCTGGCAGGGGTCGAACAGAAGCCCTTCCTTGCCGCTGGTGAGCATACTGGGAATGCCGCCCACCTGGGCGGCGATGCAGGGCATACCCAGCAGCATGGCTTCGCCCAAAGCGTTGGGGCTGTTTTCGATGGTGCTGGGCATTACAAATACATCGCTGTTTAAAAAGGCGTCGCGCATTCCGGCGGCGTCCAGCACGCCGGTGTAGTGGATGCAATCCGCCACGCCCAGACGGCGGGCCAGCCCTGCCAGATAGCCCTGGTAGTCTGCCAGCCAGTGGTAGACAGGCTGCAGCAGGCCCTTGTTCTGGGGCGGCCAGCCTGCCACCTGCACCTGAACACCGGGGAAGTGGCGGCGAATTTCCGGCAGAGCCTCTATCAGCCAGTGCAAGCCCTTAAAGGGCAGATGGGCCTGGCTCACGAATAAAACAGGGTCACAGCCCGGTGTCCGGGGATGCCAGCCCCCTTCATAAAAGACAGAGCGCATGATTTCACCAATGCAGTGGTACTGCACCTGGGGGTTCCAGCCGGTGGCCAGCGCTCTGTCCCATTGGGTGCGGCCTAATACATGGCACACCTGGCCAAAGAGCTGCTGTTCCGCCTGGCCCTGGCGGGTCATGGTTTGGTAAAGCTGGTGTACCGTGCTGCCGCCGGTGGCCTGAGCCAGCCGGTCCCGGAGGGGATGGGCACGGAGCAGCCGGGGCGGCAAGCCGTCTGGCAGGTGCTGGGCGTAAGGCCCGGCCAGACCCTGAATGTGCACCAGAATGCGCTGGGCATCAAAACACTCAAACAGCCATTGGGCGTGCTGAAATTCGGTGCCGAACAGCTGCACCAGATCCGGCTGCTCCTGCTGGAGCGCCTGTTCCAGTGCCTGTTTGCCGCCGCTGGAGGGCAGCACCAGATAGGTGCAGCCTTCCAGCTGGCGGCGCTGGGGCTGTTCCAGCTGGTTTGCATAGGCACAGAGTACCAGTTCCAGGGGGCCAAAGCCCTGCAAGGCCTGTTGCAGAGCCATCACCCAGCTGCCCCCGGCCTGCACCGGCAGACGGAGGGCTTTGGCCATGACAGGGGGAATAAAATTCAAAAGCCACAATACTTTCATTGCATGAATCACTCCTGAAAAGCGGCCGTCAGCTGGCTGGCCACCTGTTGTGGGGTGTTGGCGGCAAACAGTGCCTGGGTTTGTTCAAAGGGAATACGGCAGCGGCTGCTGTGGTGCAAAAATTCTGCCAGCTGGCCCAGCACCTGAGGGGGGCAGCCCTGCTGTTCCAACAGGCAGAGGGAAAGGGGCCACCGTTCCAGATAGGGCAGGCAGGGGTCCTGGGCCAGCTTGCCCAGGTGCAGCACCGGCTTGCCGGCGGCAAAGTATTCGAACAGTTTGCTGGGCACCTGGTTGTCCACTGCGTTGCCCAGATTGAGGAGCACATCGGCACGGGCCAGCTGTTCCGCTGCCTGTTGGGGCGAAAGCGGCCCGGTTATAGTAAGCCGCTGGCCCAGAATCCGGCGGGCATCCTCCACCAGTTGGGGTGGGTAATGTTCCCAGCCGCCCCCCACAAAGACCAGCTCCACCTGGGGGTCATTCAATGCACAGAACAGTTCCAGCGCAAAGTGGGGGGTGCGCAGCGAGGGATACAGGCTGCCTGCAAACACGCACCGGAGCGGCCCGTGGCTGGCAGCTTGGGGCTGCTGGGGCAACGGCACCAGACTGGGAAAGTCCAGCACCTGCATTTTGGCGGCAAAGTCTGCCAGAGGGGCACCGGGGGCATAGTCCCGGGCCATGAGGGGAGTTACAAACAGCCGGTCCATGGCAGCGCACAGCTGGCGTTCCCGCTGGTAGGCGCCGGGGGCCTGGTAATCCTGGTTGGCGGCATAGGGGTCCATCTGCCAGCTGGCCTTTTTGCAGCGCACCATGGCCTTTTGCAGGGCAAAGCTGGCTGCATAGGGAGCAGCCACGGCAATAGCGGCATCAAACCGGTGCTGTTGGTTCAGCTGCTCGATGGCACGGCGGGCAGCACTCACCCGGCGGGGGTGGTGCAGAGCAATCTGCCGCACCGCAGCCCAGGCAGCACGGGGGCGAAGGCTAAGGCGGGCCAGCCGCAGCCAGACAGGGGTTCCGCCGGGGCGGCCAAATTCCAGCAGCTGGTTCATCACCCGTTCATCCTCAAAGGCCAGCAGGGTGCGGGTGCAGCCCTCAGCCTTTGGGGGCAGGGTCTGGCCGTCGTGGAGCTCCAGCAGATGCACCTCGTGCCCCGCCTGGGCCAGCACAGCGGCACAGCGGCGGGCCAGGGCAGGGGTGGGAGCCAGGGGAAATTCCACACTGTCCAGAATAAAAAGCAGTTTCATGAGTTCTCCTTACAAAAAGCCGGGCCTTCAGCGCCGGTCACGCAGCATAAGACGGCAGAGCAGCCGGTAAAAGATGCCGCCCCAGCAGGTGAGCAGGGCGGTGCACTTCATGGTGGGGGAAAGGCTGGCGTTGCCCAGCGCAGCCCCCAGCTGCTGGCGAGCCAGACCAACCAGTTCTTTGTGCTGGCTGGCCAGAGGGGCAGAGTTTTTCTGCCGCAGAATCATGCTGTTGAGGTACAACAGTTTTTCGTAGTAGAAAGCCTGGGCCGCCGTTTGCAGAGAACTGCTCGGGGAATTTTGGGCACTTTGGGCAATGTTGCTGGCCACCAAAAGCTGCTGCTGGATGACCTGGCCAGTGAGGGGCCGGTGGCTGGCAGAAGCGTTGTGCTGCCGGTAAAAATAGCCCACAAAGTCCAGCTGGGCAAGGCCGGGGCTGTGGCCAAAGAGCAGCCAGTTGAGATATAAATCCTCGTTGCTGGCAGCTGGGCAGGCAAACTCCACCCGTTGGAGCAGACAGCGGGCGTAGAGCTTGTTGCACAGGCTGTACTCCACCGCCTTGCTTTGCAGCAGGGCAATCTGGTGCTGGGGAGCGGCCAGAACCTGCGGAGCGGCGGCAATGGGCTGGGCTTGGGGCGGCTGGCCCCAAAAGGGTGCAAGGCGGCAGCAGGCCACCGGCAGGCCGGTGCTGATGCAGCCCTCCAAAAGGGATTGCAGCATTTGAGGGTGGAGCAGGTCGTCACAGTCCACAAAGGATACCCAAGGGGCACAGCTGGTCTCCAGCCCGGC
Source organism: uncultured Allofournierella sp. (assembly GCA_944382705.1). GTDB lineage: Bacteria > Bacillota > Clostridia > Oscillospirales > Ruminococcaceae > Allofournierella. Next base: position 20,251 of record CALWNE010000053.1, read on the forward strand.
CCGGCGGGCCTGGGTGACATCCGGCTCCGGCAGAATCAGCAGCTTGAACCGGCGGTCCTGCTGGATAAACTGGCGGCACTGGGCAGCGGAATCATCGCTGCTGCCGTTTTCCACCAGAATCACTTCCAGCTGCTGCAAGCTTTGGGCAGCAATGCTGGCAAGGCAGGGCAGCAGATGCGCCCCGGCGTTGTATACCGGCACAATCACGCTTACAAGGGGCTGTTGTTCCATTGGCGAACCTCCATGGTTAAAACAGATAGCAAGGCAAAGGGCCCGGTTATCGCCACCCGGCCCGGTCTGCCTGTTCCAGATAAAATTGGGTAAGCCAGGCCGCAGTCTGGCGAATGTCATAACCGGCATCGGCCAGGGCCTTGGCAGGGCAGCTGCGGCGGTTTTGCTGGGCCTGGGCTGCGGCCACCAGCTGGCTGGCCCAGGTTTCGTCCGGTTGGGCAAGGTCCAGCTGCTGCACCAGGGGGGTAACGCAGACTTCGCTGGTAATGGTGGAGGCCGCCAGCACCGGCAGCCCGGCAGCCTGGGCTTCAATCAGGGTAACAGGCAGCCCCTCGTGCAAGGAAGGAAAGAGAAAGCCGTCCATGGCGGCCAAAAGCTGGGGAATGTCCTGCCGTGGGCCTAAAAAGTGCACCTGAGCGGCCAGCCCCAGCCGGGCTGCTTTGCTGCGCATCTCCTGCTCCAGAGGGCCAGAGCCTGCCAGCAGCAGAACGCTGCCCGGCTTTATCCGGTGGATATGAGCAAAAATATCCAGAATGCGGGTATGGTTTTTTTGAGGTGTAAAGCGGCCCACATGGCCAAAGACCAGGGCGTCCGGGCTAAGGTTCCACTCTGCCCGTGCCTGGGTGCGCACATCTGCCCCAAAGCGAAAGCGTTCCGGGTCGATGCCGTTGAGCAGAATGTGGGCCTTGGGGGCACTGGAGCCGAACATCCACTGGGCTGCCGCCTGGGAACAGGCAAACAGCTGGGTGGCGTGGGGCAGCACCATGCGGCCGTAGTAGTTTTTGACGGCGTGGAACAGCACGCCCCCTTCGTTTTGGGTGTTGTGGCTGTGGGCAATGCGTACCGGAATGCCTGCCTTTTGGGCCTGACGCATGACAAGCCCGCTGAATTTATCCATGTGGGAATGCACAATGGGCCAGCGGTTCTGGGCCAGCACCCGGTCCAGCTGGTGCTGGTACACAAAGGGGCCTTTTTGGGTGATAAAGGGAATGGAATAAATCTGCCCGCCCAGCTGCCGGATGGGTTCCTCGTATACACCGGGAAAGGAGCTTAAAAAATCGAATTGCAGCACCTGCCGGTCAATCTGCCGGTACAGGTTCATCAACAGGCTTTCATAGCCCCCGTGATCCAGCCCGGCCACGCAGTGCAGCACCCGCAAAACAGCCAAACAATACACCTCGTTTCGCAACAACTTATACAGAATCTAGTATACCAAAAAAATATGGCATTGCAAAGTGCGCCCGCCAGCGGGACAGGCAAAAAAACAAGGCCCCTTTGCCTGTGGCAAAAGGGCCTTGCAAACAACAAAAACAATTAAAACTCAGGGGCGCACATAGTTGCGCACCATGGCCTGAAGCAGGTCGTCCCGGTCCACCCGGCGGATGAGGGAACGGGCGTTTTTGTAGGTGGTAATATAGGTGGGGTCCTCAGAAAGAATGTAACCCACCAGCTGGTTAATGGGGTTGTAGCCCTTTTCCTTCAGGGCATCGTACACTTCCTGCACAATGGCACGGATTTCTTGCTCCCGATCATCGTAGATGGAAAATACAGCGGTAGGATCAGACATAGCAGTGGCCCCCCTCTTTAACAGAATAGTTTTTTTCAGTATACCCCATTTACCCGCTGATTGCAAGAGAAAACCCCCGCACAAAACAAACAAAAATGGTTTGAAAGCTGTGTGCAACAAGGCCACCGCTGCCCTTGCAGCGGTGGCCAGAGAGGTGCGATAAAAGGAATTTAGCTGCGCAGGGTTACATTAATGGCAGCCAGATTTTTGAGAATCTTCTGTACGGCAGCATCCACTTCCTCATCGGTGAGGGTGCGGTCTGCGGCACGGAACACCAGATTGTAGGCCAGGCTCTTTTTGCCGGCTTCCATCTTATCGCCGGTGTAGATGTCAAACAGGGTCAGGCTTTCCAGAATCTTGCCTGCGCCTTTGGTGATGCACTGCACCAGGTCGGCGGCAGGGGTAGACAGATCGGCTACCAGAGCCAGGTCACGGCTGGTGGCAGGGTGCTTGGGCAGCGGTTTAAAGGCCACATCCTGGCGGCGCTGGGCAAACAGAGCGTCCAGATCCAGGTCGGCAGCTACCACACGGGCCTTAATGCCGTAGTTGGCGCACACGGTGGGGTGCAGCTCGCCCAGAGTGCCCAGCAGAACCTCCCCGTCGTACAGGAAAGCGGCACGGCCGGGGTGGTAGGTGGTGCCTTCGGCGTTGCGCTCAATGCGCAGCTGGCGGATGCCGGCGCAGGCCAGCAGCTTTTCCACCACGCCCTTTAGGGCCAGGTAGTCCCAACGGGGGCCGTAGGCGGCCAGAATCAGCTTTTGGCGTTCGGTGGGCAGCAGGTCGCTGGGGGTTTTGCCCTCGGCGGCCAGTTTTCCACACAATGCCTCGTAATTGTTGAAATCGTTGTCCGCTACTTCGTGGGCCAGGGGGCTGGGCAGGTACTCGGTGGCCTGCTCAAACACAGCACACTCGGCGGCACGGGCACCCCAGTTGCGGGCCACCACATCCAGCAGGCTGGGCAGGGCGGTGGTGCGCATGATGGAGGTATCCTCGCCCAAGGGGTTGGAGATGACCACCGCATCACGCAGGGGGCTTTCGGCGGGCAGATTGATGGAATCAAAGCACTTGGGGCTGTAGAAGCTGAAGGTCTCGCACTCCCACAGGCCGTAACCGGCCAGGGTGCTGGTCATCTGCTCGTCAAAACGCTGGCGGGGGGTAGGCCGTGCCTGGGCGCAGCCCTTCATGACGGTGCTGGGAATCTTGTTGTATCCCACAAACCGGGCCACTTCCTCGGCCAGGTCACATTCCCGCTGCATATCCCAGCGGTCGGTGGGGCAAACCACATCGTCACCCTCCATCACAAAGCCCAGGGGAGTGAGAATATCCACCATCTCCTGGCGGCTCAGCTGGGTGCCCAGCAGACGGTTAATGCCTTCGGGACGCAGGGGAATGCGGCGGCTGGTGCGCACTGCGGGGTAGATGTCCACCACGCCGTTTACCACATCACCGGCATCCAGCAGCTGCACCAGCTCCAGAGCACGGTCCAGAGCACGGCGGCAGGCGTTGGGGTCCAGGCCCTTTTCGTACCGGCCGGAGGACTCGGTGCGCAGACCCAGCTTTTTGGCGGTGGTACGCACGCTGGGGCCGTTGAACATAGCACTTTCAAACACCACGCTGGTGGTGGTTTCGTAGGTGCCGCTGTACTCGCCGCCCATTACACCGGCCACGCCAATGGGGCCTTCCAGATCGGCAATTACCAGCATTTCGGGGGAGAGTGCACGCTCCTGGCCATCCAGGGTTACAATCTGCTCGCCTTCCTTGGCGTTGCGCACGCAGATGGTGCCGCCCTTCACAAAGCTGCGGTCAAAGCAGTGCATGGGCTGGCCGTACTCCAGCATTACATAGTTGGTGATGTCCACCAGATTGTTGATGGGCCGCACGCCGCAGTTGCGCAAACGCTGGCGCATCCACCGGGGACTGGGCTTTACCCGCACATTTTCCACCACGGCGCCGCAGTAGCGATAGCACAGGTCGGTGTTCTGCACCTCAACCTTCAGCAGCTGGTTTACATCGCCGCTGCCGGGCTTTACCTGGGGCAGGTGGTCTTTAAAGGGCACGCCGAAGGTGGCGGCAGTCTCCCGGCCCAGGGCACGCACACCCAGGCAGTCGGGCCGGTTGGGGGTGATTTCAAACTCTACCGTTACATCGTCCAGCCCCAGAGCCTGGACAATGGGGGTGCCGGTGGGCCATTCCTCGTCCAGCACCAGAATGCCGTCTTCCACAGCATTGGGGAAGTCGTGGATGGTCAGGCCCAGCTCGCCAAGGCTGCACAGCATACCGTTGGAAGCAACGCCCCGCAGCTTGCCCTTGCGGATTTCCTTACCGCCGGGCAGACGGGACTTGTGCAGGGCGGCAGGCACCAGATCGCCTACCTTCAGGTTGCCTGCACCGGTTACAATCTGCACAGGCTCGCCGGCGCCGGTGTCCATCTGGCATACTACCATATGGTCAGAGTCCGGATGGGGCACAATTTCCAGCACCCGGGCTACCACTACATTTTCAATGGAGTCCGCTTCGCTCTCCCAGCACTCCACCTTGCTGCCGCTCATGGTCATGCGGTCGGCAAATTCCTGGGGAGTACAGTTAATATCGGCAAATTCCTTTGCCCAACCCAATGGCATTTTCATACTTGTTTTCCTCCCTGGTTTCTTAGTGGAACTGCTTCAAAAAGCGCAGATCATTTTCGTACAAAAGGCGCATATCGTCAATGCCGTAGCGCATCATGGTAATGCGCTCCAGGCCCATGCCAAAGGCATAGCCGCTGTAACGCTCGGGGTCGATGCCGCAGTTTTCCAGCACCTTGGGGTGCACCATGCCGCAGCCCAGAATCTCAATCCAGCCCTCGCCCTTGCACAGGGGGCAGCCCTTGCCGCCGCACTTAAAGCAGCTCATATCCATCTCGGCGCTGGGCTCGGTGTAGGGGAAGTGATGGGGACGGAACCGAACCTTGGTTTCGGGGCCGTACAGCTTGCGGATGAACACCTCCAGAGTGCCCTTCAGGTCGCTGAAGGTGATGCCTTCATCCACCACCAGGCCCTCAATCTGATGGAACAGGGGGCTGTGGGTAGCGTCCACAGCGTCGCTGCGGTATACCCGGCCGGGGGCAATGATGCGGATGGGGGCCTTCTGCTGCTCCATGGTGCGAATCTGCATGGGGCTGGTCTGGGTGCGCAGCAGGATATTTTCGGTGATGTAGAAGGTATCCTGGGTATCCCGTGCAGGGTGGCTCTTGGGCATATTCAGCATCTCAAAGTTGTAGTGGTCCAGCTCCACCTCGGGGCCGCTGACCACATCAAAGCCCATGCCCAAAAAGATTTCCTTCAAGTCGTTCAGCACCAGATGGAAAGGATGCAGACCGCCCTGCACCGGCTGGGTGCCCGGCAGGGTAACATCCATCTCCTCGGCAGCCAGGCGGGCAGCCAGAGCAGCCTGGGCCAGTGCCTGGGTGCGGCTGCGAATCTGCTCGTCAATGGCTTCCCGCACTTCGTTGGCCAGGGCGCCCACCACCGGGCGCTCCTCGGCGCTGAGCTTGCCCATCTGCTTGAGAATGGCAGTCAGTTCACCCTTTTTGCCCAAAAAACGAACCCGCAGTTCATCCACTGCTTTCTCGTCGGCAGCCTGGGCAATCAGCTGGTCCGCCGTGCGGCGGATGGATTCCAATGCCTCTTTCATGTTTGCACTCTCCTTTTGTGAAGGGGGCAGAAAAAAAGGCTCCGCCCCCGTAATTGCTTACAGGGACGAAGCCTTTGAAAAAACTCCGCGGTACCACCCAAATTTTTGCTCTCAGAGCAAACACTCGTATCCCGTTAACGGGGGAAACCGTCCCGGCCTAATGGGTGCACACACCGTTCAGCCCGGCCACTCGGGAGGGAACTTCGCACAGCGGCGTTGCCGTAAGGCCCTTACAGCCAAGGGGGCCTTTTCTCTTGCCGGGGCAGCTGGTTACTTTTCTCCGTCAAAGTGTTTGAACAAGCCCGATTATACCATGCACCCGGCGGGAATGCAACCGTTTTGCCCGGTGCAGGAGCCAAAAAAATACCCGGCCCACTGCCGAAAGCTGCCCGGATGTGGTAAGATAAAGCAAAAGCCAAAAAGCAAGGAGAATTGCCATGATACAGGGCATCGGTACCGATGTGGTGCAAATTGACCGAATGGAAAAAAGCCTGGCCAGCCTGGCCTTCTGGCGCAGGGTGTTTGGCCCCCAGGAGCGGCAATGGCTTGAGCAGCTGGCACCCAGCCGCCAAAAGCAGAGTGCAGCCGCTAATTTTGCTGCCAAGGAAGCCTTTTTAAAGGCTATTGGAACCGGCATTGGCGGGTTTGAGCTGGGGGAGATTCAGGTGCTGCGCCAGCCCAGCGGCGCACCCTGCTTTGCACTGCTGGGGCAGGCGGCCCAGTGGGCACAGGAACAAAAGGTACAGGCCTACCTGAGCCTGGCCCATGATGGGGGCATTGCCCAGGCCTTTGTAATTTTGGAGCGGCAGGACTGAACCAGAGCAAAAAATGAAAGTTTTTGGCAGGCGGTTTGAACTGCCTGCGCCCCGGTCATACTACCACCACAACAACAAAACACCCACCGCCCCGCAGGGGGCCACATAGGGCCGCACACCGGCTCGTCCTGGGGCATGGGCCGAAAGTATAGTGGAGGGAGTACAGACCATGGAAGTGCATAGAGGAGAAGTATTTTACGCAGATTTGAGCCCTGTGGTGGGCTCGGAGCAGGGCGGCATCCGGCCGGTGCTCATTTTGCAGAACGATGTGGGCAACCGGTACAGCCCCACCGTGATTGCAGCTGCCATTACATCCAAAAAAGATAAAACCAACCTGCCCACCCACATTGGGCTGGAAGCAAAAAGCTGCGGTCTGCGCCAAAACAGCATTGTGCTGCTGGAGCAGATTCGCACTCTGGATAAACGCCGCCTGCGGGAGAAGGCCGGCTGCCTTACCCCCCAGGACCAAAGCCGGGTGGACCAGGCCCTGCGGGTGAGTGTGGGGCTGGTGCCCATGCAGTAACGCTCCGCTGCCTGCCAGCCCGGCAGGCAAAACATTCCCCATTCTTTCATCTCAAAGCAAAGCCCCCAGCCAGTGGACCTGTTGCCGCTGGCTGGGGGCTTTTTGGTTTATCAAACATTCGGCTCACGCCGGGGCGTGCAAAGCAAACCCCACAAGCCGGAATCCATAGTTCCAAAAGAAAACCGGAACCGCAGCGGATGGGGCAACGGGCGGTTTTCCACCACAAGAGTCTGCCGGTGTGGAAAACTTATTTCAGCATCATGTGGGCCGCCTTGTATACATCGCCGCAGCCCATGGTGAGCACCAGGTCGCCGGGCTGGGCGTGCTGGCGCACATAGTCCGCCGCCTGCTGCAAGCCTTCCACCACCACACAGCCGGGGATTTTATCCGCCAGGTCCTGGCTGCAAACGCTGCCATCGTCCACCTCACGGCTGCCCATGATGGGGGTAAGCACTACATGGTCGGCAATTTGCAGCACCTGCGCAAACTCATCCAGCAGTTCCCGGGTGCGGGAGTAGGTGAAGGGCTGGTGCACCGCCCATACCTGGTTGTAGCCCATTTTGGAGGCGGTGTTCAGGGTGGCGGCCACCTCGGTGGGGTGGTGGGCGTAGTCGTCCGCTACGGTTACGCCGTTGAATTCGCCCAAAATTTCAAAGCGGCGGCCTGCACCCTTAAAACTGGCGGCTGCGGCGGCAGCATCCTGGCCAGTCAGACCGCACAGGTGGGCACAGGCAGCCATGGCCAGACCGTTGTAGATGTTGTGGTAGCCGGGGGCACCCAGCTCCAGCTGGGCAAAAACAGCCCCCTGGTGCATTACATCAAAGGCAAAGAAGCCGGGCTTGTATTCCCGGATGTTTTCCGCCCGGAAATCTGCCGGGTTTTGAATGCCAAAGGTGCACACCGGCTGTTTCAGGTCCTTGACCACTTCCAGCACATGGGCATCGTCTCCATTGGCCACTACGGTGTTCTGGGCCAGGGCCACAAAGTCGTGGAAAGCCTTTTTCAGATTGTCCATGCTGCCGTAGTAGTCCAGATGGTCGTTGTCGATGTTCAGCAGCACAGCAATGGCGGGGCTCAGGTGCAGAAAGGTGCTGGCAAATTCGCAGGATTCGATCACAATGGTGCTGCCCCGGCCATTTTTGCCGTAGCCGCCAATCAGCGGCAGCTTGCCGCCAATCACAGCGGCAGGGTCCTGCCCGGCCAGTTCCAGCAGGCTGGTAATCATAGAGGTTGCGGTGGTTTTGCCGTGGGTACCTGCCACGCAGATGCTGTTGGGGTACATCCGGCATACATAGCCCAGCAGCTGGCTGCGCTCGATGGTGGGAATGCCCAGGGCCTTTGCCTCCTGCAGCTCGGCATTTTCGGTGTGGATGGCTGCGGAGTAAATCACCGCATCGGCGCCATGCACCTGCTGGGCCTTGTGGCCCATGTACACGGCAATCCCCATGGCCCGCTCGGCATCCACAATGCTGCCCTCGTTCACATCGCTGCCGGTGATTTCGTAACCCCGGTCCCGGAGAATCTGCACCAGGGGGAACATACCGCTGCCGCCAATGCCCACAAAATGCAGTCGCTTTGCGTGTTTTAGTACATCGGAGCTCAATGTTTCGTTCAAATCCATGTTTCGTTACCTCGGTTTCTTAGTGGGGTGGGCACAAGGCCCCGAATCGTTGTTTATTATTATATAATCTTTGCCCGGCAAAATAAACAGATTTACGGGATTTTTTGCCCTGCCTTGGGGTTTCACCATTCACAGGCGGGGGGCATACCATAACACGAGCGGCCGGTGCCTGTTATCTGCGGGAAAGGCCGCATCCCATTTAAACGGGAGGGAGGAACAAGATGAATGAATCAACCATGTGCATTTTTGCGGTAATTGGGCAGGATGCCCGCCAGCAGGCAGCTGCCGCCTGGCTGGAGAAGCAGGGCTGTGTGGTGGTGCCTGCCAGCGGGCTGCATAAGGCACAGTATGCGCTGCTGCCCATGCCCCTTTCCAGCCATCGGGAAGCCTTTGCCCAGCTTTTGCAGCAGGCGGTGCCGGGGCTGGTGGCCTTTGCAGGCAAGGTCTCTGACGAGGCAAGGGATGCCGCCCGGGAAGCAAATCTGGAACTGTACGATTATCTGGACCGGGAGGAGCTGGCGTTGCTGAATGCCATTCCCACCGCAGAGGGCTGCATTGCCCTGCTGCTGCAAAACCGAACCCGTACCCTTTGGCATAGCCCTGTGCTGGTGCTGGGGTATGGCCGCTGCGCCCAGGCACTGGCCCAGCGTCTGAATGGGCTGGGGGCCTATGTAACGGTGGCGGTGCGCAGCAGTGCCCAGCGTGCGCTGGCCCAGTCTCAGGGGTGCAGGGTGCTGGAGCTAAGCCAGCTGGAACCGGCCCTGCACTCCTTTGATACGGTGGTAAACACCATACCTGCCCAGGTTTTGGGGGCGGCTCAGCTGGACCAGATGGCCACCGGCACCCTGGTGGTGGATTTGGCCAGCCTGCCCGGCGGGGTGGATCTGGAGGCCGCCCGGCAGAGGGGCATCCATGCCATTCGGGCCTTGAGCCTGCCTGCCCGCTGTGCGCCGGATACCGCCGGTGAATTTGTGGCCAGAACGGTGCTGGCTATCTTGCAAGAAAGAGGGGAATAAACAATGGAACAACGAACCATCGTGTGGGGGCTGTGCGGCAGCTTTTGCACCTTTGGGCAGATTTTGCCCCGCATCGAAGCAGCTGTCCAGCGGGGCAGCCAGGTCATTCCGATTATGAGCTTTAACGCTGCCAGCATGGATACCCGGTTTGGCAGGGCACAGGAATGGAAGGAACGGCTGGAACTGGCCACCGGCTGCCGCCCGCTGGAAACGCTCCAGCAGGCAGAACCCCTTGGCCCCAAGGAGCTGGCACAGGCCATGGTGATTGCCCCCTGCACCGGCAATACCCTGGCAAAGCTGGCGGCAGGCATCAGCGATACACCGGTTACGCTGGCAGCAAAAAGTATGCTGCGCAACGGCAAACCGGTGGTGCTGGCCATTTCCACCAACGATGCACTGCTGGGCAGCCTGCAAAATCTGGCCACCCTGCTGGCCCGCAAGCACTTTTATGTGGTTCCCTTTGCACAGGATGATTACCTGCGCAAGCCCTACAGTATGCAAAGCGACTTTGATTTGATTGAGGATACCCTGGAAAGTGCGCTCCGGGGCCGCCAGCTGGGGCCGCTGCTGAATGTTTAATATTTAGTCGAGCACTGTGTGCCGGGCATGGCTAAAATCTGCTGCTGGGTTACAACCCCGTCACAGGGATGGTCCAGTGGAGTAACCGGCAGCTGGGGCTGCACCAGCTCCTGGGGGCAGAGCACCAATACCGGGCAGCAGCACCGGGTCAGAAAGCGGTCGTAATAGCCGCCCCCCTGGCCCAGCCGCTGGCCGGTGGTGCTGGCCATCAGGCAGGGGGCAATCACAAGGTCCAGCTGCTGTGGGTCTGCTGCTGGCAGGGCAGCCGCCGGCTCCCACAAGCCCAGAGGGGTGGGAGCCAGCTGCTCCAGAGTTTGAATCGGTACCGCATCCATCTGGCCCGGATGCTGGCCCAGCCGGGGTACACAGAGTGTTTTGCCCTGGCTCAGTGCCGCTTGCAGCAGGGGATTGGTGTCCGGCTCTTTGGAGGTACTCACAAAGCAAAAGATGGTGCGGGCGGTGCGCCAGCAGTGCAGGGCTGTAATCTGCCGGGCCATGGCCTGACCCCATTTTGCTCCTTGAGAGGGGCCGTTCAGGCTTAAAAAAGCCCTTGCAGTGCGGCGCAGTTCCTGTTTTGATGGGATAGAACACATAGGAAAACCTCCTTTTTTGAAAAAAAACGCCTTGCAGTTACTATACCATGAAGTAGCGGAACCTGTGTAAATTTTGTGGCGGTATTGAATGGCGGCAAAACTCTACGCTATAATAAAATTGCACTGGTTTGGCCTTGAGCCAAGTACAGTGGCCAAATTGCGAGAAAAAACGAGGACAAGTGTGTTGAAAAAACCATTAACGATATGCATCATAGCCCTGACATTGGCCTGGGTGATGGCTCCCTTTGCCGCTGCCCAGGAATTGCCGGAGGTTACCTGTGAAGCCTATGTGGTAATGGATGCGGATACCGGCCAGGTTATTATGGAGAAAAATCCCGACCAGATGATGTACCCGGCCTCCATTACCAAAATTATGACGCTGGCACTGGCCATGGAAAAAGCCCAGGGAGATTGGAGCGAACAGCGCACCATCAGCCAGGAGGTGACCACCAGCCTGGAGCAGGGTTCCTCCCACATAGCGCTGCTTCCCGGCGAGGTGATAAGCCTGCAGGATTTGATTTACGGCACCCAGCTGGAAAGTGCCAACGATGGAGCCAATGCGCTGGCAGAGTATATCAGCGACGATGATACCATCCAGGGCGGAGTGGACAAGATGAACCAAAAAGCCCAGCAGCTGGGCCTGACCAATACCCACTATATGAACCCCCATGGCCTGCACGATGCCCAGCACTACACCACCGCCCGGGACATGGCAAACCTGACCCGCTGGGCACTCAGCGTGCCGGGATTTTTGGAGGTGTTCAGCCGCAAGGAGTCCTGGCCCATGGAGGCCACCAATATGCAGCCGGCCCGCACCTTCTGGTGTGCAGACCTTATGCGGGTGGGCGGGGCCACCTACTACCGGGACTATGTGGTAGGGTCCAAAACAGGTTACCATGACCAGGCGGGCCACACCCTGGTGACCTACGCCCAGCAGGACGGCATAAACCTGATTTCCGTTGTGCTGAAATCCGCCGCCACCAAGGTGCATTTTTTGGATACAGCGGCTTTGCTGGATTATGCCTTTGCCCATTACAGCCGGGTGGAGCTGGCAGCTCCCGCCGAAACGCTCAGCGTGCCCCTGATGGGGGGCGGCGAAACCGCCCTGGGCAACCTTACCCTCACGCCGGCAGGTGCTTCGGCCCTGCTGAGCGATGCCTTTACAGCACAGGATGTAACGGTAGAATATGCGGTGCCGGAACACTACCTGCTGGGGCAGGGGTTTAAGGCGCAGATTTTGTACAAGCTGCCAGAAAGCAACGGGATTCAGCCCAGCCTGGTTGCGGCAGTGGATATGAAGGTAAGCGGGTTGGCGGCACTGCTGGAGGCCAACACCCAGCTGGTGGAGGCCAAAGCCTACCTGGATCCGCTGGTGTGGAAGGTGGGCCTGGGGGCAGGTATGGCAGTGCTGGCGGCAATTGTTGCGGCAGCTGCTGCAGGGTTAAAACGCAAGGGCGGTGCTGCGGCGGTGGCACGGCAAAAGGCCAGCCAGAACCAGCAGGAAAGCTGGCTGCCGGACAGCCCCTTTGTGGTCTACCAGCCCAGCCCCCGGTGGGAGCAGCGCACCAACCGTACCGGTGGGCAGATTCGCCGCAGGCCCGGCCAGAACAACCAGCTGCCCCGGCGGTAATACAGCCCGCTTGGCAGCAGCCGTTCTGGCAAAGACTTTGCCGGCCCAATTCCCTGTAAGATAGTAAGTGTTGCGCTTTTGAAACAGATACGGTACAATATACCCTGGAACTTTATCGGAAGGGCAACCCGGCGGCCTTTGCTGTGCAATGCCAATGGGTTTGCCAACAGAATCAGGATGGATGACCGTCTAAAATAAAGGAGCGTTCTGCATGGGAAAATTCAATTTTATTCAAACCGAGCTGCCGGGCGTTGTAATCGTGGAGCCCACAGTCTTTGGTGACGCACGCGGCTATTTTATGGAAACCTTCCAAAAGGAGGAGTTTGCCGCTGCCGGCATTGCGGATGAATTCGTGCAGGACAACCAGTCCAGCTCCACCCGTGGCGTGCTGCGGGGGCTGCATTTCCAGACCGAGCACACCCAGGGCAAGCTGGTGCGTGTGGTAAAGGGCGAGGTGTTTGATGTGGCGGTGGATTGCCGCCCCGGCAGCGCCACCTTTGGCAAATGGGTGGGCGTGGTGCTGAGTGCCGAAAACAAAAAGCAGTTCTATGTGCCCAAGGGCTTTGCCCACGGTTTTTTGGTGCTGAGCGATGAGGCCGAATTCTGCTACAAATGCACCGATTACTACACCCCCAGTGCAGAGGGCGGCATCCCCTACAACGATCCCACGGTGGGCATTCAGTGGCCGGATTGCGGCTGTGAGTACCGCCTGAGCGAGAAGGATGGCAAGCACACCCCCTTTGCCCAGCAGTCCTTTGACTGCTTTAAGGATATGTGAGGGTGCAGGGTATGTTAAAAGCTACGATGCAGGATTTTTTTAAATATCGGTACCTGCTGTACAACCTGATTAGCCGGGATTTTAAGCTGAAATATCGCCGTAGCGTGCTGGGTGTGGCCTGGAGTGTGCTTAACCCGCTGCTGATGTGCGGTGTAATGTTTGTGATTTTTGGCTCCCTGATGCCCCAGTTCCGGGGCAGCGGCATCGAAAATTACGCCGTTTACCTGGTAATTGGCCAGTTGCTGTTTAACTTCTTCCGGGACTCCACCACCATGGCCATGTCCAGCATCATGAACAATGCCATGCTGCTGCGCAAGGTGTATATCCCCAAGTATATTTTTCCCCTGCAAAAGGTCTGCTTTGGGCTGGTGAACTGCCTGTTCAGCTTTATTGCGCTGATTCTGGTGATGATTTTTACCGGCGCCCCCCTGCACTGGACCATCCTACTGGGGGCTTACCCTCTGCTGATGCTGGCTGTTTTCAGCCTGGGCGTGGGCATGGTGCTTTCATCCTTAACCGTGTTCTTTCGGGATGTGATGCACCTGTGGGAGGTGTTCACCACCGTGCTGATGTGGTTTTCGGCAATTTTTTACACCCCTGAGCAATTTGGTAATCCGCTGCTGGTAAAGCTGATTAACCTAAATCCCATTTATCAGTACATTCATGCCTTCCGCTGCACCGTCATGGATGGCCAGCTTTTAAGCCTGGGCCAGATTGTGGTGTGCGCTGTGTGGGCGTTGGCCATGATGGCCCTGGGTGTTCTGGTATTCAAAAAAACCCAGGACAGCTTTGTGCTGTATATGTAAAGGAGGCGCAGGAAAGATGGCACCCATGATTCAGGTGGAAAATGTATCCATGCGCTTTAACCTTGCCAAAGAAAAAAGCGAAAGCCTGAAAGAATACTTTTTGCAGCTGGTACAGGGAAAGCTGCAATTTGACGAATTTTATGCCCTGAAGGATGTAAGCCTGACGGTGGAACCGGGAGACTTTTACGGTTTGGTGGGCCTGAACGGCAGCGGAAAATCCACCCTGCTGAAGGTAATTTCCGGCGTATACAAGCCCACAGCGGGGCGCTGCCGGGTAAATGGCACCGTGGCCCCCCTCATTGAGCTGGGTGCCGGGTTCGATATGGACCTTACCGCACGGGAAAACATCTACCTGAATGGCACCGTGCTGGGCTTTAGCCCCAAATACCTGGACGAACACTTTGACGAGATTGTGGAGTTCAGCGAATTACAGGACTTTTTGGATGTTCCCCTCAAGAATTATTCCAGCGGTATGGTGGCCCGTCTGGCCTTTGCTGTGGCCACCATTACCAAACCGGATATTTTGATTGCGGACGAAATTTTGTCCGTAGGCGACTTTTTATTCCAGGAAAAATGCGAAAAGCGGATGCAAAAGCTGCTGAGCGGCGGCACTACCGTGATTTTGGTAAGCCACTCCATCGACCAAATCGAGCGGATGTGCAACAAGGTGGCATGGCTGGAGCATGGCCGCATCAAAATGGATGGCCCGGTGCAGCAGGTGTGCGATGCCTACAAGCAGACCACCCGCTGACCGGATGAACAATAACTGCAAACAAACAGCCGCACCGTAAACAAAACGCTTGTTAGCCGGTGCGGCTTTGTGCAATTTTAGCCCCATGCATCAGGATGGCGGGGCAAAGAGAGGAATCATAAACCAATGGCAGAGCAAAAACAAGCTTCGTTCCCCCCGCAGGAACAACCCAATGAGGCAGTGAAAGCCGCCCAAAGCAGCCAGGAGCAGCAGGAACAGACCGCTGCCAAGCCCCCCAAAAGAGACAGCATTCCCGGTATGGTACTGCGCATGCTGAACCCGCTCCATCTTGCCAAGGTGGCAGGCTGGTGCACCCAGACCCTGCGGGAGGATGGCATGGAGGGACTGCGCCGGGAAATTAAGTTCCGGGTGGACCTTGCCACCGGCCGGGATGGCTGGGAGTACCGGGCGGATGTGCCCAGCAAACGGGAACTGAAGCGCCAGCGAAGCCAGGGTGTGCCGGGCGGCCCCCTCATCAGTGTGGTGGTGCCCCTGTACAACACCCCGCTGCCCTTTTTGCGCCAGATGATGCACAGCGTGCAGAACCAAAGCTACCGGAACTGGCAGCTGGTATTAGCCGATGCCTCGGACAGCCAGCACCAGGAACAGGTGATGCAGCAGGTGCTGCGGCTGGCCAAAGAGGACAAGCGCATTGTGTACCACAGGCTGGAGCAGAACCAGGGCATTGCTCAAAACACCAATCAGGCCCTGGCCCGGGCAAAGGGCGATTGGTTTGTACTGCTGGATCACGACGATGTGCTCTATCTGAACGCCCTGTATATGGTGGCACAGCAGGCGGTGCAGGGGGCGGACTTTGTTTATTCCGACGAGATTATTCTTACCGCAGACCTGAAAAATGTGGTCAGCTACCACTTTAAGCCGGATTACTCCCCGGATTATCTGCGGGGCTGCAATTATATCACCCATCTGTCCGCCTTTTCCCGCAGCTTGCTGGAACGGGCAGGGGGCGGACTGCGGCCGGAATTTGACGGCAGCCAGGACCATGACCTGATTCTGCGCCTTACTGAACAGGCCCAAAAAATCGTGCATCTGCCCTATGTGCTCTATATCTGGCGCAGCCATGCAAATTCCACCGCCAGCGGTATGGATGCAAAGCCCTACGCTCTGGCAGCCGGGGAGCGGGCCATTGCCGCACATCTGGAGCGTGCCGGCAGAGCCGGTACCGTGGAGAGTATTCCGGGCAATCCCGGCGCATACCGGGTGCGCTACCAGCTTACCAGTCACCCCCTGGTGAGCATTCTCATTCCCAACAAGGACCATGTGGACGATCTTTCCCGCTGTTTGGAAAGCCTGTACCAGTTTGCAGGGTACAGCCGGTTTGAGGTGATTGTGATTGAAAACAACTCCACCGACCCGGCCACCTTTGCCTACTACGAGGAGGCAAAAAAGAAGTTCTCCTGCCTTCAGGTGGTGCGTTACGAAGGCCCCTTTAATTTTTCGGCCATCAACAACTTTGGCCGCAAGTTTGCAAAGGGCGAACAGCTGCTATTGCTTAACAACGATGTGGAGCTGCTGAGCCCGGACTTTTTGGTGGAGATGCTCATGTACAGCCAGCGGCCGGATGTGGGCTGTGTGGGTGCAAAGCTCTACTACCCGGATGATACCATCCAGCACGCTGGGGTATTTTTGGGCATCAACTCCACGGCGGGCCATAGTCATAAGGGACACCCCCGTGAGTCTGGCGGTGATATGTACCGGCTGGCGGTGCCCCAAAACATGATGGCCGTTACCGGTGCCTGCCTGATGGTAAAGGCGGAACTGTTCGACCGGGTGGGCGGCCTGGACGAGGAAGCCTTTGCGGTGGCCTACAATGATGTGGACCTGGGCCTCAAGCTCTGGAAAATGGGCTATCTGAATGTGTTTACGCCCTTTGCCGAGGCGTATCACCACGAGAGCAAGAGCCGTGGCTCGGACGAGGAAGGCCCCAATGCGGTGCGCTATGCCAGAGAAAAGGCCAATTTTATTAAAGCCTACGGCAGCCTGATGGAACAGGGCGACCCTTATTACAATCGGCATCTGAATTTAAAGTACGAGAACTACGGCCTGCGCTGATAGCGCAAGGCCCCAATCAAATCAAACAGGTGATGGTGTGAATCAGAAGCTCAAACGAATGAAGGAACTGGCCGGGTATGCGGTTCAGCTGGTGCAGCAGGAAGGCCCGGTAACCATGGTGCGCCGGGGTGCCGGCTTTGTGCGCCGCCGGTTTTTTGGCAAGCGGGAACGGTACCTGCCCAAAGCCCAGGTGCTGCAAGCCCAGCGGCAAAATCCCCTGGCTGATGCGCCGGTAATTTCCATCTGTGTGCCGCTGTACAACACACCGCCCCACTTTTTAAGCCAGCTGCTGGACAGTGTGCTCCAGCAAACCAGCGACAGATGGGAGCTTTGCCTGGCGGATGCCTCCGACCCGGCCCACCAGCCCCAGGTCAAGGCGCAGGTAGACCAGGCCATGGCCATTGCAGGGCAAAAAATACGCTATATGCAGGTGCAGAACCTGGGCATCAGCGCCAACACCAACGCAGCGGCCAGCATGGCCACCGGGGACTATCTGGCTCTGGCAGACCATGACGACATCCTGGCACCCCATGCGGTGTATACCATGCAGCAGGCCATTCTGGCTACTGGGGCACAATTTTTGTACAGCGATGAGGCCCTGTTTACCCACAGCATCAAAAAACCGCTGGTGGGCCATTTTAAGCCGGATTACGCACCGGAGTATCTTTTGTGCTGCAACTACATCTGCCATCTGGCGGTGTTCCGGCGGCAGCGGTTTGAGCAGCTGGGGGGCCTGCGGCCGGAATGTGACGGCAGCCAGGACCATGATTTGTTTTTGCGGCTGCTGGAGAACCTGCCCCAAGAGCAGATTGTCCATGTGCCCCAGGTTTTGTATTACTGGCGGGTGCACGGGGGCAGCACCAGCGGCGGCGTGGAAGCAAAGCCCTATGTGGCCAAGGCAGCACAAAAAGCCATTCAGGACCATCTTACCCGCACCGGGCAGCAGGGCCAGGTGGTGCCTGGGCTCTACCCCAGCACCTACAAGGTGGAGTGGGCCATCCAGGGCCAGCCGCTGGTGAGTATTCTGATTCCCAACAAGGACCATGTGCAGGATCTGGAGCAGTGCTTGCATTCGGTGTACCAAAAAAACACCTGGCAGCACTTTGAAGTGATTGTGATTGAAAACAACTCCACAAACCCCGACACCTTTGCATACTATGAAAAAGCAAAGCAGATCTACCCCAATTTGCAGGTGGTGCAGTGGGAGGGGCCCTTCAACTACTCGGCCATCAACAACTTTGGCCGCAGCTTTGCCAAGGGAGAGTATCTACTGCTGCTCAACAACGATGTGGAGGTCATTAACCCGGAATGGCTTACCCAGATGCTCATGCAGGCCAGCCGGCCGGGAGTAGCCATCTGCGGCGCCATGCTGTACTATCCCGATGATACCGTGCAGCACGCTGGCATCATCACCGGATTGGGCGGCTATGCTGGCCACAGCCATAAGTACCGGCCTGCTACCAGCGGCGGCTATATGTTCCGCATGGGCACCGTGCAGGATTTTTCTGCTGTGACGGCTGCCTGCCTGCTGGTGCGCAGCCAGGTATACGATGCAGTGGGCGGCTTGGACGAAGCCTACACCGTGGCTTTTAACGATGTGGATTTCTGCCTGCGGGTACGCCAGGCAGGTTGGCGCATTGTGTGGACCCCTTACGCAAAACTTTACCATTACGAGAGCAAAAGCCGGGGCAGCGACGAAAAGGATCAGGCCAAAAAGGCCCGGTTTGCCCAGGAACAGGCCCGGCTGTACCAGCGGTTTGGGCGGGAACAGCTGATTCGGGACCCGTACTATAACCCCTGCCTGACCTTGGACCGGGAGGATTTTTCTGAAAGTGACGACCTGCGCTGGCTCAAGGAGGCCCGTCTGCCGGATTGGCAGCCAAAGGCTTTTAACCAGCCGCAGTGAATACACCCAGCTAAGAAAGGATGGAGCATGATGGAGTTTCAAGTTTTGGAAAACCGCATTGTTTACACCGATGGTCAGCAGGAGCTGGCCTGCATCACCTATCCGGAAGTAGCCCCCGGCGTGGTGGACATTAACCATACCTTTGTGGACGGCAGCCTGCGGGGCCAGGGCATTGCCGGCCAGCTGATGGAACGCTGTGTGGCCCAGCTGCGGGCCAATGGCTTAAAAACCCGCACCAGCTGCACCTACGCAGCAAACTGGTTTGCAAAGCACCCGGACCAGGCCGACCTGTTGGCACAGGAGTAACTCGTCTGGCCCAGGGGGCTTGCCCTGTATCAGCCGAAAAAAAGAGAGCAGCCCAGCTGGGCTGCTCTCTTTTTTATGTGATGAAACAAAGGCGGCACAACAAACCCTCTCCGGCAGGGGCGGAGCAGGGAAGGCTTTTACCCCCGGCCTCGCCCTGCCTTTTTGGGCTTTGCGGATTTTGCAAATTGGATGCCGGAGTGCTGAGTGCGGCCGGGCTGAGTGCCGCTGTGCTTTTTGGGACGCTTTGTAAAGGAACGCTGGGTGCGTGCCGGAGCGTCCGCCTTTGGCCCCTGAGGGACTCCCTGTGCAGAGGGCTGCCGTTTGCCGCTGGCAGCAGGCTGTTTGCGTACGCTCCAGCCAAAGGTGCCCATGGCCTGGCCCAGCCCATAATATTCGCCATGGGCGTAGGCCAGCAGATCTGCCCGTTCCAGGCAAAGGCGGCCTTTGGGGTCCAGCAAAGACTGGCTTACCTGCACGGCCACAATGTCCGCCAAAAATAAATCATGGGTTCCCAAGGCAATCTGCTGAAATACCTTGCATTCCAGGTTCACCGGGCTTTCCCCCACCAGGGGGCAGCTCACCTGGCTGGCAGCCAAGGGGGTAAGGCCCATCTGAGCGAATTTATCCTCGGTTCGGCCGCTTTTTACGCCGCACCAGTCCACTGCACGGGCCAGGGCGGTGGTGGGCAGATTGACCACAAACTCGCCGCTTTTGCAAATCAGCTCGTAGCTGTACCGGCTGGGCCGCACCGAGATGGAGAGCCGGGGCGGATGGGTGTTGATAATGCCCGCCCAGGCCACCGTAAACACATTAGGGGCTTGCGGGGTGCCGCAGCTTACCAGCACCGGGGGGATAGGCCCCAGCAGTACGCTGCCTTTCCAGATTTCTTTTTCCATGGTTCCTCCCTTGGGAATCTTGCTTATCGCTGGTGCTGGCGCAAAAGTTCCGCCTTGTTCATCAGCTTAAAGCTGTTTTTGTAGGTTTCAATCAGGCCATCTGCCCGCATCCGGGAGATTTCCCGGCAGAGGGCGGTGCGCTCACAGTTCAGGTAATCGGCCAGGCCGGAGCGGGTAAAGGGAATGGTAAAGGTATCGGCCCCGGCCAGCTGGGCTTGCTCCAGCAGGTAGGCGCACAGCTTGGCCCGAAGGGTTTTCAAAATCAGTAAATCTACCCGCCGATTCAACGCAAAGTATTTTTCTGACAGGGTTTTAGCCCAGTTTTGCAGCAGCTTTAGGTGGTACGGGTGCATCTCTGGGCGGGGGTTGAGCAGCTGCTGGGTGGGCAAAAGCAGGATGGTGCAGCCGGTACAGGCCACAATGGTAACAGGGCTTTTTGTGTCCGACCCGGAAAGTACATCCCCAAACAGGCTGCCGGGCTCCAGCCGGGTAATGGCTACGCTGGCCCCCTCTGGCGTGCCCTTCACAGCTTCCAGGCTGCCGGTGAGCACCACACCCATCTGCTGCACCGCATAACCGGCCAGCTGCACAATTTCCCCCTTGGCAAAGCTGCGAACATTGGGCTGAAAGCATTCCAGCACCTGCGCAAGCTCCTGGTGACTCAGCCCCTGAAACAGGCTGGTGCCAAGCAGCAGGGGGAAAAAATCGGTTAAAAGTGCATTGCCCATAAGCGGCCTCCCTATGCAGCTGAGTTGCTGCTGCAACAGTATGATTTCCCTTATTATAGTAAAATGAAACCGAAAACGCAACCCGTACCGGGCAAGGGGGAACAGCGACCCCGGCCAGGGAGGGCAATATAAAACAAAAGAGGAGAATCAATCATGATGAAGCGTATTGTAAGCCTGGCAACCGCCCTGGCTCTGGCTCTGAGCCTGGCTGCTTGCACCAGTTCTGGCAGCAGCTCTGTATCTGTAACCAGCACCAACTCCGCCAGCCAGCCCAGCAGTGTGTCCGCCAGTGTATCTGCCAGCCAGGATGAGAGTATTCCTGTAAGCCAGACCCTGGTGCGTGCCGCTGGCCTGAAGGGCCCCACCACCATGGGCATGGTAAAGCTGATGGACGACCAGGCTGCTTTGGAAACCCCTGCCTACCAGGTGGAGATGTACGGCAGTGCCGACGAGATTGTACCGCTGCTCACCAAGGGCGAGCTGGACATGGCCGCTATCCCTGCAAACCTGGCTGCCACCCTGTACCAGAAAACCAACGGCGCAGTGCAGGTGGCTGCGGTAAATACCCTGGGTGTGCTGTATGTAGTAACCACCGGCCAGCCGGTGGAAAGCATTGCAGACCTGGCCGGCAAAACCATTTATTCCACCGGTAAGGGCACTACCCCGGAGTATGTGCTGAACTATCTGCTGACCCAGAACGGTCTGGACCCCCAGAAGGATGTGACCGTGGAATACAAGAGTGAGGCCACCGAGGTGCTGGCTACCCTGCAAGCTGCCAGCGGCGATGCTGTGGCCGTGCTGCCCCAGCCCTATGTAACTGCCGCCCAGGCCCAGGTGGAGGGCTTGACCGTGGCGCTGGACCTGACCCAGGAGTGGAACAAGGTAAACCAGGACAGCCAGCTCATCACCGGTGTGCTGGTGGTGCGCACCGAATTTGCCCAGCAGAACCCTGAGGCTGTAACCAGCTTTTTGCAGGATTACAAGAACAGCATCCAGTGGGTGAACCAGAATACTGCCGAGGCTGCCGAGCTGATTGCACAGGCCGGCATTGTGGCAAAGGCTCCCCTGGCCCAGAAGGCCCTGCCTGCCTGCAATCTGGTGTACATGGATGGTGCCGAGATGAAACAGGCCCTCAGCGGTTACCTGGAGGTTCTGTTCAACCAGTCTGCCGATTCGGTGGGCGGTGCCCTGCCCGATGACGCCTTCTACTATGGCGCATAAGGGCCGGCTCAAGCAACTGGGGGCGGTGGTGTTCTGGCTGCTGGTATGGCAGCTGGGGGCCGCCGCCCTGAACCAGAGCTTTTTACTGGCTTCGCCCCTGCAAACCCTGGCTGCCCTGCTGCGTCTTGCAGGCAGCTGGGCGTTTTGGCACCGGGTGGGGTTTAGTGCCCTGCGCATTCTGGTGGGCTTTGCCGCCGCTGCCGGGGTGGGCTGCCTGCTGGCTGCGCTCAGTGCCGCTGTCCAGCTGGCGCAGGCTCTGGTTTCGCCCCTGATGCAGCTGATGAAGGCTGTGCCGGTGGCTAGTTTTATTATTTTGGCCTTGCTTTGGGTGCGCAGCAGCAATCTGTGCACCCTTATTGCCTTTTTAATGGTGCTGCCGGTGGTGTATACGGCGGTGCTGCAAGGCATCAAAAGCACCGACGCCCAGCTGCTGGAGATGGCCCAGGTCTTTCGGATTCCCTGGCAAAGGGCCTTGGGGGCCATCTGGCTGCCCCAGGTGTGGCCCTATTTTGTGCAAAGCTGCACCGTGGGCATGGGCCTTGCCTGGAAAAGCGGCATTGCTGCCGAGGTGATTGGCCTGCCCTCCGGCAGCCTGGGCGAAGCCCTCTATCAGGCAAAGCTGTATCTGGAAACAGGGGAGCTGTTTGCCTGCACGGTGGTGATTGTGGCGGCAAGCACCCTGTGTGAGCGGTTGTTTTTGCGGCTTTTGGCCTGGCTGGGCCGCAGATGGGAGGTGCAGCCATGAAAGCCATGCTAACCCATGTAAGCAAGCAATACCAAGGGGTGCCGGTGCTCAGGGATGTTACCCTCACCCTGGAGGGCACCACGGTGCTGATGGCCCCCTCAGGCCGGGGCAAAACGACTCTGGCCCGGCTGCTGCTGGGGCTGGAACAGCCCGACGAGGGCAGGGTGGAGTGCACCGGTCATCTGGTGGCTCAGTTTCAGGAAGATCGGCTCTGCCCGCAGCTTTCGGCGGTGCAGAATGTGGCGCTGGCTGCTGCCCAGTGCAGCCTTGACCAGATTGTGCAAGCCTTGCAGCAGCTGGGGCTGAACCAGCAGGATCTGCACAAGCAGGCAGCCCAGCTTTCTGGCGGGCAGGCGCGCCGGGTGGCGCTGGCCCGGGCGCTGCTGGCCCCTGGGGATGGAATCATTCTGGATGAGCCATTCAAGGGCCTGGACGAAACCACCCGGCAAAAAGCCATCCGCTGGGTGCAGGATACGCTGCAAGGCCGCTGGCTGCTGCTGATTACCCACGACCAGCAGGAAGCCGCTGCCTTTGGCGGCGTTTGCCTGCGCTGGAATCCTTAAAACCAACAAAACCATACAATTTGCCCAAAAGATGCAAATTGTATGGTTTTGCTTTTTGTAAAATTGCTTGTAAGCTGCTGGCAAAGGGGGTATAATAAAAGCAAGTAAAGGATGTGCAGATTTTTTGCAAAGCCTCACAGTGCTGTACATCCTTGTATGGCCGCCAGGGGCGTTGACCCACCGGCCCAATAAAGGAGGCGTCGTTTGATGAAACTTACATTTTTGGGTGCTGCCCATGAGGTTACCGGCAGCTGCTACCTGCTGCGAGTGGGCGAAAAAAACATCATGATAGACTGCGGCATGGAGCAGGGCCGGGACATTTACGAAAACCAGCCCCTGCCCATTGCCCCCAGCCAGGTGGATTGCCTGCTGCTGACCCATGCCCACATTGACCATTCCGGCCGGATTCCTTTGATGGTGAAAAACGGCTACCGTGGCCCTGTTATGGCCACCACCGCCACCACCGAACTGTGCAACATCATGCTGCGAGACTCGGCCCATATTCAGGAGTTTGAAGCGGAGTGGCGCAACCGCAAGGCAAAGCGTTCCGGTGCCGAGGAATACCAGCCCATCTACACCATGCAGGATGCCGAGGCGGCCCTCAAGCTGTTTGAGGGCATTGAATACGGCGAAACCTTTGAGGTGTGCGAGGGGGTAACAGGCCGTTTTGTGGATGTGGGCCACCTGCTGGGCTCTGCCAGCATCGAGCTGTGGGTTACCGAGGATGGACAGCAGAAAAAGCTGGTTTTTTCCGGCGATATCGGCAACGACCACCAGCCCCTGCTCCGGGATCCCCATATCTTGAAAGAAGCGGACTATGTGGTGATGGAGTCCACCTATGGCGACCGAAGCCACGGCCCCCGGCCAGACTATGTAACCGAGCTGGCAGGGCTGATTCAATCCACCTTTGACCGGGGCGGCAATCTGGTAATTCCCAGCTTTGCGGTGGGCCGCACCCAGGAAATGCTCTATTTTTTGCGGCAAATCAAGGAGCGCAATCTGGTAAAAGGCCACGGGGATTTTACCGTGTATGTGGATAGCCCTCTGGCAGTGGAAGCCACCCAAATTTTCCGCAGACAGTGGCAGGAATGTTACGACGAGGAAGCCCGTGCCCTGGTGGAGCAGGGCATCAATCCGCTGAACTTTTCCGGCCTGAAACTCTCCCTTACCAGCGATGACTCCAAGGCCATCAACTTTGACGAACGCCCCAAGGTGATTTTGTCTGCCAGCGGTATGTGCGAAGCAGGCCGAATCCGCCATCATCTGAAACATAACCTGTGGCGGCCCCAGTCCACCATTCTGTTTGTGGGCTACCAAAGCCCCGGCACCCTGGGCCGTGCCCTGGTAGAGGGTGCCCGGCAGGTGCGGCTGTTTGGCGAAACCATTGAGGTGCGGGCCAACATTCAGGTGCTGGCAGGTGTTTCTGGCCATGCGGACAACGAGGGCCTGATGCGCTGGGCCGCAGGATTTAAGGACCACAAACCCCAGCGGGTGTTTGTAACCCATGGCGAGGATACCGTTTGTGATATTTTTGCAAACCGGCTTACTGCAGAACTGGGGTACCCGGCTACCGCCCCCTACAACGGCGCCGAGTACGACCTGCTCACCGGCCAGTGCCTGGCTTTGGGCAACCGCAAGCGCATTGAAGAAAAGAAGGCTGGTTTGCGCAGCCAGAACCCGGTTTACCGTCGGCTGCTGGATGCAGGCCACCGCCTGTTGAACCTTATCAAAGGCAAGGAAGGCCATGCCAATAAGGAGCTGGCCCGGTTTGCAAGCCAGATTGAAGCCCTGTGCGAAAAGTGGGAAGACTAACCTGTAACTCTATAAAAAGCGGTGCAGCCTGTTGCAAGGCTGCGCCGCTTTTTGTCAGCTGGTAACCAGCAAGGGACGATAGAATCATGGAGGGTCAGAGAGTGCAATCGCTGGATTTCCTCTTGCGAAGCAAAGCCCCAGCCCGGCAAACACAAAAACACCCTGTAAACCATTGGTTTACAGGGTGTTTCGCTTGGTGCGGATGAAGGGACTTGAACCCCCACGGTATCGCTACCACTAGAACCTGAATCTAGCGCGTCTGCCAATTCCGCCACATCCGCATATTTGCTTGCCGCATCTCTCAGCGACGATATTTATTATAGCATGGATTTTGTAAAATGCAAGGGGTTTTGCAAAATTTTTTTTAAAAAAATAAAGGTTTTAAAAGATGGCTCAAATTCTGGGCTGCCAGCCGCCCCAAGCCAGCCTTTTGCCAGCATGGCAACCGGTCAAGTGGATGCCTTGTTCCGAATGCCACACAAGGGCCGCACCTGTGGCAGTTAATTTACCCAAAGCCCAAAGGAGAGGGCGCCCCGGCCCGCAGCCTGTTTTCACAGCAGCTTTTGCGGGGCAGAGGCAAGCCAAAACAGCCCAGCCCAACGCTGCCAAGTGCCCAAGCAAGGCAGACAAAACAAAAACCAATGGTAATAAAACCAGTGGTTTTTGCAAAATGTAATAAAGCGAAAGGGGTCAGGCGTTGGTTTGCGCAGCAGCAGAATCGCTGGTTTGCTGCTCCTGGGCGTCCTTCTGCTGGTGGATATACCAGCGGCCTTTGCCAGTGTGCTTTGCCACATACATGGCTTCGTCCGCTGCCTGATACAGTGCAGAGTAGGTGCTTAACTCTGGGTTAATATAGCAGGCACCAATGCTGAGGGACAGGGGAACATCCGGATAGGAGCAGAACACTACCTGCTTTACCTGAAGTTGAAACTGAGTAAGTTTTTCTTCAAGAACAGTACGCTCCATATTGTTGGGAATAAACAGTACAAATTCGTCACCGCCCAAACGGACTTTCCAGTCGCAGGAGCGGAAGAATTGGTTCATGTACTGGGCAAAATCCCGCAGTACCTGGTCGCCAGCCATGTGGCCCTTAGTGTCGTTCAGGCATTTAAAGTTGTCGATGTCAATCAACAGCAGAATGCCTTCTGCCGGCTCTTGGGTTAAGAATTGCTGAATTTTTTCTGCAAAAGCCACACGGTTCATCAGCCCGGTAAGGCCATCGGTGCTGGCCTGCTGCTGCAGCTGCTATTTCGAGAGCATTTCGGTGCTTACATTTACAATACGGCCGACCGCATAGTCGGAATAATCATCCTGCACATACCGCAAATCCACCCGGAACCAAACCTTCTGTTCACCAATGTTTAGGTTTATATGCCGCTCCACACTGCGGGTGGAAAGCATCTCCTTAAGCACAGTGTAAGCTTCCAGTTCATATGAATGAGTAAACTGACTGGCGGGGTTAAGATGCAGGAAGTTTTTAATGGGGTTCATGTTCAGGAACACATACTGGTTGTTTTGCAGCTGCAAAACATCGTCCTTGTAGTTGTATTCCATCAAACATTCTTCGGTCAGTTTAGACAGCTGATAGATGCGCTCGCTCTCTGTCTTGATTACACGCAGCATCCGGTTTTTGTGCAGAAGGCGTGCAATGACAATGGCAGTTAAAAGCAGTACGCCCACAATGGTTACAGGAAACCAGTAGATATACACCAGTTCCTGCCAGGTGTAGGAGGAAATAATCTGAGAGTTTTTGTAGAGCATTTCCTGGCGCACATTGTCGCTCAGGTTAGAAGCATAGCTGTTAAAAATCTGAATGAGCTGGGCATCCAGCAAAATGCTGGTGTTGCGGCTGCAGCGCAGCTGCTGCAGGGTGCTTTGGGTGTTGGCCGAAAGAACCTGCACAGAGCTGTAATCGATGCTGGTTACATCCGGGCTGGAAACCACCACACCATAGCTTGTAAAGTAGGGAGTGCTCAGCATCAGGCCGGATTCGTTTACCAGATTGGCGTTAAGGGGCAGTGCAGCAATCAAATCAATCTGGTCGCTGTTCAGCAGTTCCAAAGCCTCCTGGAAGTTTTGCACCACAACGGGCTCGTATTTCAGGCCGGTAGCCTTAGCAAAGGAATCCATATAATCCACTGCCAAACCTTCCAAATGGCCGTTCTGCTGGGTTTGAATGGGGGCGTTGCCGTCAAAGAACAAAACCTTGAGCGTGCCAAGGCTTTCGATGTATTCCCGATTTTTACCGGAAATACGGAAATGACCGTCCCAACCAAAGTACTTGTTGTGCAAATCCGTTTGGATGGTGGGGAAAGAAATACTCAGGCTGTTCATGCCGTTGTTGAGCTTTTGCAAAAGGTCCGACCGTGTTTTGCTCAATGCCAAATAAAACGGAGTGGGGTGGAACCGTGCAATACCCCGCAGACCGGGGTCCATCGAGATATCCACCTGTAAGGTGGCGTCGGCTTCGCCGTTCAGTACGGCGATCTCGCATTCCTCCAGGGTTTCGTAGGGAACCAGCTCATAGCTAAAGCCGTTTACTTAGGCAAATTTTTCCAGATTGGGCAGACGGCGTTCAAAACCAGGGTAGGTGGCAATGCGGATGCCGTCCCAATTGCCATAATCTTCGGCCATCCAATTAGTAGAATCTTTAGCGACCGACAGAGTAATATAGGAGGTGCCGTAGCTGTAATTGGGGTAAAGATATACCTCCTCCAGCGACTCCTGGTAGGTCATGGCTCCCATCATGTCAATCTCGCCGGTTTTCAGCATATTCATGAGGGTGGTCAGCTGGGTGTTGATGTTCCCATCAATCTGCACATACTCGTACTCCCAGCCGGTGTATTTGCTCAGTTCTTCCAGATAAGAAACTGTATAGCCGGTATAACTTCCGTCGTCTTCCAGTTCGGTGAGACCCTTTTGGATGGGGAAGCCTACATGAATTACATTATCGTCGGCGGCATGGGTGGTGAGGGTAAGGCAGGGTAAAACCAGACTCAGCAGTATCCCCAGCGTCATAAACAGGTTAAGGCTTCTTCGCCAACGAATGTTCAAAGTTATACGCTCCTTCGTTGCCTTACCAATGTTGGCACAGGCCATATGGCAACAGTTCGTTGAGTTTATTAATGAATTTGCCTGCTATTATAGCAAGAATTCGTTTCTTTGTTTATTGGTTTGGGCGGTAAAATTATCAAAAGATTCGACAATTGGATGAAGGGGAGAAGCTATATATACACTTATTTAAATAGATGTATAGCAAATAGGTGTTCAGCAAGGCAAGTGGCACGGAGTACGGACGATGCAAAGGGGAATTTGCAGAGCCGCAAAGGGGTATAAAATCAATCGGTAACCCCTGTTTGTGTGCTGTTGACAAACACCGAAAAAATAACGAAAAACAGGTAAATTAGAAGAAATATGCAGAAAAGGAAAAAATAGATTAAATTATGGAATATTTTGTAGAAGTTTAAAAAAGAAAAAGGTTGAAAAATATAAAAAAGTGAAGTGAATTGAGTTAAATATATTGTTAAAGCGATGTGATTTGTTATAATGATATAAAAGACAGTCACAGAACGCTTAAAAGTACCAAAGGTTGCACGAGGATCATTGCGGTTTGGCTCCATACAATTTTGACGCGGCAGGTATGGGCTAACAGACCCCGGCACAGGAGGAGGAGGAGCAGCGCTCATGCTATACAAAAAGAAGCGGACAGCATTGTACAGCGGCAAATACATGTTGATTGTTTTGAATGGTATTGCCTTGCTGGTGGCAGTGGTTGTTTTTTTAACCATGCAGTACAGCAAGCAGATTCAAAATCTGTTTCGCCAGCAGGCGGAAATAAATCTTATGTATGTGTCAAATCAAAATGCTCATGCACTAAAATCCTTGCTGGAAAGCAGGGAGAATTTTTTGCGGGCTTTGGCAGCGGATATTGAACAACAGCAAAACTACGATGTGGAGCAGTTGCTCCAGCGTTTTTCTTCGTATGTAGAACAATACGATTTATATAATATGGGCGTAACCGGGCGGGATGGCATCTGTTACACCACCCGGGGCGAGACACTGGATTTAAGCGACCAGGATTATGTAATCAAAGGCTTTGAAGGCGAGTTTACGATTTCGGATATGCGGCTGAGCGAAGATACGATGGATTACATCAACATCTTTACCATGCCGGTGTACAAAGATGGCCAGGTAGAATTGTTGATTACCGCCCCCTACAAATCGGAGAAATTTGCCCAGATGCTGAACATTGTTTCCTTTGAAGGGGAAGGCCACAGCATTGTAATTGATAAAGAGGGCCGCCAGGTAGCCGGCAATCAAGGTGATTTTGCGGAAGGAATTGAGAACGAAGTCAAGGAGGATATTACCGGCACCGCAAACTCCAAAGGGCATTATATTTATTTCAGCATGGGCGATGGCTCCTATGTGGGCTATGTGGAGCGGTTGGATGTGAACAATTGGTATCTGCTGACCTATGTCAACCGCAGCTATATGCAAGCCAATGCTGCCAGCTTTGTTCTTAATATACAGAAGGACAGACTGCTGGTGGTAAGCGTTATGGCGGCATTCTGCGTGTTTTTTGGAGTGTATTATAGCATTCAAGCCCGCAGCAACGAAAAAATGCTGTTTGTTGACCCCCTTACCAACAGTTACAACTACGAATACTTAAAACTCCGTTTTGAGGAACAAAATCTGGAAGGCCAGCAGGGGCTGGCCCTGATGGTAATGGACATCGACAAGCTGAAGCTGATTAATATGCTGCACGGTATGCAGATGGGCGATAAAGCCATTTTATATGTGTACCATGCCTTCAATCGGGTGCTCAGTCAGGATGAGATTTACCGGCGCCATGCAGATGAGTTTATTGCATTGATTCGCTATAAGACCAATGCAGAACTGGTGGCAAAGCTCAAGGCATTGAACAACGAAATCCAGCGAGGTGTACAGCTGGTCGAAATCTGCCCGCTGAATGTTTCTATGGGTGTATGCCCGGTGGAACCTTATGGGTCCTTCCGCAACATTTACGGCAATGCAATTTTGGCTAAAAACGAAATCAAGGGTGTAACCCATTACTGCTACTGCATCTTTGACGAACGCATGAGCGAAAAGTTTTTGCAGCGTGGCCGGATTGAAGCCGAATTTGCACAGGCCATTCAGAACGATGAATTTCAGGTGTGGTACCAGCCCAAGTATGCGCTGGATACAGGGCGCATTGTAGGGGCAGAGGCTCTGGTACGCTGGAAAAAGAGTGACGGCCAGATGGTTTCGCCAGGTAATTTTATTCCGGTGTTTGAGCAAAACGGCCAAATCATTCGATTGGATGAGCATGTCATCAATCTGGTGTGCAAAGACATTAAGGAAATGAAAGCAGAAGGCTTTCCGGTGGTGCCAATCTCGGTTAACCTGTCTCGCCTGCATCTGCACCATCCTGGCATTGTACACCAGATTGATCGGCTGGCACGGGAATACAACATTGTTCAGGGTGAGTTGGCCATTGAAATTACCGAAAGCGCAATGCTGGACGCCAACGACAGCCTAAACAGCCTGATTGACCAGCTTCATGAGCGTGGCTACCGGGTGGATATGGACGATTATGGTTCCGGCGTTTCCAGCATTGGTTCGCTGGCATCGCTGCCCTTTGATACCATTAAAATGGACAAGAGCTTTGTGGACCACATCGGAGATGAGCGAATGAATGTTGTAATCCGGTCTACAATTCAGATGGCTTTGGAACTGGATTTGGAAATTGTGGCAGAAGGCATTGAAACCAAAGAACAGGCCGATTTTCTGCGTGAAAACCATTGCACCATTGGCCAGGGATACTACTTCTCCCGTCCTCTCGAAAAATCCCACTACAAGGATGAATTGAGAAAATATGGAAACGGGGGGGGGTACTCTCCCTGTCCCCCGTGTGAAAAGACAGAACAGAGGCTATAAAAATGGTCCGCAATGGTCGGGACAGTCCCATTACAAAACAGACGGAACCCTTTCCACCCACAGCGGCAAGATAGCGGTTTTTTAATGTTAAAAAAGCACGCTGCTGGCCTATAATAAAAAAGCAACCCTCGAAGGAAATTCACCAGGAATTTCTGCCGGGGGTTGCTTTTTTATCTGCTGCACAAAACGAAAACAGAAAGGGCAAAAAAGGTGGAATGAAAGGGCTATGAACTGGCGGCATCCACCACAGGTTCGCTCCGCAGGGCACTGCGCAGCTGATTGCGGTATTCCTGCGGGGTAATGCCGTACATTTTGCGAAAGGATTTTACAAAGCTGCTGTAATTGGAAAAGCCGTTTTCCAAACAGGCAGCCAAAACGGGCTTGCCCGCAGCCAAATCCCGGCGGCAGTGCTGCATACGAAGATCTGTAAGATACTGATGAACCCCTTGCAGCGTGTATTCCCGAAACACACGAGAAAGATGCTCCCGGCTTACATAGGCCCGCCGTGCCAGTTCGCTGGCGGTAAGCTCCGGGTCTCGAAAGTGTTCTTGCAGGTAGGTGGTTGCAAACACGGCCAAAGGGCTGGTGGCGGTGGGCGGACGAAGACCGCTTTCCAAAATCATCTGCCCAATGCTGAGTGCCAGCTCCACCAGCAGGCAGCGGTACATAATCTCTCTTGCAGATAAATCCAGAATGCTGGCAGAGACAGCAGCCCGTTCAATTAAGCTGCGAATGCCCCATTTTTGCACACAGTCAGCACCAAAAATCATGAGCTGCTGGGGCACGCAGGATTCTGGATCCGGCAGATTGGAGCCGTGCAGCGTTTGCCGCCAGAATGCATCGTCGATTTGAAGAATCAGCCGGTCGTAGTTGTCGTATTGGCCCGAATGCACCGTGCCAGGTGGAATAATCATCAGTTCACCTGGGCGCAGCTCGTAGCGGCTGCCGTCCACATGGTACATGGCGTGACCGCTTTCCATCAGGATGTATTCGTGGTAGGGATGAGAGTGCACCACAGATTGAAACACCCGACGGTTGGAATACCAACCGGTAATGACCTTGTCCAGCGGCAGACGCAGGCTGGCTACTTCCTGAGTGATGTTTTGGTCTGCATAGGGGGTAAAGTATGGCTGCATAAATAAACTCCTTTGCCCTGGAATGAAATTCAGTATATCACAAATTGCGAGATTGTGGTCACAAAAAGAAATGATTTAAACTGTTGAAATTTGATATTATTGAAACGAAGTAGACGATTCGTGTTAAAATGCACAATAAATTAATTACAAATATAGCTATAAAAAACAAAAGTGACTGTATAAATGTGATAAAAGGAGGGCGACTATGGCTGCTTGTTACGAAGGAAGCATCTGTCACAATGAGGACACCATTCATGATTTGTTTCGTACCCAATATGTGACCTATTCCATGGGACGGGTGATTGCCGCAGCAGCTGTGGGTGCAGCGTTAGCGGCGGCAGCTTTGTTTGCGCCCTTGCCTATGTATGCGCAAGGAATGCTGATGTTGTTTGGTTGCCTGCTGTTTGCGGGCCGGGAGTTCCCGGCGGCCCTGCGGGCGGAAGATACTCTGGAAGCCCGCAAGGGTGCTCTGCCCGATGTGCAGACCCGGTTTTATTCCGGCCATATGGAGGTGCAGGAAGGTAAAGCTCACAAGAAATTCCGGTACGAAAAACTGGAT
Organism: uncultured Allofournierella sp.; assembly: GCA_944382705.1. Lineage (GTDB taxonomy): Bacteria > Bacillota > Clostridia > Oscillospirales > Ruminococcaceae > Allofournierella. Next base: position 52,715 of record CALWNE010000053.1, read on the forward strand.
CGTCTGGTACAGGACAAGAACCATTTGTATCTGTTTTTGGGGCCGGATTCGGTGGTGATGGTCGACCGTACATCGCTGCCAGAGGGATGTGAGCAGCAGCTGATGGAGCTGGTGCAAAAGCGCAGCGGAAAACATTGGGAGCAGCCTATTTCGCTGCTTACCTTAAATCTTCGAGACTTAGTGAGGATGCACCAAAGCAGCAAGAAAGCGGCAAAATCACGCAAAAGCTAAAAGTTTGGAATGGCATATACCACCAGGGGGAATGCCCAGGCGGTTTGCAGATAAAAATTGCCTTTTGAAATTTTTGGGAGGCAAGGATTGATGAGGAGGAATTGACACACATGACAAGCAAGCGTTTTGGCCTGCGTCTGGCAGCAGCCACAGCTGCGCTGGGTTTGATGCTGACCGGTTGCGGCGGCAACGGAGCAAGCACAGGAGGAGAAGGCAATGTTACACTGACCCTTTCCCATGGCTTGGCAGAAGACCATGCAGTACACATTGCCCTGAGCTCTTTTGCGGACCAGGTGAAGGAAAAGACCGGCGGCAGCGTGAAGATTGAAATTTTTGCAAACGGTGTGCTGGGCAGCGAAACCGACAATATTACCCAGATTCGTGCAGGGGCACTGGATATGGCTAAGGTATCTGCTGCTACACTGGGCAATTTCCAGACAGAGTGGAATGTGCTGTCGGTGCCCTATGTGTTCAACGACCAGGAGCACTACTATGAGGTTATGGATGGGGAAATTGCCCACGATCTGTACCAGCTTACTGCTGAGAAGGGCTTTATGGGTCTGACCTGGCTGGACTCTGGTTCCCGCTCCTTCTATACTGCTAACACTCCCATTCGCACCCCGGCAGACCTGAAGGGCCTGCGCATCCGTACCATGGACTCCCAGATGGCCATTAACATGATGAACGCCTTGGGCGGTTCGGCTACGGTTATGGGCTACTCTGAGATTTACACTGGTATGCAGCAGGGCGTGGTGGACGGTGCCGAAAACAATGTTACCGCCATGCGTGACCATGCAGATGTAACCGGCTACTACTGCTTTGATGAACATACCCGCATTCCGGATATTCTGCTGATTTCCACCGAAGCATGGAACAAGCTGGATGAACAGCAAAAGCAGATTGTGGAGGAATGTGCCCGTCAGATGACCGACGATTACAAAATTGCCTGGGCTGAGTTTGAAAATGAAGTGCTGGCTGCCGCCCAGGAAAAGAGCGTAGAGCTGGTGCGGGATGTGGATACCGCTGCGTTCCAGGAGGCCTGCCAACCTTTGTATGAGAATCTGAAGGCAGAATCCCCCGAGGTGTACGCCTATGTGGAGCGCATCCAGACGGCTGGATGAATAAGCCGGAAACGCTTGACCGGCCCTGTGGGCCGGGAGTTTGTGAGAGGAGTTGAACCCTGTGAAAAAATTTGACAAAGTATTGGATCTTGTCATGCGGTTTTTGATGGCACTTTCCATGTTTGCCCTGCTGGCAGGGGGTACCTGGCAGATTTTTACCCGGATGGTGCTCAATAACCCATCCACTGTGACCGATGAATTTTTGCGGTATGTGCTGATTTGGGCCTCCATGATTGGCTCTGCCTACTGCTTTTACCGGGATGAGCATCTGGCATTGGATCTCATCCGGGATCGGGTGAAAGGCCCGGTGGCGGTGGCACTTCATGTGTTCATTGAAGCCATGATTTTGTTCTTTGTGTGCTATGTGTTTGTGTATGGCGGTGCAAAGCTTTCGGCGGCTGCGCTGAATGTGTCTTCGGTTATGCACATTCCCTACACCTTCCTGTATGCGGTACTGCCGGTTTCTGGTGTGTTTATTGTGCTGGCCCGCGTACTCAAGTATGTGCAGCTGCTGGCTGCTAAAAAAGGAGGCAATTCCTGATGGTTTTACAAGCTACTCTTTGCCTGTTTGGCTCCTTCTTTGTGCTGCTGCTGGCCGGTGTGCCCATCTCGGCGGGTATTGGCATTGCATCCATTGTTACCGCACTGTTCAGTATGCCTTCCGATATTTTTGCTCTGATTGCAGCCCAGCGGTGCTTCTCCGGCCTGGACTCCTTCTCGCTGCTGGCACTGCCTTTCTTTACCCTGGGCGGCAACATCATGAACAAGGGCGGTATTGCCCGGCGGCTCATCCGCCTGGCACGCTTGCTGGTAGGCCGTATTCCCGGCTACCTGGCCGCAACCAATGTGCTGGCCAGTATGTTCTTTGGCGCGGTGTCCGGCTCTTCGGTGGCCGCCACCTCTGCCATGGGTTCCATTCTGAGCCCGCTGGAAGAAGAGGAAGGCTACGACCCCAACTATTCCGCAGCGGTTAACATCTGTTCCGCTCCCACCGGTATTCTGATTCCTCCCTCCGGTCCGCTGATTCTGTACTCCATCACGGCAGGTGGTGTTTCGGTGGCAGCTCTGTTCATGGGCGGTTACCTCACCGGCATTCTGCTGGGCCTGTGTGTGGCTGTGCTGGCCATCTTCCTGGCAGTAAAAAAGGGTTACAAAGCCTCCACTGTAAAGGAAGATGCCTCTGCCGCCCGTATTCTGGTGGATGCCATTCCTTCTCTGCTAGCCGTTATTTTGGTAATGGGCGGTATTCTGGGCGGTTACTTCACCGCCACCGAGGCTGGCGTGGTGATGTGCCTGTACTGCACTCTGCTGGCTGTGCTGTACCGTGAGCTGAGCTTTAAGACCTTTTATGAAATGCTGGCCGACACCATGAAAAGCTCTGCCACCATTCTGTTCCTGATTGCGGCTTCTTCCATCATGTCTTATGTAATGTCCTACTCTGGCATTCCTGCTGCCATCAGCAGCGCTTTGATGGGAATTTCCAACAACCGGTATGTCATCCTGCTGATTATGAACCTGTTCCTGCTGGTAATGGGTATGTTCCTGGACCTGACCCCTGCGGTGTTGATTTTTACCCCCATTTTCCTGCCCATTGCCACCAGCATTGGCATGAGCCCCGTTCACTTTGGCCTCATGCTCATCACCAACCTGGGTATTGGTTCCGTTACCCCTCCCGTTGGCTCCTGCCTGTTCGTGGGCTGCGGTGTGGCCAAGGTGAAAATCGAGGGTGTTACCAAGTACATCGTTCCGCTGTTCTGCGGCATGGTGGTTGCCTTGTTCCTGATTACTTACATCCCGGCCATTCCCATGATTGTACCTTATCTGTGTGGTTTGGTGGACAGCTTCTGGTGGGGCTGATAAGCTGACTTTTTAAAATGTTCTGGTTCCGGCTGTGCCCCAAGCCATGGGACGCAGCCGGAACTTTGCGTTACCGGCAAATCCGAAAGGAGTTTTCTATGCATCTTTGTAAACAAATCACAGGAATGGAGCGCCGTGACGGTGCATTCCTGTTTCATACCAACTGTGCCGACCTGCTGTTGTGCTTTGTGACCGATGAAATTGTTCGGGTGCGTGTGGCTTTTGACCGCAAGCTGGAGGAGGAGTCCTATGTGCTTGCAACCACCGCCTGGCAGGATCGCCTGGACGGCCTGTTTGAAGGGGAGCGTACCCGGGTGCAGCCGGTAGAGCCTGCACTGGAGCAGACCCAGCAGGGGTATGTATTTACCACCGGTGCAGTACGGCTGGAGCTGAGCTGCAATCCGCTGGGCATTAAGCTGTTCAACAAGGAAGGCCAGCTGCTGTACAGCGATTTGCACGGAACCCCCTACATCCTGGATTCCAACAATCGGGTTACCCATTACAGCTCCATGGAGGAGGAGGACTGCTTTTATGGCTTTGGCGAAAAGGCCGGCCTGCTGAATAAGAACAAAACCTTCCAGCGGCAGCGCGCCACCGACGCCATGGGTTACGATGCAGAAAAGATGGATACCCTCTACAAGCATATCCCCTTCTACATCCGCCTGAGCCGCAGCACCCAGAAGGCTGTGGGCCTTTACTACAACAACTACTACGAGTCTGTGTTCAACATGGGCTGCGAAAAGAGCAACTATTGGTCTCGCTATACCTACTGGCAGGCCGATGGCGGCGACATTGATCTGTTCCTGCTGGCAGGCGATACTCTGGCAAAGGTGGTGGACAATTACACTCTGCTTACCGGCCGCCCTGCACTGCTGCCCAAGCGTGCACTAGGCTACCAGGGTTCTTCCATGTATTACCCCGAGCTGGAGCAGGACAGCGATGATGCTGTGCTGGAGTTTATTGATACCGTAAAGGAGGAAGGGTTCCCCATTGATGGATTCCATCTTTCCTCCGGTTACACCAGCTGGAACAACAAGCGCTGCGTATTTACCTGGAACACCAAGCGTTTTAAGGCCCCCAAGGCCTACTTTGCAGCCATGAACGAAAAGGGTGCTCAGAATGTGCCCAATGTGAAACCTGGCGTGCTGCTGTGCCACCCCCGTTTTGAGGAGTTTGAACAGCGCAATGTATTTGTGAAGGATTCTGAGCAGGATACCCCTGCCGTGGGCCGCTGGTGGGGCGGTGACGGCGCATTCTGGGACTACACCAGCCCCGAAGGCCGCAAAGCCTGGAAAGAATATCTCACCGAGAGTGTCATCTCTGTGGGTACCAACTCTATCTGGGACGACAACTGTGAGTACGACAGCCTGCTGGATAAGGACTGCCGCTGTGATTTTGATGGTAAGGGCGGTACCATTGGCCAGCTTAAGCCTCTTATGAGCACCATCATGTGCAAAATTGGTGCCGAAGCAGTTGTGGAGCACGATCCCGACGCCCGGCCCTACATCGTGTGCCGCAGCGGTACTGCCGGTATTCAAAAGTACGCTCAGACCTGGTGCGGTGATAACTACACCAGCTGGAAATCCCTGCGGTATAACATTCCCATCATCACCGGCATGGGTCTTTCCGGCCAGCCCAACGAAGGCGCCGACATCGGCGGTTTCCACGGCCCTGCTCCCGATGAAGAATTGTTTGTGCGCTGGGTGCAGAACGGTGTATTCCAGCCTCGGTTTTCCATTCACTCTGCCAGCAATGATAACACCGTCACCGAACCCTGGATGTACCGCAACTCTGCGGAACTGATTCGGCAGGCCATTCTGCTGCGCTACCGCATGACCCCCTATTTGTACTCTGCCGAGTATGAGGCAAGCTGCACCGGCGCACCCATCATGCGGCCTCTGGTGTACGAATTCCAGCAGGATGAAAAAGTGTATGACGAGAGCTTTGAGTTCCTGTATGGCCGGGATATTCTGGTAGCCAATGTGCTGGAGCCTGGCGCAAAGACCTGGAAGGTGTATCTGCCCGCCGGCTGCAAGTGGTACGACTGGAACAACAACTTTGCCTGCTACGAAGGCGGTCAGACCATTGAAGTGCCGGTAGACCTGGCAACCATCCCCATGTTTCTGCGGGAGGGTGCCATTGTTCCCATGGCAGGCAACCAGCTCATGAGCATGGAGCGGGACCATATGACCGACCTGCACCTGACCCTGGCTCCCGGCGTTGAGCGCAGCTATACCCTGTACGACGATGACGGTGTAAGCAACGATTACAAGAAGGGCATCAGCCGCCGTACCCAGATTACCATGAAGGGTACTGATGTGGTAACGGTGGACTTTGTTTCCCAAGGTGAGTACACCGATTTTGTGGAGCGTGTGCAGGTAGAGATGATTCGCAAGGACCGCAGCCCCTACTGGGTGGCCCTGGGCGAGCGTCGCCTGGAGCACTTCCTCAACCGCCGCAAGTTTGAAGCTGCCCAGGAAGGCTGGTATTACAGCCAGACCAAAAAGGCAGTTTTGGTGAAATATGCAAACCCCCGCAAAGACATTACCCTCACGGTATCTTTTGAAGATTTTGATTTGATTGGCATGTAAATCCAAACTTAGAAAGGGGACGATATAGAATGCTGCTCAAACAGGTTCATAGCGTGGAAAAAATAGAGTGTGGCTACCTGGTTCACGGTGATGCTGCCGATGCAATGCTGGTATTCATGAACGACCACATCCTGCGCATTCGTGTTGCATTTGACCGCAAATTCAAGGAGGAGTCCTATACTCTGGTGACCACTGCCTGGCCCGACCGGATGGATCAGTTGCTGGAAGGGGAGCGCACCCGCATTCAGGCTTTGGATGTGGATTGTCAGGAGGATGAAAACACCTTCACCTTCCGCACCGCTGCCGTTACCCTTGTAATGCGCAAATGCCCAATGTCTTTCCGGCTGTATGATGCACAAGGGAACCTGATTTACCAGGATTTGCGGGAACGGGCCTTTGAGCAAGACCATCTGGGCCGCTTGAGCCACTATTCCTGCGTGGACATGAAGCATGACCATTTTTATGGCTTTGGCGAAAAGACCGGTCATCTGGATAAAAAGGGCCGTCGGCTGCGTATGTCTCCCAAAGATGCCATTGGCCACGACCCGGAGCATGGAGACCCCATGTACAAGCACATCCCTTTTTACATTCGGGTGAACGATCAAACCAAGCAGGCGTTGGGACTGTTTTACCACAACTCTCACGACAGCGTGTTTGATATGGGGCAGGAGATTTCCGGCTATTGGGACCGGTACTGCTATTACCAGACCGATGGCGGCGACATTGACCTGTTTTTGCTGTGCGGCCCCACCGTGCCCGCCGTATTGGAGCAGTACACCCTGCTGACCGGCCGGTGTGCACTGCCCACCAAGCAGTCTCTGGGATACTGCGCCTCCACCATGTACTATGCAGAGCTGGAGAAAAACTGCGATGAGGAAATCTACCGGGTTATTGACAAGCACCGGGCAGAGAACATTCCCATTGATAACTTCTGGCTGGCTTCCGGCTACACCAGCGGCGAGGAAGATAACCTGCGCTATGTGTTTAACTGGAACTACCGCCGTTTCCCCGACCCGGCGGGATTCTTTGCCCGCATGAACGCAATGGGCATCAATGTAATCCCCAACCTGAAGCCCGGCATTCTGAAAAACCACCCCTACCGGGAACTGTTTGAAAAAAACAGCGTGTTTGTTAAGAATGCTCAGGGTGATGGGGATTACTATGGCCGCTGGTGGGGCGGTGAAGGCCGATTCTTCGACTTTACCGGCGAGGCAGGCCGCAATACCTGGAAGGAACTGCTCAAGAAAAATGTTCTGGAACTGGGCGTGAAAACCGTTTGGAACGATAACTGCGAAATGGACGGGGTGGAAGACCGCAATGCCCAGTGCGACTTTGAAGGCGCAAAGGGCACCATGGCAGACCTTAAAATTATGCATTCCAACCTAATGGCCTATGTGGGCAAGCAGGCGCTGGCAGAGGTGTACCCTGGCGAGCGGCCTTACATCATCAACCGGGCTGGGTTTGCAGGTATCCAGCGTTATGCCCAGGTGTGGGGCGGCGATAACCTTACTGATTGGCGCACCGTAAAATTCAACATTGCCACCATTGTGGGCATGGGACTTTCGGGCTGCGCCAACATGGGCTGCGATATTGGCGGCTTCCACGGCGGTGCACCGGAAGGAGAGCTGATGCTGCGCTGGATTCAGAGCGGCGTGTTCCAGCCTCGGTTCTGCATGAACTCTGCCAACGATGACAACACCGTTACCCAGCCCTGGATGTACCCGGAACACAACGACCATGTGCGGGCAGCCTATCAGCTGCGTTACCAGATGATGCCCTACCTGTATTCTTTGATGTATCAGGCCAATCAGGACGGCACCCCTGCCATGCGGCCGCTGTTTTGGGAGTTTCCCCAGGATGAAAACTGCTACAAGGATGAGCATTTGACCTTTATGTTTGGCCCGGCGGTGCTGGTGGCCAATGTGGTGGAGAAGGGGGCAAAGGAGCGCACTCTCTACCTGCCCAAGGGCTGCACCTGGTACGATATGAACGACCATCTGAGAGCCTATGAAGGCGGCCAGACCATTACCGTACCGGTGGATCTGGGCAGCATTCCCATGTTCCTGCGGGGGTCTGGTGTGTTTGTTACCACCAAAGATGTGCAGCACATTCTGCGGGATACCATGCGCAGCCTGGATTTGCTGGTGGCGGCAGAACAGGATAACAGCTTTGTGCTGTACGACGATGACGGTCATACCCAGCAGTACCAAGAGGGGGTATATTGCCGCACCAATATCACGGTACAGGCCGGCGACCGCACGGTAATCAAGTTCCGCAAGGAAGGCAACTATGCCGATACCGTGGAGCAGGTGAATCTGCGTTTGGTAAGCAAGCAAAAGGGGGCCTACTGGGTAACGGTAAACGGCAAGCCTGTAATGCGCACGCTGGTAAAGGAAGTGTTTGACGAGGCGGAATGTGCTTGGTATTACGACCTTTCGGACCGCACTATCTGGGTGAAATACCCCAATCCCAGTGAAAAAGAGTATGAAGTGGTGGTTTCCACCGAGAAATTCGACCTGGTGGGCATGGTGCTGGAAGAAGAATAAACCCAGCACTCCCACAGCCTTTGCAATCTGCAACCAACAGTCATAAAACAAAATCACCCCCGCTGCCACAAGCAGCGGGGGTAATTTTTATGTTGCAGCAAACAAGCTGTAATGGATTAAAGCAGACCAAGGGGAGTGATGGCGCAGTAGTCCTCAATGGTGCCGTTGCGCTTGAAGCACTCCAAAATCTCCTTGCCTATGGGGTGCAGTTCCTCCACATCGTAGGCTTCCAGCTCCTTGGCGAAGAAGTCGTACAAAATCTGTGCGCCCTTCTGGTAGCCTTCCATGCCCATCTGCTCCTGGGTTTCTGGGTGCAGGAAGGTGGAACGGATGTCCTGGCCGTCTACCTTCATCTCCTTCATGCAGTAGCCCAGCAGGGAGCAGGGAGCGGGGGTCAGGCGGTCCATCTTCATGTTGACACCGCCACGGCGGGCCAGGTATTCACGGGAAATCCACTCGGAGGCAAAGCCGACCTTGTAAATACCAATATGCTGGTTGGGAATGAGCACATAGCGGGTGTTGGGGCAGCTGAGAATCTGCTCCAGCAGAAGGTTGGCCTGGCGTACCTTTTGGCCGGTGGCGAAGGGCCAGTAGGAGCCTACGCCTTCGCTGGCCAGGGGAGAGTTGCCGCTGATGCTGGGGTTCTTGAAGCCACGGGGAGCAACCAGACGCCACAGCCATGCCAGCGCAGGGGGAATAATATGCATCAGGCCCATAATGCCGTAGTCGGGGTGGGCGGCACTGGAGGGCGGCATGCGCACGCCAAAGCTGCGCACATCCACCTCAACGGGTTTTTCCACAATGTTGTCTACCATGCGGCGGGGCACGATGACACGGGGGTTAGGGCAGGGCTTGCCGGTGGAGTCCAGCGTGTGATCCCACACCAGACAGGTGGAACCAGGTACACCCTGAATGTTGAAGAACACCAGAGGCTTTTTGTTGTGGATGGTGATGCGCTCATACATGGGGTCGGAGCCGTACTCGGTAATGCCGTCCACACGCAGGAACCAGCCGTCCTCACCATCGTACAGAGCCAGCTTGCCGCTGCCGCTCTGGAAGGAGGGGTGGCAGATGGCCATATCATCGGTAACAGGGTAGATGGTACAGGTGTCGCTCATGTGCAGGTAGTCCTTATCGCCGGTTTCCAGGTTGCGGCCCAGCAGCACCCGGCCATCGGCCACACGGTGCACATCCTGCAGCAGCTCGCTCTTGCCGCCGCCAGAAGCACCCTCGTGCATCATGACCATCTCGTTTTCGTAGGGGGTAACGATGCGGGCAGCAGAGGCGTGGGCAGTTACCCAGCCTTCGCTTTCGCCAATGTCCAGCAATACGCTGTAAATGCCCTTTTTGGCAGAGGGACCGGGGTACAGGTTGTAGGCAAATACCTCGTGCCGGTCGTCCAAACGGTTGTGCACACATACCTGGCGGCCGTCAAAATGGGTGTGACGGAAGGGGGGAGCCACATACACAATGGCACGGGGCTTGAAGTTGTGCACATCCTTGGCTTTCACAAAGGCTTGCAGCTGAGACAGGGCAAAGGCAAAGAACGCCGCATTGCGGGGGCAAACCAGCAGAGCCTCGTAGCCGTATTCATAGCCGCCGGCCATAAAGGGGACCAAAATCAGCTCCTGGCGGGCCAGCCACTTGTAGGTGTCCACCTCCAGGGTATGGAAGTCGTAGCCGTATACATCCTTAAAGCGGGGCTTATCGGTGGGCTTATCGTCGCCAATACGCATACAGTCCGGATCACGACGGCGCATGTAATCCTCGGTGAAATTAACCACCGCACCGTTCTTGCAGCGTACCACATCGGCTTCTTTTACAGAGGTGCCGTTCACATCGTAGCACACATCCAGCTGCATGGTGCTTTCGTTGCCGAACACCAAATCGTACAGCATTTCCTCCGTCTGCGGAACAATAACGCTTGGGCTGTTGTTCAAAACCATCTCCAGCTCTTGCGGCAGAACAAATTCTTCCAGCAAAACATTCATTCCCATGACCCCACTTTCTTACTATTTATAAAAGGTATATCAGTATGGTAACAGATTAAAAAGGGCTTTGTCAATGGAAAGGCAACCTGGTGGGATAGCGGGCACTTTTTTTTAGGATGCCTGCAAACAGCAAAGACAGCGATTTTTAAAGTAAATATTAAAAAATTAAAATTAAAAAGAAAAAGTGAGAGTTTGTTTTTAAAAAATAAAAAAATATTCAATTCTATGCAAAAATACTTTATAAAACAAAAACCAAAAAAGGTTTGAAAGAATGCAAAATACAGATAAAATGAACCAGGGCAGGCCCGGGAGTGTAAAAGGCGGGTGCCGTTTGCCGAGCGGCAGGTAAAATTATAAAAGTTGCGGTTTTGGTTAGAGATAGGGCAAGGGCAGCAACAGGGCGTTCCTGCCAAAGCAAACAAAAGCGCGCAAGCTTCGGTTTGCCTAAACAAGCCTGTTTTAGCGGGGAATTAGCTTTCATCAAATAAAAAAGTAACAGATTATAACATAAAACAAAACCGAAAACAATACTTTTCTTTTTGATCGATTCTTACTATTATATTCTTACTATTATATTGTTATTACATAAGTGGGTTACAGGTTTAGGAGCTTGCTTTAAAAATCTATGCGTTTTTAGATTGAACGGTTTGAAAGAGCGATACCCAGTACCGGCTGCTTCTAGGAAAAGAGTGCTCGTTTGGCAGATGTTTATGCATAAAACCGTAATCCTTTATGGCAAATGCCCCAGCAATGCAGAACCACGCAAAACGAGGTATGACATGAAGAAGGAAAAACAAAAAACGGGTTACCGCTGGATTTTGGCGCTATGGGCACTGGTGTTGGCACTGGTGTCCATTTTGTGTGTGCTGATGTATCAAAACATCATGGGCTACACCACTACGGTGGTGAGCGAGCTGATGAAGGATTCGGCAAATCAGATGGAGCGCCATACCTATCAAAAGCTGGAGGTTTTGGAAAGCATCGCTAAAAAGCTGCCCCTTGATGTTGTGGAAAATCCTTCTGAAAGTGTTGCGTATTTAGCGGACTACCGAGATGCCAACGGGTTTCTCCACATGAGTGTCGCTTCTGCGCTGGGCATCTCTTACAGATGGGATGGCACTCAGATTACCGTCTCTGGCGCTGATTACTTTCAGCGTGCCATGGAGGGCGAAAAGGTTCTGAGCGACATGATAGTATCACCCACACAAGGTAACTCTGTCAATGTATATGCGGTGCCCATTGTGCGCAATGATGCCGTGGTGGGCGTTTTGTGGGCAGCTGTTCACACCGAGGATTTGTATCAGCGCCTGGGCCTGGAGCAGTTGGAGCGCTACGGTGAGGTTTTCATTGTGGACTCCAACACCCAGCTGGTGGTGGAAAAAAAGGTGGATACCAGCAGCACCAACTTTTTTGCCTTTGTGGAGCAGCAGCCAGAAAACAACATCCAAAGTTTGCGGCGTATGCGGGCGGATATTGAGGCCGGCCGGGATGGATACCGGTATTTTCATTACCGTAACGAACAGGTAAATATGTACTACTCCCGTATGGAAATCAGCGATTGGTGGATTTTGGTGGAGGTACATAAGTCTATTTTGGATAACTTTTCTGCCAAACAGATTGGAACCGTGTGGGTGGCTACCATCTGCGTGATGATTGTGGTTTCCATTGGTTTTTATCGAATGCTGGAGCGTTCGCGCCTGATGCAGCAAAAGATGGATGAACAGATGATGGTGGACGCCATCACCGGCGGCAAAAACGATATCTACCTGCGCAGGCATATGCCCCAGCTGGTTAAGCAGCCAGGGGAGCATGTCTTTTTAGGTTTGAAGGTTACCAATGTGGATAACCTGGTAAAGGTGCTTGGTATGGAGCAGGTAAGCTTTGCCCTACGTGAACTGTACTGGCGCATCAGTGACCGGCTAAAAGAAGGGGAGGTGGTGGTGCACCACTCCTTTGGCAAGTTTGAGATTTTGTGTCGTGATCTTTCCTCCGCAAAGCTGGCAAATACCATTCAGAGCATTTCGGTCCTGTCGCCGGAATTCCGTATGGCAGTAGGTGTGTACCCGGTGGAACCAGGGGTGGAAGATTACGACCAGATGTGCCGCCTGGCCACGGTAGCCCGCAGCAACCCCAAGGAGGGCAATATCTACGGCATCTACTCCCAGCAGATGCATGACAAGGATATGGAGCGCAGCATTCTGGAGAAGGAGATTCACCAGGGGGTGGAGGAGCAGAGCTTTAAGGCCTGGTTTCAACCCAAATACAGCGCAGACGGCAAAACCCTTGCCGGCGCTGAGGCGCTGGTGCGCTGGTACCGTGACGGTAAGATTATGGCGCCCTACCTGTTTGTGCCTTTGGCAGAGTTAACGGGCCAGATAAAAGAAATTGATATGTGCGTGCTGGAGGATGTATGCCGCCAGCTGCGAGCCTGGCAAGCGCAGGGGCTGCCGCTGGTGCCCATTTCGGTAAACCTTTCCCGCAACTATTTTGCTAACACCGATTTTATCGGGCAGATTTTAGTTACCTTGGAGTTTTATGGTGTGGATCCTCAATGGATTGAGTTTGAGGTAACCGAAACCTGCATGGAAAACAACGAGGAAGATTTGCGTCGGGTATTGCAGCTGCTGCACAAGCACGGTTTTAAAACAGCACTGGATGACTTTGGTGTTGGCACCTCCTCGCTGAAGGCTTTGGTGGATATGGAGTTTGATACCATCAAAATTGACAAGGTATTTGTGGATGGCATTGGACAGGAAAAGTGGGAAAATGCATTGCGCTATTCCATCGGCCTTTCCAAACAGATGAACATCAAGGTTGTGGCAGAGGGTGTGGAGACCAAGGAGCAGTTTGACTACCTGGTGGCCCAGGGCTGCGATGTGATTCAGGGGTATTATTTCTCCAAGCCGCTGAGTCGGGATCAATTTGAGGAACTGCTTCAAGAGAAAAAGGCGGAAGCAGAGTAAAATAAAACAGACTTAAAACAAAAGGAGCGACCCCCTGGCAACTGCTGGGGGCCGCTCCTTTTGTTTGTGGCAAAAAAATAAAAAACACTTGTATAATTAATTTTTAAAATCCATGTAAAACTTTAAACGCATGTATAATTATTGATTAAAATTGAGCTTGAAATTTTGATAGGAGATGAATTGCTTAGAAAAAAAGATTTTCTTAATATTATACCATTATTTTGACAAAAAAACAATTCTTTTTTTTGACTATATTATTAATAGTGCCTTTATAAAATGTTATAATCACCCGCTTTTATGCGACTTTGCAGCGGTTTTTAGAAGTTTTTTGTTTTGTGAAAATTTAATGGTAAATATGGATACTAGTTGAAATATACCAAATCTTCAATTGTACATAACTGTTTGCTTGCGATTTACAGTGCAGGATTTTTTATTCAATTTTACAACCATACAATTAAGAGTTTTTACAACCAAAAGGGATGATGGCGATGGCAAAAAAAACAGTGGTTAAAAAATGCTTTGCTGAAAAATGCTTTGTTCAAAAATGCATATTGGATTTGGGGAATCTGGGCACTCATGATTTTTTTGCAGCGATGCTCTGCCTGATTATCCATTACAATGCAAAGAGTTATATAACCAAATCCATTAGCGCGCAGATGGAGCAATCTTCTGTTACCGTAGCAAATGAAACAAATAAAAAGATGATTGTGCTCAAGGAAATTGCGGAACGCCTACCGGAGGAAATCATAAACAATCCCTATGCAAGCATGGCATACTTAATTAACCAGCGTTCCCTGTATCAATTCAACAGCTTGGCAGTGGCTTCGCTGGACGGCACCTCTTACGATAATCAGGGCAACAAGGTAAATCTTTCGGATCGTTATTATTTTCAGACCGCACTTGCAGGCAAGGTAAGCCTTAGCGAAGTTGTAAATTCCAAAGCGCAAAAGGTACCGGTCAATGTATTTGCAGTGCCGGTTGTACGCAACCAAAAGGTTGCTGCTGTGCTTTGGGGGTCCGCAAGGGTTGAAGTCTTTTATTGCTGGATGGATTTTGAAGAACTGAAGAAATACGGCGAAGTATTCGTGCTAAATTCTGAGGGCGACTTGGTGGTTGAGCGCACAGATACCAACGCAGAAAGAAACTTTTTTACCTTTATGGAAAGCACCGGCTCTGTGAATGAATCCAGCATCCAGGCAATGAAGGAAGACATTGCTTTGGGCCAAAGCGGGTGCAATTATTTTGAATATGGCGGACAAAAAGTTTATTACTATTATACCGATGGAGATGGTACAGATTGGTGGATGCTAGTAAAGGTACCTACCAAGACAATTGATGCTTTTGCACAGGAACAGGCAGAAAAAATCTGGATCATTACGGGCGTTATGATGGTAATTGTGACTCTTGGCTTTTTTCAAATCCATAAGCGTAACCGGCTGATGCGGCAAAAGCTGGATGACCAGATGGCCATAGACCCTGTTACTGGCGGCAAGAACGACATCTACCTGCGAAAAAATATGCCAACCTTGATGGAAGAGCAAAAAAATTATGTCTTGCTGGGCATGAAGGTTATGAATGTGGATAACCTGGTCAAGGTAATGGGCATGGAGCAGGTGAACAATGCCTTGAGAGAGCTTTACTGGCGCATTCACAGCCGCATGAAGGAAGGCGAAGTGGTTGTCCACCACTCCTTCGGTAAGTTCGAGGTGCTGTGCCGAAACTTCTCGGCACTTTGGCTGGACGAAGCGATTAAAGGTCTAACCTCTCTAGCACCGGAAATGCAGCTGGCAGTGGGTGTGTATCCCATTGAGGAGGGCATGGTGGATTACGACCAGATGTGCCGTTATATCACGGTTGCCCGCAACAATCCCAAAGAGGGCTGCAATTACGGTGTATACACCAAAAAGCTGTACGAGCAAGACATTCAGCGCAGCCAGCTGGAAAAGGACATTCAGGAAGGTGTACATAGCCAGTCGTTCCAGCCCTGGTTCCAGCCGAAATATGCTGCGGATGGAAAAACCATCGTGGGTGCCGAAGCCCTGGCGCGCTGGTATAAGGCAGACAAGATTCTTACCCCTTATCATTTCATCTCCCTTGCGGAGCTGACAGGCCAGATTCGGGACATTGATATGTGCGTGCTGGAAAATGTGTGCAAGCAGTTCCGCAACTGGCAGGCTTTGGGCATTAAGCCGGTCCCCATCTCGGTAAACTTGTCCCGCAACTTAAAAGCAAAAAGCAGACAGGCGCCAATGGCATGGTGCTCCTTTTGGGCTGGAAAGCACACCAGGCTGACCCATTCCGCAAAGAGACAGGCCAGGCTTGCAGCGGCCTGTCTGCTTTTGTTTTTTGGTGGATTTTCAAAATAACAAGGTAATTGATTAAAGCAAACGAAAAAACAATGAGCCCTCCCCGGTGCAGAGTGCACCAAGGGGAGGGCCTATTGTTTTGGGTGACTGGGTTTTTAACAAACAGAGGGAGCTAATGTTGAAAACACAGTGTTTTTTAACAGGGCAGGTGAGGGGAGTTAAGCCTTTTGTGCCTGTGCCACCTTCATCATGATGGCGCATTCCATCCGCTTGCGGAACAGCTCACAGCCGTATTCGTAAATGCCGGTGATGCTGCCGGTGGCGTGGTAAGCGTTGGCAGCACAGCCGCCGGAGCAGTACAGCTTAGCCCAGCAGTCCTTACAGTCGGGGCGGGCGTAGGCGTTGCACATCTTGAACTCATCCCGCAGGGCGGTATTGGTGATGCCGTCCCAGATGTTGCCCATGCTGTATTTTTCATCGCCAACAAACTGGTGGCAGGGGAACAGCTCGCCCCAGGGGGTAACAGCCAGGTATTCGGTGCCGCTGCCGCAGCCGGAAACTCGCTTGTAGATGCAGGGGCCGTGGTTCAGGTCAATCATGTAGTGGTAGAAGGTAAAGCCCTTGCCCTCGCTCTCCCGGCGGAGCATCTCTTTGGCCAGGATTTCGTACTGCTCCATGATTTTGGGCAGGTCCTCCTGGGTCAGCTCGTAGGGGTCGCCAGGGGCGCATACCACAGGTTCCATGCTCAGCTGATCGAAGCCCAGGTCAGCCAGGTGGAAGATGTCGTTGGTGAAGTCCACATTGTTGTGGGTAAAGGTGCCGCGCACATAGTATTCCTTGTTGCCGCGGGCCTTGGCAAACTTCTGGAATTTGGGAATGATGGTGTCGTAGCTGCCCTGGCCGGCGTAGTTTTTGCGCAGACG
Source organism: uncultured Allofournierella sp. (assembly GCA_944382705.1). GTDB lineage: Bacteria > Bacillota > Clostridia > Oscillospirales > Ruminococcaceae > Allofournierella. The sequence goes on from CALWNE010000053.1 coordinate 69,244, forward strand.
GTCGTGCACTTCCTTGCGGCCGTCAATGCTCATAACCACATTGTTCATTTCCCGGTTGGCAAACTCGATGACCTCGTCGTCCACCAAAACGCCGTTGGTGGTGAGGGTAAAGCGGAACTTTTTGTGGTTAGGTTCTTCCAGGCTGCGGCCATAGGCCACCAGCTGCTTGACCACATCCCAGTTCATGAGGGGTTCGCCGCCAAAGAAGTCCACTTCCAGGTTGCGGCGTTTGCCGCTGTTTGCCACCAAAAAGTCCAGGGCCTGCTTGCCCACCTCAAAGCTCATGAGGGCACGCTCGCCATGGTAGTTGCCCTGGCTGGCAAAGCAGTATTCGCAGTTCAGGTTGCAGGTGTGGGCCACATGCAGGCACATGGCTTTTACTTCGGTTACACGCTTTTTGAAATCAAACGCAATGTCGCCGTACACATCCTTGGCAAACAGCTTGCCGTCCTGTTCCAGCTGGGCCACATCCTGAATGCACTGGCGCAAATCGGCCTCGGTCACATCCTCCCGCTGGCCGTATTTTTCCAGCATCTGGGCTACAATCTGGTCTGCGGGGGTGGTTTTGTACAGGCCAATCACATCATAGGCCACCTCGTCCACCACATGAACCGAGCCACTGTAAGCATCCACCACGATGTTGTATCCGTTGAGTTTGTACTGATGAATCACAGAATCAGGTTCCTTTCTTTGTATCGTCCGTTGGTTGCAAAATCGAATCTATTCAAAACCCCAGGCTTTGCAGCACAGGAGACAAAACGCAAAAAATACCGCCTGCACACGGGTGGTGGGCAGGCGGCACGATGCAGGCAAAATCAGGCATTCTTGTCGTTCTTATGCTCGCACATCTGGTTAGCAACACCGCAGGAGGTTTTGCAAGCGGACTGGCAGGAAGTCTGGCATTCGCCACAACCGCCGGTCTTTACGCTCTTAGCCAGGTCACGGGTCTCGAGAGTCTGAATCCGGTTCATTGATACACCCCCCTTTCTATCCAAACCGATTCCAAGGGGTAAGCCAGAGGCAAACCACTAGAAACTTACTGTTATTATACAATAAAGGTGCGGTTTTCGTCAATAGGCTTTGCGAAGGCCATCCACAGCGCAGAGGGAATGGAAAAGGCGAATACCAGCATATACCGCAGCTGCCCTGCGGAGGGGGAACCTACCAGCATTCCCAGCCATACCAGATACATGGGCAAAAAGGCCAGTACCAGGTGGCCCTGCCGCCGCAATGCAAGGGCTGCGCCCAGGGCGGCCAGCCCAAACGCCAGCAGAGCAGGGGGGATAAAGGTGGCCCGTGCTGCCAGTTCCTGACGCAAAAAGTCCGAACCGGTTAGGTACTGCACAATATCCTTGGAGCAGATACCAAAAGCCCCATTCTCCGACTCGTTGGTGTAGGCATAGCTGCCCCCGGCAAACCGGGGGTTGGTGTAGAGGGTAGTTTCGTTCAGCCAGGCAATGGCGTAGTCCCCCAGATGGGTGGGCATAAGCTCCAGCCACACACCCAATAAGTCCAATTTACCCTGGCTTGTTCCAAAGTACTGGAGGTTGAAGGCGGGGTCTCGCTTGATGGTGTCCACGGTGGATTTGGTGTAGGCCTGGCCCATGGCCTCCAGCGGAATTACCCGGCCCAGGGCCTCGGCCTGCTGGGGGGAGAAATCCTCTGGGGAATGGGCGGCCACATAGCCCACCTGCTGCAAGGGAATGGCCCAGGCTTCGGCGGTAAGGGAGCTGGAAAGCCCCAGAGCGGCATACACCGGCCCAGTCAGCAGCTTAATGGCCAGCAGCAAGGGCACCGCCAGGGTGATGACCCGTTTGCGCCCTGCCCGAAAGCCCAGCAGAGCCAGGCTGCAAGCTACACAGATGAGCCAGCCGTTGCCCCGCAAAAAGCAGACTGCCAGGGTGAGGCCCACCAGCTGGGCTGCCCCCTTTGGGGTGCACAGCAGGGCACCTTTGGAGCGGGCAGCGTCGTACAAAAACAGGCTGTACAGCAGCAGGGCACCGTTAAACAGAGGGTCCTTCCACAAAACCAGGCTATGGAAAGCATACAGAGTGGTGGAGCAGAACAGGGCAAGGCCCAGAGCAGTGAGCAGCGGCCCGGCTCCCCGGCGGCGCATCCATACCAGGCTGTAAGCCAGCATAGCGGCCACGAGGGTCATCTGGAGGGCACCAAACAGGTAGACGCCCAGCTCCATCTGGCCCAGCCGGTAAAAGGGCCAGAGCACCAGTTTGAGCAAAAGCGTGTAGGCAATGGGGTGGGCATCGTTCAGGCCGCCCTCAAAGGCTTGGGTCAAAAGGCCCACCGAATCCGGGTCCAAGCGAACCGGACCCCAGCACAGGTACACCGGCAGCCAGAACAGCAGCAGCACCCCGGTGTAGCAGGCCCACAGGGGCAGCAGCCGAGGAGCAGGAGTGGAGGAGTAGGGCAGTCTGGCCCGAACGGCCAGCCGCAGCAGACCCAGAGCGCTGGGCAGCCCCAATGCCACCAGCAGAGCCCACCCACCGAAGAAGGCAGCTCCAAAGGGGAAGGTGCCGGTGGCGGCCAGCTGCCCCAGCAGGCAAAACCAGATGCTGCCGCAAAGGGCCAGTGCAGCCACAGCTTCCCCGGTTTGGGGGCGACGCTCCCAGCCAAACAGGCTGGTGCCAAAGAGAAAGACCCAAAGCACCAGTACTCCCACAGGGGAGAGGGCGGTCATACAGGCCAGCAGGCAGAGCCAGGTATACAGCCCGCTTACCAGGGCAGCAGCAGGCCAGAAGGGATAGCGGGCCAGCAGACTGCTGCACCCGGTACGGATGGTATCTTTCAAAACAACGGTTCCTCCTTTTTAAGGCAATGAGAAGGGGAGCAAACCAGGAGATGGCCCGGCAGCCCGCCGCTGGTGCTGTGCAGGGCAACGCCCTGCTGCAGCAGCCGTTTGCAGGTGGCGACAAAGGGGCTGTCCACCTGCTCGCCGGGTACAATCAGAGGAATACCCGGCGGATAGGCCCACACAAATTCGGTGCTGACCCAGCCCACCGCCTGTTCCAGACCGAGGGGCTGGCCGGGCGGGCTGAGGGCCTGCCGGATGGAACAGACCATGGGAGGCAAAGGCAGACTGCCCTCCACCGGGGCAGGCTGGCCGGACTGGAGGGTTTTGTCCAGTTCCAGCAGTGCCTGGGCCAGCGGCTCCAGGGTCTGCCAGGTGTCGCCCAGGCCGGTCATGGCGATGGCGTAGTCTCCCAGAGCCATTTCCAGCTCGATGCCCCAGCGGCTGCGAAGCTGTTCCATCAGCTGGGGGCCGGTGATGCTAGTGCCCCGGCAGCAGAGCACCAGCTTGCTGGGGTCGTGGTCAAACAGGGCGGGATGCTGGGCCAGCCGGTCGGCCCCGTGACAAAGTACTTTCAGGTGCTTTAAGGGCAGAATAGCCTGGTCAAATTGGGCCAAAGCCTGCCGCCACCGGCCCAGAAGTTCCGGCCCCTGCTGGGTTAGCAGCTGGGTGCAGCCATCCATGCTGGCCATAAGCAGGTAGGAAGGGCTGCTGGTTTGAAAAATCGCCAGCTCCCGCCCCATGCGCTGCACATCCACCCGGTGGGTGCAGCAGTGGAGAATGGCGGTTTGGGTCAGGCTGGGCAGGGTTTTGTGCAGGCTTTGCACCACCACATCCGCCCCGGCGGCTACGGCACCCTGGGGCCAGCCTTCTGCCAGGCCTAAGTGGGGGCCGTGGGCTTCGTCCACCAGCACCGGGATGTTGTGCCGGTGGGCAATCCGGCAGAGTTCCGGCAGGTTGCACAAAACCCCTTCGTAGGTGGGGCAGGTGAGCACCAGCAGCCCCACCCGGGGCCACTGCTTCAGGGCTTGTTCCAGCTGCTGGGGGGTGATGGAACCCATGATCCCGGTGGCGGCATCCAAAGGCGGGGCCAGATACCGGGGCACCAGATCCAGCAGTTCCAGGCCATGGTAGATGGATTTATGGCAGCCCCGTGTGAGCAGAATTTCCTGGCCGGGGCTGGTCATGGCCCGCAGAGCAGCCAGCAGGCCGCCAGTACTGCCATTGATGAGGTAAAAGGACCGCCTGGCCCCCCAAAGAGCCGCTGCCTGCTCCATGGAGCGCAGCAGAATGCCTTCCGCCTGGTGCAGGTTATCGAATCCATCTATCTCGGTGATGTCCAGCCCGGCACCCAGCTGGGCCAGATAGTTTGCCAGCTGGGTGTTTCGCTTGTGGCCGGGCATATGCATGGGCAGCGCAGCACTGCTGCCCAGAGTTTGTAAAGCCTCCAAAAGAGGGGCTTTGCTCTGCATAAAGGGTCACATCCTTTGTAAAAATCATTGCATTTTTTATTGTAGCACATTACCTGTGGGGGTGAACAGCCTGCGGCAGAGGATGCAGCTTGTAAAATATTTGCCTGAATAAGCAACATTCCCGTGGGATTGTGTTATAATAAGCAGAAACAACGCTGTATCCAGGGGCCCATGCCCCTGAAGGATAAGGAGGAAGCAAAATGCGTACCTTTAAAACAAGCTATTTAACATCTTCGCTGCTGTTTGTGGCAGCGGGCGTTGCGCTGCTGGTGTGGCCCAGCCTGTCCATCAAGGTGGTGTGCGGCCTGTTCGGCGCTGTGATTTTGGCAAAGGGCCTGTTTACCCTTTGGGCTGCCCTGCGGGAGCAAACCAGCACGCTGTTCCGCTATTGGAACTGGGTGTTTGGTGCCGCAGCTTCCGCCATGGGTGTGTTTTTGTTGGTGCGGCCCCAGACGGTAGTGTCCGTTCTGCCTATTCTGGTAGGCCTGTTTGTAATTTTTGATGGCGTCATGCGCATTGAATCTGCCGTTTCGCTGCGCAAGGCGGGTTACCAGCGCTGGTGGCTGTTTTTGGTGTTGGCGCTGCTCAGCGCAGGCCTAGGCGTGATGATGCTGTGCAATCCTTTTGGCACGGTGGAACTGCTGGTAATGGCCATTGGCATTGTGTTTGTGGTGGAGGGCGTGCTCAACCTGGGCGGTGCAGTTTATGCCTCGGTGATGCTGCACGGCCTGAAAAAGGCGGCCACCCATGCAGCAGACGAGCTGGAGCGGATGGTGGACAAGGCCAGCTATACCCAGGCAGAGACCCAGCAAAAACGAATAGACAAAGCCAGCTCTGTGGATGTGGAGTATTGGCCGGCAGACGAGGAAACCTGATGAAGTTCAGCCCCCTACAAAGCCTGGAACGGTCGGCCTTGCGGCCGGTTGCCAAGGCCCGGCTTTGAATGGGGGCATTTTTGCGCTGGTGAATCAGAAAATCCACCGGAGGAATTTGGTACAGGAGCAATCAAACAAGGTGAACAATAGAGCAAAATCAGGCATCCATCCACCGGTACAGCTGGCGGCAGCGTTCTGTGGGCTGGGAGCCATTCTTTACTTAGTGCTGGGCAGACTGCTGGTTTGCGCAGTGAACGGGGTTTATCCCCTGTGGTACAACCGGCCGGAATATCTTTTGGTGCAGGGAGGAATCAGCCTGGCAGCCATGGCGCTGGCGGTGCTTGTTTTATGGCTGGTGCACCCGCTGAAGGGTGTGCGCTCCCTGGGGCTGGGCCTGTCTGGCGCTGATTGCGGCCTGGAACTGTTTTTGGTGTTCTGGCTGCTGATTGTTACCGGCAGCAGTTTGGGGGATTTCACAGCCCGCCTCACCCATCAGGAGGGAGGGTTAGAACTGCTGCCCCAGCAGCCAGCCCTCTTGCTGGCTACGGCTTTGATGCTTACCCTGCTGCCCGCTATGGGCGAGGAGCTGCTGTTTCGGGGACTGCTGCAAGGCTATCTGGCTCCCTATGGGTTTTGGTTCAGCATAATGGGGCAGGCGGTGGTATTTGCACTGCTGCACGGCACCGTGGCAGGCTGCCTGGTGGCCTTTGCAGGGGGGCTTGCTCTGGGCCTGTGCCGGGCTGTGACCGGGGGCATCTGGTGGGGTGTGCTGTTTCATTTTTACAACAACCTTACCGCCTTTGTGGCCCTGTACCAAACCCAGTACGCCCAAGGCATCCTGCTGCTGAATGCCCTGCGGATTGGGGTACCCAGCGTGGTGCTGGTGGGATATTTGGCCCGCTGGCTGCTGGAAGGGCGCAGGTCCTATTCGGTGCAGACCTATGGAGAGGGCGCGAAGGCACTGCTGCACTGCGGGGGCTGGCTGGCCTGTGTGGCCGTGCTGCTGCTGCGTGTGCTGCTGGCGCTGTAAATGGATTGATAAACTAAAGGAGCAAACAACTGTGACCGACGAACAATTGATGGACCTTGCTTTGGAGCAGGCCCGGCAGGCAGCCGCTTTGGGCGAGGTGCCGGTGGGGGCGGTGGTGGCCCTGAACGGCGAACCCATTGCCATGGCCCACAATACCAGAGAGACCAAAAAGAATGCCGTTCACCATGCAGAGCTGCTGGCCATTGACCAGGCCTGCCAGGTGCTGGGAGGCTGGCGGTTGTGGCAGTGCGAGCTGTTTGTAACGCTGGAGCCCTGCCCCATGTGCAGCGGCGCCATTATTAACAGCCGCATCAAGCGGGTAGTGTATGGCGCAAAGGATACCAAGGCAGGGTGCTGCGGCTCCATGCTGGATTTATTCAGTTACCCCTTCAATCACCATCCGGTGATTGAAAGCGGACTGAAGGAGCAGGAAGCCGCTGCGCTGCTTCAGGATTTTTTTGCAATGCTGCGCAAAAAGCGAGAGGAGAAAAAACGCCCATGAAGGAACGAGTGGTTTTGATTACCGGCGCAAGCCAGGGCATTGGCGCTGCCACCGCCCGTGCCTTTGCCCAAGCAGGGTACAGGGTGGCAGCCAACTACTACACCAGCCAGCAGGCGGTGGAACAGCTGGCGCAGGAGCAGCCGGGGCGTATTCTGCCGGTGCAGGCAGATGTGGCGGACCGTGCCCAGGTGGAGGCGATGTTCCGGCAGGTGGAACAGACCCTTGGCCCGGTGGAAATCCTGGTGTGCAACGCAGGCATTGCCCGGCAGGAGCTGTTTACCGATGTAACCCCCCAGCAGTGGAGCCGTATGCTGGATGTGCATCTGACCGGTGCATTCCACTGCTGCCAGCTGGCACTGCCGGGAATGCTGCGGGCGAAATGGGGCCGCATTATAACCGTGAGTTCCATGTGGGGGCAGGTGGGGGCCAGCTGTGAGGTTGCCTATTCGGCGGCGAAGGCAGGGCTGATTGGCTTTACCCGTGCGCTGGCCAAGGAAGAAGGCCCCAGCGGCATTACAGTGAACTGCGTGGCACCCGGCGTGGTGGATACCCGCATGATGGCTGGTTTTTCTGCCCAGGATAAGGAGGAGCTGGCCCAGGAGATACCGGTGGGACGGCTGGGCACACCCGAACAGGTGGCCCGTTCGATTTTGTTTTTGGCTGCCGAGGATGCGGACTACATAACCGGGCAGGTGCTGGGTGTGAATGGCGGCATGATTGTGTAAAGTGCGGCAGCTGAACCTTTTACCCTTGGGGTGCATACCATGGGGGAAAAAGGAGGTGAGGGCATGACCGTACTTGAGGAAGGTGTGGATGTATCCCGCTACAACGGAGTAATCCAGTGGCCTGCCGTATACCAGGCAGGCAAGCGGTTTGCCATTGTAAGGCTTGGGTCTAGCAGTGCCAATGGGCCTTATCTAGACCCTTATTTCAACGATAATGTAAAACAGGCCCAGGCAGCTGGCCTGCGGGTGGGGGCGTACTACTACACCTATGCTTCCAGCGAGGAAGAAGTGATTGGCGAGCTGAATGTGCTGCTGCCTGCCCTGGAGGGGCACCGGCTGGAATACCCGGTGTATGTGGATGCGGAAAGCCAGGAGCTGGCCCAGCTGGGGCGGGAACGAGCCACCCAGCTGGTGCGTTTTGCCATGGATATTTTGGATCAGAAGGGCTGGTTCCCAGGTTATTACAGCTATACCAATTATCTGGGCCAGTATCTGGATTATCAGCAGCTGGCGGACTATCCCCTTTGGGTGGCAGATTACCGGGGATACCTGGGCCATCCCGGTGAGTATGGAATGTGGCAGTATTCCTCGGTGGGTCAGGTGCCTGGCATTGGCACCAATGTGGATTTGGATTACAGCTATGTGGACTATCTGCCCATCATACGCCAGCAGGGCAAAAACGGTTATGGCGGCCAGCCGGAATGCCTGGAGGACGAATACCGGGAACGCTGGCTGGCTGCCCAGAGCAAGCTGGATGCCATTGAGGAGATTTTAAACCGGTGATGGCCCTGCAAGCCCTTGCGGCCCGGCGGCAAAATCGCTATGATAAACATAAGCGGCTGCACGGGCAGCCGGGGAATAACAAGACAGAACACTAGGAGCAAGGTTATGGACAACAAAAAAAACATCCGCACTGTGTTTGGTGCAGCGGTGCTGTGCATTCTTTTGTATTGGGGTCTGCAAAATATGGACCGATTGGGCCGCATTATGGGTGGCCTTGGAACCATGATACTGCCCTTTGCTTTGGGCGGGGCCATGGCCTTTATCTTTAATGTACCCATGCGTGCCATCGAGGCACATCTGCCACGGCAGGTGAAGGGCATCAAACGGCCCATATCGCTGGTAATCACCCTGGCAGCCGTGGTGAGCGTGCTTATGATTGTGAGCCTGCTGGTGGTACCGCAGCTGCAAGAAACCACCCTGCGCATCTTTGCCCAGCTGCCCCACTTCTGGAAGGAAGCCCAGCAGTTTATGGTGCGGATGATGACAGATTACCCCGCCTTGAAGGAATGGCTGCAAGACCCTGCCAGCATTGACTGGAACGGCTTGGTAAAGGCTGCGGTGGATTGGCTGCAAACCAGCGGTCTGGTGCTGGTGGGCAACACGGTAAGCGCTGCCACCGGCCTGATTTCGGGCTTTGTAAACTTTTTTATTGGCTTTATCTTTGCAGTGTACCTGCTGTTTGAGAAGGAGAGCCTGGCCCGCCAGATTCGGATGCTGCTCTACGGCTGGCTGCCGGAACAGGCAGCTGACCGCATTTTGGAAATTGCACAGCTCAGCGACCGCATTTTTTCCCGGTTTTTGTCCGGTCAGTGTGTGGAGGCCTGCATTTTGGGCCTGCTGTTTTTTGTGGGCATGACCCTGTTTGATATGCCCTATGTGCTGCTGGTCAGTGTGCTGGTGGCCGTTACTGCACTGATTCCTGTATTTGGTGCTTTTATTGGCTGCTTTGTGGGGGCGTTTTTGATTTTGATTGATGACCCCATGAAGGCAGTTGTGTTTGTGATTTTGTTCCTGGTAATTCAGCAGATTGAAGGCAACCTGATTTACCCCCGTGTGGTGGGCAATTCGGTGGGCCTGCCTGCCATTTGGGTGCTGGTGGCCGTTACCGTGGGCGGCAGTACCATGGGTGTGGTGGGTATGCTGGTGATGATTCCTGCCTGCTCGGTGCTGTACAGCCTTCTGCGCACCGCCACCCGCAACCGGCTGAGCAAGCGGGAAGTTTCCCGTCAGAAATACGCTGGCGCCATGATGGAAGCCGCTGGCCCTAAAACGGAAGCCGCAAAAACTTCCAAACAGCCCAAGCGATAACCCTTGCAGGCCGCAGCCTAAAAAAACAGCAAAGCCGCCGGAGCCCTTGTGGCCCGGCGGCTTTGCTGTTGATACTTGGAGGAAGATATATTAAAAAAAGTAAGGAAGATAGCTAGTAAATGAATTGCGGCTTTGCAGATGTCTGGCGATTAGCCCAGCATCTGCTCCACATTGGCTTTGGGCACCAGGCCCACATTCTTGCAGGCAACCTGACCGTTCTTAAAAACAATCAGGGTGGGAATGCTCATAACGCCAAACTGGGCAGCCAGCTCGGGGCACTGGTCGATGTCGATTTTGCCCACCTTAATGCTGCCGGCCTTCTCCTCGGCAATCTGGTCCACGATAGGAGCCATCATGCGGCAGGGGCCGCACCACTCTGCCCAGAAATCAACCAGAACGGGCACATTGCTGTTGAGTACTTCCTGCTGAAAATTTTCGCTGGTGATGGTCATAACGCTCATAACCAAAACGCTCCTTTGCTTATTCGTTGGGGCAATTCTGCATCCTTTCCAATCAAGGAAATAGCGATGGATTTTTGCAAGATAAACCAAAAGCATACAAATTTTTAAAGGGATGCTTTTGAACAAACTCACAAAAAATTCAGCATACACCGCCTGGGCCAGTTGGCATTAAGGGTGCGGAGCTGCCATTGATTTGTTGTGTTTAGTATATCCCTATGCAGAAAAAATATCCGTGACCAAGTCACTATAAGTACACCGAAGTGGTGTTGTTTGGCTTTAGCGCAAGCTATCCTGCGCAATCTGGGTGAGCTTTTCCAGGTCTGTAATGGTAACGCATCCACGGGATACCTCCACCATCTGATCGGTTTGGAAATATTTCAGCATACGGGTAACAACTTCCCGCGCGCTGCCCAGATGGCGGGCAATTGCTTCGTGGGTGATTTTTAGGCGCAGGCTGTCGTTCAGCTGGCATTCGTTCACCAAAAAAGCCGCCAGGCGGCTGTCCAGGTGTTTGTACAAAATCTGATCCAGCAGCCACATTACATCAGAAAAAGAGCTGGCAATCAGCTCGGTGGTGTAGTTGGCCACCGCAGCACACTCCTGCATCAGCTGCTTGTAAACAGGTGCGGGAATGCGGTAGAGGGTGGTATTTTTTTCGGCCTGGATGGAAATATCAAATTGCAGGCTGTTGAGCATACAGTAAGCCGAAAGAATGCACACATCCCGTTCAAAAAGCCGATACAGGGTGATTTCCCGGCCATCGTCCGAGTAGGAATACACCCGCAGCTGCCCGGTTACAACAATCAGCGGGCCAATGCAATCCTGCGAGCCATTGTGCACCACCTCTCCCTTGGGGACGGAATAAAAACTCACACTGCGCTGAAGCAGGGCCTGTTGGTCTGGGGTGAGTTTGCTCCAAAAAGGCAGGTACTCCCAAAATTCCATGGTAGTCTCCTTTCGTTAAGTGTAGCGGCAGTGCCCCGCAATGTACCCAAAGGGCTCCGGGTGGCACACCGCGCCCAAATTTTCTGTGGTAGTGCCCAAAATGCTTGCCAATCCAGCAAGGGTGCGGCTGCACTTTTGGGCTATCTTGCAAAAAATTCCGGCACGCTTTGCCTTTGCCAGAGAATGCTGCGGTGCTGCCTGGTAATACAATTTATTATGCCACAAAATAACCCTGGGCGCAACGATAACGGCTGTGGTACGGCTGCACCAAAAAAACAAAAGCCCAAAACAGCGAACAACGGTTTTGGGCAACGGGTCAGGGATTGAGAACACCCTCCTGCTGGGAGTTTACATAGACGGTCTGGCCGGTTTCCAGGCAGTAGGCTGCCAGCTGACCGCCAAACACACAGCCGCAATCCAGTGCCAGGTGGCCGTTTTCCTGAAAGATGAGGGGTTGTTTATCCTTTCGGATCAGGGGGGTGGGTGTGTGGCCGGTTACCAGGTGAATGCGGTCGCTGGCGTAGTAGCGGCAGCGGTAGTTGGCACGGCACCACAAAAAGTCCTGCGGGTCATATTCTTCCAGTTCCTTGGTGGGGTCAAACTGGTCGATGCCACCGTGCACCATAATATAAAGGGCGTCGTTATGCTGGACGGCTTCAAAAGTGGAGGCTTGCTTCAGGTAGCACAGAATTTCCTCCTGCTGCTGCTGGGGCAGGGCAGCAAATTGCCCCAGAGTTACCTCGCCGCCGTTGTTCATCCATAAAGAATAAATCTGGGATACCTGCTCCTGATTTTTTAGTGTGTCAATGCTTTCGGCGGTAATTTCCGCAGTAAGGCAGCGCAGCACGGAAAGCATCATAGCGTCGTGATTGCCCAAAACATAGCGGGCATTGGGCATGGAGATAAGCTGCTGTATCACCGCAATGGGGTGGGGCCCACGGTCCATACAGTCCCCCAAAACAAACAGCTCGTCCTGGCTGGAAAAACCAATGGCATGGAGCAGCTCCATGAATTCATTGTAACAACCATGAATGTCGGCAACGATGTAGCGCATGGGGGTACCTCCAAAACACACAAAATGATTTGCCTGGAGAACCGGCGAAAGCCATGGGGAACCGGGCAGACAAACAACAAAAATGCTTGGTTCCTATTATACACGCAAACACCGGCAAATAAAATGGCGTTTTGCAGCGAAAAGCAGGCCCCGCTGCCGGCGGGGGAAAGGGGGGATTGAAGGGAGGGGTGGACTGAGGACAAAAAATAAAAATAATTTTTAAAAAACCTATTGCAATTTTTAAAAATGGGTGATATAATAACTCTCGCAGTCACAAAACGGATGCGCAGGTGTCGTACAACGGCTAGTACATCAGCCTTCCAAGCTGAGGACGTGGGTTCGACTCCCATCACCTGCTCCAATGCAATCAATCAATGACTGCATACATATCCGTGCGGATGTGGCGGAATTGGCAGACGCGCTAGATTCAGGTTCTAGTGGTAGCGATACCGTGGGGGTTCAAGTCCCTTCATCCGCACCAAGCAAACACCCTGCAAAACAATGGTTTGCAGGGTGTTTTTTCGTTTAGAATATCCCCTCCGTGGCAGCATAGACGGAACCGTTGGCGCAATAGCTTTGCTTGGTGCGAAAGGGCAAGGGTGCAAGCTTGGTTGCTGGATAAGAGTTTGTGCTAAAATTGTACTAAAATAGAATGGATTTTACAAAATAAAAAGGAGAACACAACCTTGAGCACTGCACATAAAAACGGTTTGCAGCTGCCCTGCCTGCCAGCCCGGTTGGAGCAGGCGGAGCGGCCGGAAGAATTGATTTGGATGGCCCGCCACAGCGGTGAGGCTCTGAAAGGTTGGAGCATTGTGGGGGCAAATCTTGCAGGCGAGGATTTGCGGGAGCTGGAGCTGGAGGGCTGTGTGCTGCAGGGCTGTCGTCTGACAGGCTGCGATTTAAGGGAAAGCCGTTGGCAGGATGTGGTGCTGCGCCAGTGCGATGTATCCGGTGTACAGGCTGGCGAAAGCAGCTTTTGCCGGGTACACTGGCAGGATGTAAAGGCACTGGGAGCAGACCTGAGCAACAGCGGCTTTCATGGTTTGCTCATGGAGGATTGCCGTTTGGAACGGGTGAATTTTTCGGACAGCGTGTTCAAATTTGCCCGGATGTGCCGCTGCAATTTGACAGGAGCCTGGTTCCAGGAATGCCGACACAGCCAGCTGGAATGGGAGAACTGCACCCTGGTGGAAACAAACTTTTTTAAAACCCCGCTCAAGGGGGTGGATTTTACCAGCAGCCAGATGGAACGGCCTGTTTTGAGCGATACAGCCCAGGAGCTGAAGGGTGCCATAGTGAGCTGGGAGCAAGCCGCCCAGCTGGCTGCCCTGTTGGGCCTGGTGATTCGATAAGAGAGCAAAGAGCCAGGCTGCTCAGTCTTAAAAAAATAGAGGCTGCCCAGCAACAAAAGCTGGCAGCTGCGTGCAAAAAGCCTTCGGATGTGGTCGGTTTGGCCCATCCGGGGGTTTTTTTGTTGCCCATGATTAAGCTGGCGAAATTGGCAGGAATGCTGCCGTTGAATGTTTAAGCGATACAATCGCTAATATGGCTTGTTTTGGAAATAAGGTACAGAGGTTGTGCAGGCCAGGTTGAGCTGATGCAGATGAAAAATGCAAAAGATTGTGCGCAGGTATAACAACTGCACAAAAAAGCATGAGGAAATGTATGCAAAAGAAAAACACCAATTGCAATATCGTGCACAAAATGTTCACCAAAGCCTAAATCGATTTTTAAAATATTAAAAACAATATGGTTTTATGTATAATTTTAATTAAAATTTTGTTGATTATTTTTAGGAGTGATGCTTATAAAATGAAAAATTTGTTCCAGGCATTTAAGTTCGTATAATTCACCGAGTTTGCTTGCGGGAAAAACAGTTTCCGGTTCCCGGTTTGCAAACCCAAGTACTATGGAAAGGTTGTTTCAAACAATGCAGTTACAGTTTAAGCGAATCTTGGCGGTTTTGATGGCCATAACCATGATGCTCGGCACAGCTGCACCCGCATTTGCTGAAAGTGCAGAACCCTCTGCTTCCGGTCAGGTACAGGCTGAGCCCCAAACCGATGATGCAGCGGCTGAAATTGGTGCGGCTGAATTTAATGAGGAAGCACAGCTTTCCGATGAAGAATTGCAGCCTGTGGTTGATGAAGAGGCAGCAGACCCTTCGGTTTTGGCTCAAGCACCCGCAGAGGATGAGAAAGGGCAAGAGCAAGAGCTTGTGGATAACCATGACTCTCAGCAAACGGAGGAACATGTTCTGGAAAGCAATCAGCAGGAGACTGGGAGCAATAACAGCGGCGATTTGCGTTTAGCGGATGAAGCCAGCGAGAATGGCGGCGATGAAGTCAACCCTGATGATGTGGGCACTTTGCAGATTACTGCAAAGAATTTGACGGGAACGACCCAGGATCAGCCGTTTATTAAAGATGAAACTGGCCCCAGCCAGTACTTTCGTATTCCTTCGCTGTTTACCTTAAACAATGGCTGGCAGCTGGCAGTGTCCGACATTCGGTGGAGGACTACTGCGGACTCGCCCCAAAACCTGGACACCGTTGCTTCTGTATCCAAGGATGGCGGCAAGACCTGGGATTATCAGGTGGTAAACTACTTTGATGATATGTCCGATAAAACCACGGGCCAGTCCAGTGCTTCCTTCATTGACCCCGCTGTTGTACAGGGCAAGGATGGCAAAATTTATATGGTTGTGGATGCTTGTCCTTCTTATGTAGGCTTGATGTGGGGCAACCGTATGGGCTGGGAAAGCAGCGGTTTTGATGAGAAGGGCCGCTTAATCATTTTTCATGGTAATGCCGATGGTGACGCCCCCACCGATAAGAGTGTTTACCAGTGGCGCCTGGATATGAATGCAGAGCCCAAGGAAGTAACCGTTGGAGACACACTTTTGAAGTTGTATCCCATTGTTACCGAAGCAGACGAGCAGACCGGTACATGGGTGGATGCTGAGCTGAATGTGTACAGCTGGGATGGCGTGAGCCAGAATGTGATCCAAGAAGTCTGCGTACAGCAGGCAGCTGAGGGTGAGGCGGAGACTTGGGTACAGAAAAACCTGTTCTATCGTCAGTCGGATTGGAAGGTATATCCTGTATTCTACATTATGCTGCGCACCGGTGAGGTTCAGGGGGATACATTGGTTTGGGGTGAGCCCAAGCTGCTGGATATTAAGCTGTCGGAAAACGAGGCTTTTACCGGTGTGTGCCCTGGTGTTGGTGTAACCACAACCAATGCGGATGGCAGCGAGCGCATCTTGTTCCCTGTGTACGATAATGCTACCGGCAAGGAACTGGCCAGTGTGATTTACAGCGACGATGGCGGCGTTACCTGGCACCGGGGCAATCATGCCGATAACCTGAATGGCACCGGAAAGTCCAGTGAATCTCAGATTGTGAATCTGCCCAATGGCGATTTGCGTATGTATTCCCGCAACACTGTTGGCTGCATCAGCTACACCGACAGCCAGGATGGCGGTGTTACCTGGGGCCCTTATACCCAAGACGAAGCCTTGAAATACACATCCAACTGCATGGTTTCTTTTATTAATCTGGATGGTTTTGTCTGGAATGAGAATGGCACTGCATACGGCAATCTGATTGCGGCCTCCTACCCCCGTGACGGTGGCCGAAAAAGCGGTGTTGTCCGCATTGGTTCGATGGATGAATCCACCGGGCAGGTCACCTGGCTGAACAGTGATGAAGTTCGCTATCCCAACAGCTATATGTACTCCTGCCTAACCCAGATTGGCGGCAATGCGCTGGGGCTTTTGTATGAGACCCAGCAGCAGGAATGGGCTCCGGACTATGGATATATCTTCTACGAGCAATTCACAGTGGAAGATATTTTGGGCACCGGGTGGCATTACAGTGAGCAAATGATTGAAAAAGCTCCAGTTCTTCAGCTGAGTGATACGGTTCTGACTGTAAAGCAAGGCTGGACTGGTGTTTTGAGTGTCTCGCTGGAAAACATTGATGTGAATTCCATCCAGTGGAGTTCCGATGCTGAATTTGCAACCCTGCAGCCGCAGAATGACCAAAAGACCGTGGCCGTAAAGGCAGTAAAACCCGGTACGCAAACGATTGCCTGCGATGTAAGCTATCAGCTGCAGGGTAAGACTCAAACCACTCGGCTACTGGTATCGGTGTATGTATCCAGTGATGATGAGGTATTTATGCCGGAAGATTACGGTAGGAATGAAGGCAAAACCATTCAGGCTTATCTGGAAAAGGAAAAGAATGTTCTGGAAGAAGGCGTTTACGCTATCTATGCAGAAAATAGTGGCCGCATCCTGTACCATGCCAATGGTACCAGCAAAACCGACCAGCTGACCAGTGGAGGCTGGCAGCAGGGAACCGCCAATCGGGGCAACGAACTGAAACTGAACTCTGGTTTTGCTGCCACTCGCCAGCAGTGGAAGGTAGCAAAAGTGGAGGGCGGCTATACGCTGGAAAGCTGCGATCAGGCCGGGTATTACCTGAGCCTGGATGGAGCTGGAAACAATCACCTGCCTGTAAAGAACACACCCACTGTATTCCAGGCGGCCGTCACCGAAACCGGAAATGTGCTGTTGAGCGCACAGGTTGACGGAGTGGTTTATTATTTGAATCATAACAACAAATTCGGCGCATCGGAAAACAAGGGTGAAGGGTTTGGTTTTTACCAGCTGACTGATGAATACCTGGTTCTGGCCAATGGACTGCAGTCGCTGGCAAACCATGTGGAGACGCTCAAAGCTGAATGCTACGAAGAGGCTCAGTGGCAGACCTTGCAGCAGGCCCTGGCGGATGCGAACCGTGAGCTGAGTGCAAGCCATGTATACGCCAATGAGGAGGAAGTTGCCAAGGGATTGGAAAAAATTCAGCAGACCACCAAAACCCTGTATCTGGCTATGTGCGACCAGAAGAATCGGCAGATGGATGCAGTTGCTACACCTGTGCCCAGCGCAACGGCAACGCCCGCCCCGGAGGCAACTGCCACACCTGCACCCGGCGCAACGGCAACGCCTGGCCCGGAGGCAACCGCCACACCTGCACCCAGCGCAACGGCAACGCCTGCCCCGGAAGCAACCACGCCTTCGGCCTATCTGATTGTTGGTGCCTTGAATCAGGTATCTCAGAGCCTGCAAAACAAGGGATTCAAAACCGTTGAGCAAGTCAAAG
The DNA here is from genome assembly GCA_944382705.1 of uncultured Allofournierella sp. GTDB lineage: Bacteria > Bacillota > Clostridia > Oscillospirales > Ruminococcaceae > Allofournierella. Next base: position 86,379 of record CALWNE010000053.1, read on the forward strand.
AGACGATGACTAACAAGGCCCAGGAGGTGCTGAAGGGCGTAACTGCTCAGAGCATCCAGTTCTTTGATTTGGAATGGACTGGGGATGTTCCCGCCAGTGGTGTTCCTGTGGAGCTGCCTTATCCCACGGGAACCGGAAAGGATACCCATGATTTTGTGGTGCTCCACATGATGGATGAGGGAAATGGTGCTGGCCAGGTGGAAGTAATTAAAGTTACAGAGAATGAAAAGGGCTTGTATTTTGTGGCCCACAGCTTCTCGCCCTATGCCATCGCCTGGACCAAGGCGGAGCAGCAAGCAACCGCCACACCTGCGCCGGGCGCAACGGCAACGCCTGCCCCTCAGGTAACCGCAACGCCTGTACCCGTTGCAAATAAACTCAGTCCCGCTACCGGCGACAGTGCCGTCTCCATTGCTGCACTGATGACTGTTGCTATTGGTGCAGCAGCTGGACTTGTTGGTTTGGAGGTATGGCGCAAACGACGCAATACACAGTAAGCTGTATTTAAATCCGAGCGCACAACCTTGCTCAAAGCCCCACCCGTTTTTTGAACGGGTGGGGCTTTTGATTCCTATGGGGCAAAATGGCGGAATCTTTTTATGCAAGCTTTTGCTTGAAACCAAGGCAAAGGGGCCGCAAGGGGTAATTTGCGCCAGTGGCCCGGTGTTCCGCTGAAAAAGAAAAATGCCACTCCCGTTTGGGAATGGCGGTTTGCACAGCGCTTACAGTGATACGCTGCACCTTCAATAAAATGCAGAATGTGCTGATAGGTACAGGCGGGCTTATTTGCAGTATTTTTCTACATAATTATCCCGGCACTTCTGGATAATTTCCATGGCGGCTTCACGGCCTTGTTCTTCGTTTACCACGGTTTCTTTGCCTTCCAGGTTTTTGTATACCTGGAAGAAGTGGCGCATCTCACTGAACAGATGGCTGGGCAGCTCGTCGATGTCCCGGTAAGTATTGTAGGTAGGGTCACTAAAGGGGATGGCGATGATTTTTTCGTCCAGCTTGCCGCCGTCCATCATGGTGAACACGCCAATGGGGTAGCAGCGCACCAGGCTCATGGGCTGGATTACCTCACTGGACAGCACCAAAACATCCAGAGGGTCACCGTCGTCGGACAGGGTGCGGGGGATTAGGCCATAGTTTGCAGGATAGTGGGTGGAAGTGTACAGGATACGGTCCAGAATGATCATGCCGGTTTCTTTGTCCAGCTCGTATTTTTTCTTGGAACCTTTTTCAATTTCAATCACGGCGACAAAGTCGTCCACATTGATGCGAGAGGGGTTCATGTCGTGCCAGATATTTGCCATTACTTTCTCATCCTTTCCTGATGTCGCCTAAACGGCATCTGTTCTACTGGCCTATAATTATACCATATATAGGCAGAAAGAGATACCAGTGATATGCCAAAAAAATGACATACTTTCTGGTGGAAACGATGATTTTTGATGAAAATCGATCAGGCAAAATAAATTATAAAAAAATCAAAAAAATTCAAAAAAAGGTGTTGACATTTCGTCCCGGGCGTAGTATTATAATTGAGCAGCGTGTCCCAGGGAACAACGACTAAGCGCCCGTAGCTCAGGTGGATAGAGCAACTGCCTTCTAAGCAGTGGGCCGGGGGTTCGAGTCCCTCCGGGCGCACCATATGTGGTGGCTATGGCGCAGTTGGTTAGCGCGCCAGATTGTGGCTCTGGAGGCCGAGGGTTCGAATCCCTCTAGCCACCCCACTTTTTGAAAAAGCGAATTCGTCACGAGTTCGCTTTTTTCTATACTGGGTTGTCGCCAAGCGGTAAGGCACGGGACTTTGACTCCCGCATGCGTGGGTTCGAATCCCGCCAACCCAACCAGGAAACCAATCGCCCTGTGCGGTTGGTTTCTTTTTGTGTCTGGGCTGTGGCTCTGGAGCCGGCAAGCTGTCTGTGCTTCTTGCTTTGCTAAGTCTGGCACGGTTTTGCGGTGGCAGGCAGTTTGGCAGTGGTTGCAGAAAACCAATCCATGGGCAAAAGCGGGAAGGGGGATTGTACACCCTGAGCCATAAGGCTTGCCGATGCAAATTGCCCATACGGCGGGGATGGGCCGGGTGCACCTTATAAAAGAGCTTCAAGATGGACCGGTCGGAAATTTTAAAACGGTGGTTTTAGCTGCAAAAGAAGGGGCGGCCAGGCTGCTGCAAGGCCCGCAATGGAGGCAGAACAGAAGGTGTAAAAAAAATTTTTGAAAAAATTCAAAAAAAGGCTTGCATTTTTTATAGGGACATGGTATTATAACTGAGCGGTAAACATGCGGCTTTAGCTCATCTGGTAGAGCGCCACCTTGCCAAGGTGGAGGTAGCGAGTTCGATCCTCGTAAGCCGCTCCATTATTCGGTGCTGTAGCCAAGTTGGTAAGGCAAAGGTCTGCAAAACCTTCATTCACCAGTTCGAGTCTGGTCAGCACCTCCAACAGCAAAAACAGAGTTTCCTCTGTTTTATATATGGAAAGATGGCTGAGCTGGTCTAAGGCGCACGACTGGAAATCGTGTGTGGGCCATAAACCCACCGAGGGTTCGAATCCCTCTCTTTCCGCCATAAAACCCCCGGTAGAATACAGTTCTGCCGGGGGTTTTTCGTTGCAGGTACACAGAAAGGTACACACTTTAGTTTTTGTTAGCCGTTTTTTAATATCTTAGAGAAGATGTTATCCAGGTTTCGGCTGATTTCTTCGCCTTCGCCCTCAACATGGTGACCGTACACGCCATAGGTATCCATACTTTGGCTGTGTCCCACAAGTTTTTTCATCTGTGCCTCAGGAAGGGAATCGCTGATGCTCACAAAGGTGTGTCGGATTTCATAGGGTGCAATATCGGGTAGACCGTTGACTTTGCAATACCGTTTCCAACGGCTATGATAATGCTGAAGATTGCTGATGCAAAATACAGAGCTCTTTGGGCCTGTCCATTCATATTGTGTTTCGAGCACTTGACGAGCCAGGGTGGACAGATAAACCACACGCCGTGCGTTGTCGTTTTTGCCGGTAGTAGTTTCGCCATATGCATTAATCGCCCGGCGCAGCTCCAATCGGTTTCCGTGCCAATCCGACCATTGCAGCCCATTAATTTCACCGGGCCGCAATCCGGTCAGAACTTCCAGCCGATAGGCGTTGATGTACTCTTCGTTTATTCTTTTATTTCGCACAACGGTTGTACTAATATTAAAGAGTATCATTACATCTTTGGGCTGCAGTATTCTTTTTTCGCTCTTCTTAGCCGACTTGGATACCTCTAAATCTTCACCGGTAAGAGTAGTGTATCTATTTTTTCTGGCCCATTTTAAGAATGCGCACAAATCGGCCCGCAAGTTTTGCAGACTCTTTTTTGCGTATCCATCGGATAGGGCAGTATCAAGAACTTTTTGTAAGTCTCCTGTGGTTAGCTTGCCAATGGCCTTTGTGCCAATAACAGGCTCTATCTTATTACGCCAGCGCCCATCCATAGGGCGCCAGTTGCTCATTGATGTGGTAGCTTTTTTAGAAGTTAAAAATTGGTGATACAAAACACTAACTTTACTGCCGGTGCTTATTACAGAGTGTTCTAACCATTCATCCGCTTTTTTGTTGGCTTCACGCTGGCCGGTTCGGCCGGGCTTGGCACTGGTGAATGTTTTGCGGACGCCGTCCTTTTGGACATTGATCTGCCACCGCTTGCGGCTTTCAATCCACTTTGCGGTATTGGTTCGTTCGTTTGCCATAATAAAAAATACCTCCTTTAGGCGCACTTTACAAAGCCCACCCAAATGAGGTATAATACAGGTGTGTAGGCTGTATTTGCTCATTTGAGTGAACGGTTTATATAAAAGCCATTCTTGTAACAATAAGAATGGCTTTTATATTTTAATAAATAAAAAATGAGGGATAACTGTATTTCTACAGATACCCCTCAAAATCCTAATTGCGCTAATGCGCTGCCGCCGAAGCGGAAAAATTACATTAGGATTATAACATAGTATATACAAAAAATCAAGATTTATTACTATACTTTGAACCAGAAATGTATTTTTCACAAATTGCTTGCTCAATTTGCAACATATCGCGTTCCGATACCTTTACGTTGTAAAGAGAAGCTTTTGGGCTGACAGGTTCTTTTATTCGCATTTTGCTGATAGTAATAATTTGACTTACATTAGCAATACTTCCGCGCTTGAGGGTTTCCATTTTCTTCATACTAGCTTCAGCGGTGGAAATTTGCTCTTCCGCTAGTTTGTATAGATTACGGATTTCTGCCAAACGTTCATCATTTGGCAAAGGACTATCAGAAGTTTCAAAAAGAGAAAGTATAGTTTTACGTGCATTTTCTATTTGACAAGAGGTTTTCTCTTTTAGGGGGCCATAAATACCGTCTTGCAATAAAATTTTATTTGAGTTTGCAATAAAACCTTCCTTTTTAGAACCTAACGGAACTACGGTAACTGTATCACCTTTAAATCCATTTTGTTTATCTAAAACTACAGCGTAATGAAGACCACCTAATTCGGAGCCAATTCGAAATCCAAAATCAACGCTTACAATTTGCCGACGAGTTAATTTGGGTATAGACTGTGGATTGAAGGAAGATTCTCGTGAAAGAAAACGAGAATAGCTTTTTAACCAATACGACAAAAGTTGAGCCTTCTTAATATCTTTCCCAGAAGTAGATTTTCTCCACTTATCAAGTAAGTCGGATAATTCTTGAATTGCTTCGATGATATGTTGTTCGAGTTCTTTGTCTTCCATCTGTAATGCCATATAATAGATCACTCCGTTTGTATAATTTTAATGAAGATGTAACTCATAAATATATAGGCTGTATTGGCTCATCGGAGTGAACAGTTTCTTTTTATCCCCCATCGGTTGCCGCCGGTGGGGGATTTTTTATTTACACATAAGATTCAGGTTTACTGGCGTACGGGATTGCCTACATTGTCTTTAAATGCCCCAGCTTTGATTCGGATGAATGTGGGGATACCTGCTAAAACAAACACAATCCAAAGGGTAAGGGTAGAGGATAGCTTTTCGGAAAGTGTGATAGCGGCGCCGGTATCAGTATGAACAGAAGAACCCCATAGTGCAAAGGTTGCTACAACCAGCACAAAGGAAAGAAGAAGGTGGATAAATCCTTGCTTCAATCGACCTACATAGAAATAATGCAGACCAAAGACTCCAAACAAACTTAGATAAAATAATTTTTCAACTTGCTTTTTGCTTTTATCGCTGGTTGCGGTTGTGTAATTTGCCATGATTATCCTCCTAAATTTAAGATAATACACTAAATTAGCATATTATTTTAAATTCTACCAAATTATTGTGAAATGCACAATATAGATGGAAGGCACTATAATCTTCGGCAAAACCCAACAGCCTTACCTTCGATGCTTGCCCGGTTAATTTCATCCCCTACAAGAACAATAGGCTCAAAGGACGGATTTTCAGGTTGTAAAATGAGTTTTCCAGGATATTGATACACTCGCTTTAGTGTAGCTTCGTCGTCAATCAATACAGCGGCTATTTCGCCATTCTCGACAGTCGGTTGCTTGCGAATTGCCACCAAGTCTCCATCCTGTACACTCGGCAGCATACTATCGCCAACACAAATTAGGGTGAAATTAGCACGCCAACTAGATGGGATGCTATCGTAATCTTCGATGTTTTCCTCTGCGGTAATGGGAGTTCCGCAGGCAATTCGACCAATTCGAGGAACCCTGTCCGTTTCTGGTAGGGGACTGAATCCATGGGGGATTTGCCCTTCGTCCGTATCCATATCATCTTCTGTTTCCCCGGTCATGATAAAAGTGGGGCGAACCTTCAGGGCTTTTGCGTATAAATTGATTCGGTCACGGCGCATATTGGCAATAGAACCGCTTTCCCAGCGGCTAACCGTACCCTCGGAAACGCCTACCATATCGGCGATTTCTTTTTGTGTAAGACCGAGTTCTTTTCTTCGATCTGAGAGATAATTTCCCAACAGCATCTCCTCCCTTTATCATGTATTATATGCAGAATATTTCGTTTTTGCAAGTAAAAAACTAAAAAACAGGCAAAAAACTTGCGTAAATGTATTGACTTGCATAAACGCAAGTTGTATAATTCAGTTAACAGGAGGTGAGACGAATGTTTAAGCGCAATTTGTTTAAGGCAAAACTTGCAGAGTTTAATATGACAACAGAAATGGCCGCAAGAATTATTGGCTGCAATGTGACTACTCTTTATAGAAAGCTGAATGGAGAAAGTGATTTTACACGAAACGAAATTCAGCTTTTCCGAAAGAAGTTGAATTTGACAGCGCAGGAGATTGAATCAATTTTTTTTGCGCCATAACTTGCGTTTATGCAAGTTGCAGGAAAAGCGAACAGAAAGGAAACCATCATGGAAATCATCATTAAAGGAGGTAAGCCGTGAAGCTCAAAATTACACCGGCAGGGATATGGCTGGACGGCCAGAGACTTGAGGGTATCAGTCAGGTGGATATAAAGAATATCAACCCCACCAAAAGCATCCATGTGTTGCTGCACTTGAATGTGGATGAGGTTGATGTTCAATATCGTAGTTATGAACTAATGAGGGCTAAGGAATGAAGTTTGCGAGAAAAGAGAGCACCTCTTTTAATCCGTCCTTGAACCGGTTTTCCATGTAGATGATAGCCTGATCATTCAAATCACAATCGCCACCCAACAAGATACGAAGAAGATCGGCTTTGGCCAGTTCCAGCATAGCATCAGTGATATCTGATGCTTGCCAGTCAGTGATTGGCTCTAAGGTGGGAATTGTCCCTGCTTTAAAGCGACGGGCAGCCATTTTTGTAAAACCATTTTTGCGCCTGTTCAGAAATTCTTTATAAAGAACACAAAGTAATTTGTCAGCATCTTTCGAGATCGAAACCAAATTTTTCACCCCCTTTCCCGCTCATTGTAGCACAGCCGGAAAGGTACAAACAAGCAAAGCCCGCACAACGGCGGGCAGAAAGGAGAACTGAATGGCAAACCCAAACCAACGATTTAAGCAACTTCGGCGGGCCATCCAAGATGCTGGTTATCGTGACCGAGATTTTGCTGCCCAAATGGGAGAAAGCGGCTCATGGTTATCGAACCGGATGAATGGGCGGACGCCCTGGCAAGTAAGTGAAGCATTGCAGGTATTGACATTGCTGCAGCTGCCACCCGAAGATTTTTGCATCTATTTTAAAGACTGCGCAACAAGATAGGAGAACCAATTATGGAAAAACTGTTGATTTACTTACTGGCCCGTCTGCTGAAGACCCGTAGCGAGGACAGGACAGGCAATGTGGAACTGGCCCTGTACACCTCCAAAGAAATTTGGAAAGCAATGGAAAGGATGGACCGCAGATGAACAAAAAAAGAAAGCGCCCGACTGTTGCAGCAATCGAACGCTCAAACCCCTTGCGGGGCACCCTCCAAAAGAGTGCCCCCATTGTAACACAAAACCACCAGGGTTTGCAAGCTGTCTCCTGCCTGGGGTGGG